>JBAXNV010000001.1:0-95588 GCA_037133595.1 bacterium
GGATGTACACGGCCAAAGCACACACCAAATCAACTCTTTTTGCTACTTAAGCCCACTTCCTGCTTTTATTAAAAATCGACCTCCCGCAAACCCCTAATTACTAATTTCAAATTAGGGTCCAATGAAATCTTGTTGTGCTAAAATAATCAAGTAGTCTAGCCAAGCGGGCCTGCCCGCCGAAGCTTTGATAGACTAGAGTCAAGCGGGCCTGCCCGCCGAAGCTTTAGCGTAGGCGGGGAGTAATTTAATGGTAGAATGCGTGGCTGGGGGTCATGCAGCCAGAGTTCGATTCTCTGCTCCCCGACATATATTTCCAAGAAGTGATATAGCAACTCTTATTGGTATATTTGTTGAGAGATTGTAGTCCTAGCTAAAAACAGTTTTCACCTGTAGAATGGCTCTATGTTCAAAAAGATTCCTATCTGGGTATTGGTTATTGTAGTTGCTGCTGCTGCAGGTGGATATTGGTACTTTGCTAAGCCCAATGTTAGCCCAACTCTTAAGCACGCTACAGTCGAAAAGCGCGATCTCACCGAGTCACTCGAACTCTCGGGCAAGGTAACTGCCGAGAAGTTTGCCAATCTTCACTTTCTTGCAGGAGGCCTTGTAACTTATGCGCCTTTTCAGGAAGGCAACACTGTCAAAAAATGGGCTACAATTGCTCGCCTAGATACTAGGCAGCTTAATCTCGCTCTCAAGCAGCAGCTCAATCTTTTTGCTAGTAGTCGCGCTGATTTCGACACTACGCAAGATACTTATACAAAGCAAAAAAATGATGGCGATGTCAATCAAGCTCTTCGTCGTATTCTCGAAAAGACTCAATATACTCTCGACAATAGTGTCATCAATGTCGAGCTCCAAGATCTCTCGCTCAAGCTCTCAAGCCTCACTAGCCCAATCGATGGTATCCTCGTCAAGTCGCCTATAAAAACCGCCAATGTTTACGTTTCTGCCGCCGACAATTTTCAGATAGTTGACCCAACAACTCTCACTTTTACAGCCGATCTCGATGAGAGTGATTTAAGCAAAATTAAAGAGGGTATGGCTGCGCACATTATTCTCGATGCCTATCCCGACATTAACATCGCTTCTACTGTCGAGCGTATTGCATATAGTGCCAAAGAAACAACCACTGGTACGACCTATGAGGTAACAGTTCATCTCCCCGAAGATGTTATCAAGACTTTGCGCCTCGGGCTCAATGGTACCGTTGCCATAACAAGAGAGACTCATGTCGGCGCGCTAGTTCTCCCGATCGAAGCCGTTACCGAAACTGGCAAGGCTGCAACAGTCAATCTAGAAAATTCCGACAAATCAATTACGGTTAAAAATGTCAAACTTGGTGCAAGCGACAACACTAACGTCGAGATCACAGAAGGCTTAGCATCTGGTGATACGGTCGTATATGGCAAATAATATTGTTTTAGAACTTCAAAATATCGTCAAAGAATATCAGCTTGGGGACAATACATTGCGCGTCCTCGATGGGATCAATCTCAAGATTCGCGAGGGTGAGTTGGTAGCAATTATTGGCCCATCTGGCTCTGGCAAATCCACAATGCTTCAGATTATTGGGCTATTGGACAAGTACACCTCGGGGGATCTCAAATTCTTGGGCAAAGATACACTCAAATATAGCGAGGTAGAGCTCGCCAAGCTCCGCAATGAATATCTGGGTTTTATTTTTCAACAGTTCAATTTGCTCCCCAAAACAAGTAGTGTAGAGAATGTTTTGTTGCCATTTTATTATTCTGGCAAGAAAAATCTAATCGAAGCCAGAGCTCGCGCAGTAAGTCTTCTCGAAAAAGTTGGTCTTGGATCTCGCCTCTCCAACTACCCCAACCAGCTCTCTGGTGGCCAGCAACAACGTGTGGCAATAGCACGCGCACTTATGAATGACCCCAAGATTATTTTTGCCGACGAGCCCACAGGCAATCTCGACAGCAAGTCTGGTGCCGAAGTTGTTTCGATTCTTAAGGGGCTTCACAAAGACGGCAAGACAGTAATCATCGTTACTCACGATCCAGCAATTGCCAAAATGGCAGAGCGCCAAGTCAAAATGTTTGATGGAAAGATTGTGGAGGATTCCAAATGATGAACCTTCGTCTTATTTGGTCAAGTGCTTTTGTGTCTCTTACCCGCAACAAAGCTCGTACCTTCCTCACGACTTTGGGGGTAATTATTGGAGTTCTCGCAGTTATTCTCCTTGTTTCGATTGGGAACGGGCTCAAGGGCTTGGTAACCACGCAGTTTGCAAGTCTTGGGAGCAATCTTTTGTATATAGCTCCAGGCGAATTATTAAATCAATCGGGTGGATTTTCGCAAAGTGGCCCTGGTCAAAGTAAAAGTAAATTTAATATTGCAGACGGCGCTACTATCGCCAAAATTGGCGATCCAATAACTTTGGTTGCCCCGCTAATTCAATCTGGCGCAGAAATTCGTTATGGCACAAAGAAAAACAATGGTACTTTGACAATCACAACGCCAGAATACGCGGTAATGCGAAATTTTACTGCCGCACAAGGGCGCTTTATTTCCGCCTCAGATAACGATGGCAAGCGCAAGGTTGTGGTGCTTGGGCCCAAGATCAAAGACAAGCTATTTGGCTCAGCCGATGCAATAGGCAAAGAAGTTACTGTAAGTAATATTAGATTCACGGTAATTGGCGTGCTAGAGGCCAAGGCGGCTGGTGGCTTTGGTGGCCCAGACATAGATAGTTTTGCATACATTCCATTTGAGACTGGCCGCGCCACACTAGACTACATAGCACCACAATTTTTCTTAGCTCAGATAAGCAAAGACACAGAGGTGGCTCGCGGCAAGGCGCTCATTACGCGCGCGTTATTAAGGCGGCTCAAAGCCGACGATTTTTCAGTGACAGACCAATCCGAGATCTTAAAGACGATTAACACTATTCTTAGCGCAGTTACCGGTGCTCTTACTGGTATCGCAGCGATTTCTCTTTTGGTTGGAGGGATTGGCATTATGAATATCATGTTAGTTTCTGTCGCAGAGCGTACCAAAGAGATTGGGCTACGGAAGGCACTTGGGGCCACTCCCAATGTGATTATGGTGCAGTTTTTGATCGAGGCCGCAACTCTTAGTTCGGCAGGAGGGATAGTCGGAATCCTTCTTGGGATTGGCATCTCAGCAATTATTAATCAATTCGTCCCAGCAACCCCAAGTGTTGGATCTGTTGCTCTTGCCTTTTTTGTGTCTTGGATGACAGGTGTTATCTTTGGTGTTGTTCCAGCTAGGAAAGCCGCTCAGCTCTCGCCAATTGAGGCTTTGCGGTATGAATAGAGTATTATTAATAGTATGGGCTCGTTAATTCGTTTAGTTTTTCTAATTGCCATCGGCCTTGGGGGGCTTACTCTCTACAATACCTATCGTAGTGGGCAAGGATTTAGCGTTCCAGCTCTTCAGTCTGAGGCCAACAAGACAGTTTCTCAGGCAACGGTTTTTACTCAAACTACAGGCAGCGTATTGGGAGCCATGGTTGAAAAGTCTGGCTTACTTGAGACTGGCAAAAAAGCCGCCGAAACTGCTCAATACACTTATTGCCAAGGCGTCATCACCAACTACGAGAAGACCACAAAATGAGGCGCATCGGCGCTCACGTTAGTACATCAGGTGGCATAAATAACGCAATCAACAATACTCTCGCAATCGGTGGCAACTGCATGCAAATATTCGCTGGGAGCCCACGCATGTGGGCTCGCTCGCCATACGATCAAAAATCAGCGCTATCTTTCAGAGCTCGGGCCATAGAGCTTGATCTCTCTCCTGTATACATTCATGCGCTGTACCTCACCAATCTAGCTTCCGACAACTCTGAGCTTGTTGAAAAGAGTAAAACTGCTCTCATTATGGATATGGAGAATAGTGCGGCCATTGGCGCAGCAGGGGTTATTCTTCACATCGGTAGTCATCAGGGTAGGGGGTGGGGGGTAGTTCGCTCCCAAGTCATTACTCAGATTCAGGACGTACTCAACAAAACACCTCTCGACTCAATTCTGGTTTTGGAAAACGATGCCGGCCAAAACGGCAAGATAGGCAGCCTGGAGGAGCTCCACGAAATCCTCGTTTCTATCCCTTCAGATCGGCTCAAAATTTGTCTTGATACGGCTCATACCCATGAGGGAGAATATGATCTAGCTGCCGAATCAGGATTTAATCAGTGGATTGTAGATATCGAAAAGTATATTGGCTGGGACAAGTTGGTAGTGCTGCATCTTAATGATAGTAAAACTGTTACCGGTAGCCACCGCGACATGCACGAGAATATTGGCGAAGGCGAAATTGGCGTTACCGGCATGCGTAGATTGCTCAATCACAAGAATCTTGCCACTCTTCCACTCCTCCTCGAGGTTCCTGGAACAGACAAAATGGGCCCAGACCAAAGAAACGTCGATATCGTCAGAAGCCTAATTTCCTAGTCAAGGTCTGACCTTTATGAGTAGTTCGATAGTTCGAACCATCGAACTTTATCCTTCTCCGCATTGTATTTGACAATTCTCTCTCTCTCTCTCATAATGACTCCTAGTAATATTTTAATAATATCTAGGAGCCAATCTATGACAACAACAGAAGTTAATCCACGCGTTGATGGTGAACCATTATCACTTACTCCTGTAGTTACTGGGGAAAACTTAGCTGTTAAGGCAATTGGGATTCTAGCTGATACCAATATTGTCAGAGACGCTTTTGATAGTCGTTCACCTGTAAGTATTGCCGATACTGATCTACGGCGTCAAGCAGCAATGGATAAGTATGACGCTTCACCCAACCATATAGCATTGGAAGATGCAAGTAACCGCGCAGATGGATGGATAAAAAGACAGGAACAAGAGGGTTGGTTCGACAAAATAGTAAACAAGATTGCCAATAGTACTTCCACTAAAGAAATGGCCCTACAAGCACAATACTCCAGGGATCTCATTATTCGAAATCTAGATGCTCAAAAATACGAAATTGGCGAGATGATGGACATGATTCAAGGTGATCCAGGTCTTTTGGAGCTAGTAGTAACTAGAGCTCAGGAGGAAGCCAAAATAGTCCAGAGAATCGCTTTTGGTAAAGCAATTCGACACATGACTAATTCAATTGAGTTGTCAGACGAACAAGCCAATCAATTTGTTGAGGCATATAACTCTGGCAAACTACAAGTCACGGGTAAAGAGTTTGCAGAAGCTAGTAATCAATATAAGTCACTAGTTTCTCGTCTTAAAACTGGCATGTTTGCAACCGATAAAGACGATTCATCAAATGATAAGCAGCTGCAAAATCTAGCAGTTGAGAGTTTCTTTGATCCAAAACAACAAATTCGTTCATAAAACGCTGATGCTACAATAGCTTCATGTCCGATTTATCTAGTCGATTAGCCGATCTTGCCGTCAAGCTTAAGCTCGATGAAATCAAGCTTGAAAAAGCTGCTCTTCTCAAGGAGATGGAGGCATCAGATTTTTGGGGTCGAGAAAATGCTCAGGACAAGTCGCAGCGACTAAGCAATATCGACGATACTCTAGATATTGTCGCCGAGGTCAAAAGAGCAATCGAAGATAGTGAGACTGCCGAGATGATGCTAGCTGAGAATACCGAGAACGAAGAGCTCCAAAAAGATGCAAGTACATATACCCGCCAAGCCGAGAAAGCGCTCGAAAAGCTAGAAACAGAGACTTACCTCTCGGGCCGCTATGATGGCCTCAACGCCATCCTATCTATCCATGCTGGTGCAGGTGGTACCGAGGCGATGGACTGGAGCGAGATGCTCTATCGTATGTACTTGCGCTACGGCGAAAGACAGGGTTGGGGGTATGAGATTTTGGATGAAACGCGTGGCGATGAAGCAGGGATCAAATCTGCGACAGTTCTTCTCAAAGGCAAAAATGCTTATGGCTTACTCAAAAGAGAGCAAGGTACTCATCGGCTCGTTCGCCAAAGCCCTTTCAACGCCGACAATCTTAGGCAAACTAGCTTTTCGCTCTTAGAGGTAATGCCAGATGTTGCCGAGGATAACAATGATGTGGTTGTTCGCGACGAAGATATTGAGTGGCAGTTCTTCCGCGCTGGGGGCCACGGGGGCCAAAATGTTAACAAAGTTAGTACGGCAGTACGCCTCATTCACAAGCCAACGGGCTTTACCGTAGTCTGCACCGAAGAGCGTTATCAGCAAAGAAATCGCGAAGTGGCGATGACTCGTCTCAAGGCTAAGCTCTGGGAGTTGGAAGAAAGCAAAAAGAAAGCCGAGATGCAAGGCGTCAAGGGTGGCCACATCATCGCCAGTTTTGGCAACCAGATCCGCTCTTACGTGCTTCATCCGTACAAGTTGGTCAAAGACAATCGCACCGATTATGAGACTAGCCAGGCCGACAATGTCCTTGATGGCGATCTAGATGGCTTTATCCAGGCAGAGCTCAAGCTTTTACCATAAAATGGCGGTTTATTTACTACCAGAGATAATAGCAATATGACACCAGCAATAGAAGTTACCGGTAAAAAAGATCCGTCTGTTAAATCGAGATTATTGTCAGGTGAAGTAGACGAATGTGGTCGCGCCATTTGGCGAAATGCCACCACCACTCTTGCTAACCATACTCTATTGAATCAATTATACCCATCTAAATACACGCCAGAGTTGATTACGACTAGTTTAATCGATAGCCTGGGTATGCCATCCGAGATTGCCTTAGCTTTAGCCAGGGCAGCTATCACTCTCCAAGAGGGTTTTACTGTCGAATGTAAAACAGTATTTCATGAAGAAGGCAGAGTAGGTGGCCCACGCCACTACGAGGATTTCAGTATTCGTTAAGCTTTATTTAAACCCTCCAGGATTTATGTTAAAATCACACTCGTAGCTTTGGGGTGCGTAGTTCAGTGGTAGAACGCTTTCCTGATAAGAAAGAGGTCCAAAGTTCGATTCTTTGCGCACCCACATTAGGTCTTGACCATAGCCTAATATATAGAGTACAATCATTCCTTGCTCGGGAGAGCTTTTCACTAATCTATGTTGAATACACTTTACACATATCGATATGAGAGGACTCCAGGCCTCCAGTGTTAAGTCGCTTTCACATTTTTTAGAGAAGATATCCCGTTCAAGCGGGATTTTTTATCGAATGGGCCGTTAGCTCATCTGGTAGAGCACTTCATTTGCAATGAAGAGGTGATCGGTTCGAGCCCGATACGGTCCACAAGGTGGGCCAGTTAGCTATCTGATTTTAGCTTCTAGGAGTAATCCTAGAATCTAGAACCTAGCAGCTAAAAACCGCTATGTGATTGCTCCTTAACAAGTGAAGAGTATGAAAGCATCGTAATCAGCATTGTAAATTTTGCTTTTAATTAAGTAATTGAATTAAGTATTAATCAAGCTACTCAAATAAAGCATTCAGTGGATGCCTTGGCATAATGTGCCGAAGAAGGACGTATAAGGCCACGAAAGTCGTCGGTTAGGAGCCACAATCCTGTGACCCGGCGGTGTCCGAATGGGGAAACCCCTGCATGAGAGATCATGCGGTACCACCGATTTATCGGTAGGTAGGTAAGCTGGAGAACTGAAACATCTAAGTACCCAGAAGAAAAGAAATCGAATGAGATTCCCTTAGTAAGCGGTGAGCGAAAAGGGAGAAGCCCAAACCAGGATTTATCCTGGGGTTGTAGGGTCAGATATATGCCAACATGACAATAGTAGAACACCGTGGAATAGGTGACCAAAGAACGTGATAGTCGTGTATGCGAAATTTGATTGTTGGTAATTTGATACCTGAGTACGTTGGGAGACGGCAAACTCCCTGCGGAATCCGCCCCGACCACGGGGCAAGGCTAAATACACATTATGACCGATAGTGAACGAGTACCGTGAGGGAAAGGTGAAAAGAAGGGTTTAACACCCAGTGAAATAGTACCTGAAACTGAATGCTAACAAACAGATAGAGCTTCGACATTAGTCGGGGTGATATCGTGCCTATTGAAGAATGACCCATCGAGTTTGTCTGTACCGCTAGTCTAAGCGATAGTACGTCGCGGAGGCGTAGTGAAAGCGAGGGTGAATAGCCCGTTAAGCGGTATGGTCAAGACCCGAAACTTGGTGAGCTAACCATGAGCAGGTTGAACGCACAGTAAAATGTGCGGGAGGACCGAACCAGTGACTGCTGCAAAAGTCTTGGATGACTTGTGGTTAGGGGTAATATGCCAATCGAACCAAGAGATTGCTGGCTCTCCCCGAAATATATTTAGGTATAGCCTCGAGTTTACGCATGTGGGGGTAGAGCACTGAAAAGGTGTAGGCTCGCAAGGGCTTTCACTTTATCAAACTCCGAATACCATGTGCTCAATTGCTCGGGAGTCAGTCTACGGGAGCTAAGTTCCGTGGGCAAAAGGGAAACAACCCAGATCGTCAGCTAAGGTCTCAAAATCATAACTAAGTGGTTAAGGAAGTCATCGTCCATAAACAGCTAGGAGGTCGGCTCAGAAGCAGCCATCCTTGAAAGAAAGCGTAACAGCTCACTAGTCGAGGAAGATGGCGCCAAAGACGTATCGAGGCTCAAGTTATGTACCGAAGCTACGGATTTATTGTGAATTTATTCACAGTATCTGGTAGGGGAGCGTTTTAACAACTGTGAAGTCGTCCTGTAAGGGGCGGTGGAGTGGTTAGAAGTGAGAATGATGGGATGAGTAGCGAGAAAGGGGTGAGAATCCCCTTCACCGTATGTCCAAGGTTTCCCCGGCAACGTTCGTCGGCCGGGGGTTAGGCGACCCTAAGGTGAGGCTCATGTAATGTGGGCGTAGCCGATGGATTACCAGTTGATATTCTGGTTCTCTATTGCGTTCGTTATTAGTTGGGGAGTGACGGTCTAGGATAAGTAGAGCACCTAATTGAATGGGTGTCTAATCGTCAAAGCAGTTGGGTATTGGCAAATCCGTACCCGGCGTTTTAACCTGAGGCGTGATGGAAAAGAGTGGTTTCGGCCACTTTGATTCTACCGAATTCTGGATCCAAGAAAACCTTCGCAACGAGAATGTAATAGATCCGTACCGCAAACCGACACAGGTGGACTGGTAGAGTATACCAAGGTGTGCGAGAGAACCTCTCTTAAGGAACTCGGCAAATTAGCTAGGCGTAACTTCGGGAGATGCCTAACCTGTATTTTGGTACTTGTATCAAAGTATGGGTCGCAGATAAAGATTATGGAGTGACTGTTTAACAAAAACACAGGTCTGTGCGAAGTCGTAAGACAACGTATACGGGCTGAGGCCTGCCCAGTGCCGGAAGGTTAATTGCGAGGATGACCCCGATTTATTCGGGATAGTCTTCAATCGAAGCCCCGGTGAACGGCAGCAGTAACTATAACTGTTCTATGGTAAAAGCCTATAAGGATAGGCGCTGCTATAGTGAGGTAGTCAAACCTCTCTTACCACGTGCATTAAAATAATTGGTAAGGAAAACTTTGCTATATGCTGGAAGAGCTGAGTATCTTCTGCTACTATGGGTGTAATGACACATAGTGATAATGCAAGAAGTGCAGCAAACCAGCAGGAAAGACTTGATCCTTGGTGGATAGTGGGTTTTACAGATGGAGAAGGTTGTTTCTCAGTGAGTACGTTCCATAATAAAACGTGTTCATCTGGGTATCAGACCCTCTTTGAATTTGTTATTACCCAAGGAATAAGTAGTGAATTATCACTTCAACAAGTACAAATCTACTTTGGAGTAGGACACATCTACATAAATCGAAGACATGATAATCATCGCGAAGATATTTTGCGATATTGTGTCAGAAGACAAGATGATCTCAAAAAAATCATCATTCCTTTCTTTAAGAAATATCCTCTTGTAACAGCTAAAAGACAACAATTTGAAGAATTTTGTCTCAAGCTAAAGATCAAAGAATCCTCAGAGACTACACGCAAGGCTCTTGGAAACAAGAAGAAGATATAGTCCGAGCTCATAGGCGACTATGAGGTAACACAACTAAGCGAAATTCCTTGTCGGGTAAGTTCCGACCTGCACGAATGGCGTAACAATTCCATAACTGTCTTGAGAGGGGGCTCGGCGAAATTGAAATGGCTGTGAAGATGCGGCCTACTGATAGTAGGACAAAAAGACCCCGTGGAGCTTTACTGTATCTTGACACTGAAATTTATGTTTTGACTGTGTAGCGTAGGTGGGAGGCGCAAGCCGACAATGTAACACCACTCTTTGAAACGTGAATTTCTAACCTGTTCTGACTGGATCGTCAGAGGGGACACTGTCTGGAAGGCAGTTTAACTGGGGAGGTTGCTTGCTAAAGAGTACCGCAAGCGCGCAATGGTATCCTAATTCCGGATGGAAATCGGAATGATAGTGCAAGGGCATAAGGATGCCTGACTGTGAGACATACAAGTCAAGCAGAGACGAAAGTCGGACCTAGTGATCCTCGTGTACTTCGTGGGAGGTACCGGGCTTATCGGATAAAAGCTACCCCGGGGATAACAGAGTAGTTGCACCTGAGCGTCCACAGCGACGGTGCAGTTCGCTACCTCGATGTCGGCTCAGCACATCCTAGGGCTGGAGAAGGTCCTAAGGGTTAGTCTGTTCGCCTATTAAAGTGCTACGTGAGCTGGGTTCAGACCGTCGTGAGACAGGTCGGTCTCTATCCACTATCAGCGTTGGAATTTTGAGGGAAGTCGTTCTTAGTACGAGAGGACCGGAATGAGTTAACCGCTAGTGTTCCTATTGTACCCGTCAGGGGCATGTAGGGTAGCTACGTTGATAAGTGATAACCGCTGAAAGCATCTAAGCGGGAAGCACGTCCCAAGATGAGAATTCCTTGTCCGTCGAAAGACGGACGATAGATTCCTGGAAGAACACCAGGTAATCGGCGGAAGGTGTACGCACAGTAATGTGTTTAGCTTATCCGTTCGTCACCATCAGAATTTATTTTGGTGTGTGATGACCCCAGCCGTAAGGTTGGGTTCGCAAAATCAAAGAAGTAGCTGATTATTACTTTTTTTGCGATGCTGTTTATGTTGTCTTTCTATACTCTTCACTTTTGAGGGAGCAATCCTTTAACAATTTAATTGACGTTATAGTTGTTTCGGCGATCAATGCGGCGTGGTCCCATCTCTTCCCATTCCGAACAGAGTCATGAAACGCGCCAGCGCTGACGATAGTAATGTGGGCAACCCATTGCGAAAATAGGTCATTGCCGGAGCAACTATAACGTTAATTATTACTTTTCACTCTCAACAATTTTCAAGTATTTATACGTATCCCAAAAAGGGTGTGTACTATTGCGTGGTGATAGTTTCAACTGATCAAAGATTACTTGGGCTAGCTGTGTGTTGTATCCAAAAATTGCCAAAACTTCTGTTTGAATAGTTGTCTGCATGTTTAGATCAAGCTCATTATATATGTCGCCAATTTGACGTGCGATATCTTTAAGTTCAAGCTGGTCCTTGGGAGCAAGTATATATGCTAGCTCTTGCTTTTGTGGGATTTGATCGACGCTAACCAACCACGAAATACGCTTACGAATTTCGCGCAGATAAAATTCTAGTTTTCTATCCTTGGGGTCACACTGGAGTATGCTTGGTCTTTTAGGATCCAAAATATTACTTTTCCTACGATTTGGTGCTACAACCAATTGCTTGTTATCGTCAAACTGAATGGGGTACTGAATATATTCCGATAATCCCCCAACGCGTTTGTGGCGTTTGTAGTCAAAATTTGCCCGATCATGAATAACTTGTGTCAAGTTTACAGAGAATATTGTTTCATTCAACTCATTTTCAAGTTTTATCACCAACTTACCAGTTTTTTTGTCGTGATCAATCATTGATGTCATTTGTATGTTGTAAGCTCCAATCTTATTAGGAACATGTTCTTGTGCAATCTGCAAAATATTATTCATATTAATATCTGGCCAATGTAGGTATAGATCCCAGCAAATATCATTTTGGGCAAAATTGCTGATCGCATTTCGCAGTGGCAGAGGGTAAGAGTCGATTTTTTGTTCATGTGCAAGTTGTTTTAATTTGCTATTTAACTGAGCATACTTTGAGATATTCAAATACTCTACCATTTGTGCTACCAGCGCACCCATCGTTATGGGAGTGATATTGGGTTGATGCCACATCGCTTCAGGAACAGACAAGTAAATACTCTCGCTAACTTTGTCAATAAACTGTAGCACGCTATTTGAATTGACGTGGTTTTCGACTGCGATTGGCAATACTTCTTGAGTCAAAAAATTGGAAAGCAATATTGGCTCACTTCTGTATTCATATCCTATTCCTCTTACTGCAAATATTAATGTATCTGGCAAACCTAGCTTGCTCAGTCGCGCTCTCAATCTCTTGATAATTTGATCAATGGCCCATTGGGTATTTTTGCCAGAAGGTACAGCCCACAATACTTGACCTATGGTATCGCGTGAAACGGGTTTGTTTTTGTAGCTATAAAGAAGTTTTAGTGTCGAATACTCAGATGGTGAAAAAGTTTTTGATAGTGGCAATTCGCCAAGGAACAGCTCTTCATCTTTCTGAGATATCAAAAGTCTTTTCGTTACTGTCTTTTGAATATACGGCACAATGGCGTCGACTGTTACAGCTTTATTGTCGATCCATCCAAGCTCTTCAAGTCTATAGCGTATATAGATTCTATCAGGGTCAGTATCTGGTTTGGTAAGTGCATTAAGAATTGTAATTTCTTCTTTGGAAAATTCTCGTACCAACTCTGCTAGTTTGGCGCAAAAAATTCTACTATTTACACTCCAACTATCATAATCTCTAAGTTCTTTCAAAGCATTCTCGATCAGCCAGTAACTGCCACTACACGAGGAGATAATTTCATTTTGCATTTTACTGCTAATATCAAGTTGCCATTTTTCGGCAAGATACTTTATATATGTTTTGATGTCTGCTTCTTTGTACAAGCCATAAATTAATTGATTTTGAAACATTCGATTTTGCGCAGCTTGTTTTGATATTAGTGATTTTGGATCATGCTCCATAGCCAGCAAGCACTGCACATTGTGTGGATATTTAATTAATAGCTGATTAATTCTGGCTAAAATCGCCTTATAATCTTCCTTTATCCAATTTTCGCCTTCCGATATTACCAACACTATAATATTGTCTTGTTTTACAACATCGTCGATTGAAACACCAAAACTTGTAAGTATCTTACGATTAATAAATGATTCAAATTCTTCGGCATCACGACTAGTCGCCTCTTCTATTAGGATATTAAGCTTGAGCAAATTTGTGCTGGGCAAAGAGATCCATTGTTGAGCAACATAAGCTCGATCTGATAAATACGGAAAGAGTACAACAACACATTCACGTAATTGAATCAATCTATCAATCCTTTTGATAGTTTCTTGGTATTGATGCGTTTTGTGTAAATAGTGATCGATCATGGGCCCAAATTATAGCACCAAAAATGACAATAATGACAAAATCACGTCATGTAATGCTTAAGCATTAGTCATGTTGGTGCAATCTGTACGGGCAATTGGCGCAAGAAGGTTTGTTGGTCGGATTCTTATCCTTGGTATTGCAACCACAATGGCAGTAGTTATGAGTTGCTTCGACTTGCTCACTTTCCGAGCCAACGCTCCTATTTGTAGTTTTCTTAGCTTTAGTATCGTTATTAAGCAAATGGTAGTTCTTCATTTTGATAATTTGGTAATAATATTATTGCTAATACGTCGCCAAATCCCATTTATTCCTGCTGTCGCTCCATATATGCCATACGCATATACAGCAAACCATTGGCACCAGTAGTTGGCATTCATGTTTAACATTAACCCATTGCGACATTCTGGTTGGGTAAGTAGTAATCCGGCGTAGCTCAGCAAAGGTATCGCTAGCCCCCATCGCATCACTTTTGCAAAGTCGCGTTTTCTTTGCGTGGCCAAAAAGTATGCAAGAGATCCTCCTGCAACCACTAGATACCAAGGTAAAGATCTGCACGTCGAACACGTAGGTATTGCATCGCTCATTCCCAATACTTCACCAGGTTCCACAGGAGCAATGTAATATTCGCTAGCAACAGCTGTGCCAATCCAGTTCCTCGCGACTCTATTTAATAAAAGAATTTGGTTTTCGACGCTATTTGATCCATTTGTAATTCCCTGATCGCTTTTTGCCTCTGCATAAGTCTTAGTAATATAAGTTCCGGGTACCAGATTTATTCCAGTTTGTAATACAAAATGTGCCACTTTTTTGGTAGATACTGGGATATTGCCGATAGGTCCCCGCAACTCACCAAGCAACTCACCCTCAGGTGTAAGAAAATCCTGAATTAGTATCGTATCGAACAAGTCGATTGACCCTGTGTTTGCAATGATCACATCATAAGCGACTCCATCTCCAGGGTACACTCCATTACTAGCATTATTATTGGTCAACACGCCGATTTGAGGCAACTCTACTTTGCCGCTAGGATTACTATCGACTAATTGTATCGGATTATTAGGCTTTTCATTTTGATTCATTAATACGGATACTCTTGTTTCAGCTCTTGCGCTATTATTAGAAACAGATACTTCTGGATCCAAAAGTGATGAGGCTACATTTATTGCGATGGTGTTCCCAGCTTGTCCGCTAGTATCAATAGATATTGTTCTTGTGATACTTCCTCCAGCTGGGATATCAATGCCTTGTTCTTGACTACTACGTAGAGTTTGTTGCGCGTTACTTATGCTATGTTGCCACGCAACATTTTTGGCAAGTTTGTGTCCGATATTAGCAATACTTATTTGGTACAAAATTGGATCTCCCTCAACTACAGATTCTGGTGCGTTTACTGTCGTTACAAGGTCTGGGTAAGCAAAGATAAGGTTCCCTGTCCATGGGGCAAGAAGCATAAGATAAAGTAGGCTAAGTCGCGAATTGATCAGGGTAGAGTTGACAATTGCCGTTGCAGTTGCCGAGGCATAGGCATTCCCAGTTTTCATTTCGGCGCTGCCAGATGAAGTTTGAGTATTATTCCCAGTTGTTGCGACAGCATTCGAGCTTACCGACACATCAGCTTGATTGGTTATATTTGCGTTGGTTATTTCACACGTCGACTCGCAAGTTGAGTTGTGTTTTTCTATTCCAAACAAATCACTCGGGGCTTGGACGCTACCTGGGTATTGCCAGTTATAAATTAACCCACTCCAGAGCCACAAGTTTTGGGTCAAAATCTTAACAATTTGCGTATCAACAATAGTTTGGTTGACAATCGCATTTGCTGCCGAGGCTGCGTTTCCAACTCCAGTTATCATCTGCGCGCTATTAGATGCAATTTGAGTATTTTCGCCAGTATTGGCAACTGCTGTTGCATGGGTTGTTATTGTTGCAGAATTACTCGCTACAAGAATTTTCGGACCAAATATATCTGTAGATGCAATGGTGGCAATGGGGGCGATGGGGTCAAGTAAAACATCCCCATTCCAGGGCATTGTGATATCAACAACTCCAACCTGGACAGTCGAATTAATCAAAGTTGTATTAACAACCGCAACACTGTTGGCAATAGCAACAACGTCGCCAGTATCTGTCACAATATTGTTTGTCGAGTCATTGGTCTGTACATTGTTTCCAGTTGAGGCGATTGCCACAGCAACAGTTGATGTTGTTGCCTCATTTGCAACGTTAAGTTCACTTGGTTGACTAGAAGATGTTGGGACTGGAGTCTTTTCGCTCGACGCAAATGGGACTACCTCATGTTGTGTAGGATCCGCGACAACGGTAACCGAAGTTTCAATAGTACTATCAATATTTGTTGTATTGGTTTGAGTAATTGCTGTTGCTACAGCACTTGCATCTCCAGTAATAATCACAGCAGTTGGGGTTGGGGTGGGAGTTGCTTCTGGTACTAAGATTGGGGTGGGAGTTGCTTCTGGTACTAAGATTGGGGTGGGAGTTGGCGATGTGACCTCAACAATAGGGGTAATAACATCCTCAGCAAAGACAATAGGAGCAAAGGGGTAAAAGGTAAGGAAAAATGAAAAGGTTAAAACAAAAATAGTTTTTAGTTTGGCCTTGGTTGATTTACGAATATTTTCAAATAACATAGAATTATATTTCTGCAAGGAGTGTGGGGGAAGGGACCCTTCCTACAACCCCCACACCTCCTTACGGCTCATTACTGTGCCACCACACCAAAATTAGTGTAATTTACGCTTGACGAAGAATCTGAATACACTGTGTTCACGCCTCCAGTCACCATCTCGGGATGTGTGATTGTTGCTGTTTGAGTGTTGTTGCCAGCAATAACAGTTGTAATAGCTCGAGTTTTGACAGTTGTGTCTTTGTTAGAGACAGTTATGTCGCCAACTTTGCTACAGTTGCAATCAGGAAGTAAAGTCGTATTGACTTGACTTTGTCCAGTTGCTCCAACCGTTGATACAGTACCCGTTGTAAGTTTGCTACCACCAAATAGCCAACTTCCACCAGTTTGTAGATTACCTCCCGTAGTCACCGAAGATAATGCCATTGTTTTGACATATGTATCTTGATTCGTTACGTTAATCTTATTTACTGGGGTTATTGGAGTTGTACTGTGTGCACTTACACTCCCAGCTATAGACATAACCATAGCGGCAGAAAGTGCGATACCCATAAGTTGTTTCATCATATTGTGTTTCACCTCCTCTCCAATATTTCCATAACAAATAATCGTATAGAAGATCCCGTTTCCACGGGATATTGTTTTGTAGGTTAGATATTTATCTTTAAAGTAAAAATTGGTCATATATGTTCTTCTACTGTAGTTAATCCCTAATAGTCTAATTCAAATATAGATAAAAAATAATCGTCGTCAACTACATACAAAGGATACATAAAGGCGCAAAAAGGAACAATCATGACAACAGTGACATAGATGACTAAAACAATATTGCACTTGCTACTTAACGAAATGTCTGCCTATAATGGATACATCATGTCGTCATTACTTCATCACATTCTTCATTGGTTTACTCCTCATCACAGCAACAACTATCGTGCAAAGCTATTGCAAAATGTCGGCATTGTTGCAGTTATCGGTGTGGTCATCGGTACCAGTATTTTTATTCGCATAATCGAAGCTTCCCCTCTACACATACTGGGTTTTAACTCAAGTGTTACTGTCGACGAGGTAGTTAGTGCAACCAATAGAGAACGCCTAGCTGCCGGCCTAAAGTCTCTCAAATATTCAGATTTATTGTCTGCTGCTGCGCAAAAAAAAGGTGCCAACATGATGGAGGAAAATTATTGGGCACACAACTCTCCCTCCGGCAAGTCTCCCTGGGTTTGGTTTAACCAAGTAGGCTACAAATATACTTATGCCGGCGAAAATCTAGCCAAAGATTTTGGTAGTACCGATCGTATGATGGCAGCATGGATGAACTCTCCCACTCATAAGGCTAATATTGTAAATGACAAATACCAAGAAATTGGTGTTGCGATTATGCAGGGCAATCTCGCCGGCTCAGACACAGTTTTAGTAGTTCAGCTTTTTGGTGCTTCTGGCAAAACAGCAGGAGAAGTTTCTCCGACGGGACAGGCTTCAGTAGAAGCTCCTATTAGCATTGCCGCCGTTCAGGGTATCAATGTCAAGCCTACAATTGATCAATATTTGGTCAAAAAAATTGTTGCTATAAGCTCAGCTGCCCTTTTCTTAATCGCGTTAGTTGTTGATCTTATTATTGCCGAGGATCACAAACTTAGTAGAAGAGTTGGTAAAAATTGGGGCCATATTATTGTAATCAATGTCGTCTTATTGTTAGTGGCAATCGCCCAAGCTGGGAGTATCTTATGATCAACGATATTATTCGACACAAAATTGATTACAGTCTACTAGCCATTATTTCCATGGTTTATATAATGGTTTTCCTGGTTTATCAGAATCAACCTCAAATATTAATTATTGCGACATGTTTTTTTGGCTTCACATATATTTTATGGGGGGTATTACATCACCTAAAGACTCGCACGCTTCATCCCAAAGTCGTGCTAGAATACTTCCTTGTTAGTTTGTTAGCCATAGCTTTGGTTAGCACTCTGCTCATTTAAAGAATAAGGAGATCAATTTATGAAAGGTGTCATACTCGCCGGAGGCAAGGGAACTAGACTTTATCCTTTAACTTACGCTACCAACAAACACTTACTCCCAATTTACGATCAGCCCATGATCTATTACCCAATTCAGACATTGGTAAACGCAGGGATTACCGAAGTTATGATTGTGACTGGAGATATTCATGCTGGGCAATTTATCAACGTAATCAAAAATGGCAAAGAGCTTGGTCTCAAGCATGTAGAGTATGCCTATCAAGAAGGTGGTTCTGCTGGTATTGCCGACGCACTCAAGTACGCCGAGAATTTTGCGGATGGTGAGCCTATAGCTGTGATATTGGGCGATAATACAACCGACGCAGACATTAGTGAGGCTGTTAATCGATTCGAGGCTGCTGGCGAAGGGGCTATGGTTTTCCTTAAGAAGGTGATCGATCCCGAGCGCTTTGGCAATCCAGTTTTCGATGATAGCGATACCAGTAAGATAATCAACATTATTGAAAAGCCTAAGAATCCAACTTCTCATTATGCCGTTACGGGACTGTATTTATACGACAATAAGGTTTACGACATCATAAGAAGTCTCAAACCTTCCGATCGCGGAGAACTTGAAGTAACAGATATTAATAACGCTTACATCAAAGCTGGAAAATTGATGTGGGAAGAACTCAATGGCTTTTGGTCCGACTCAGGCACTTTTCATTCATTATTTCGAAGTGCTAGATACTGGGCACAAAAGAAATTGGGTATAAGCTACAAGTCAGTCGTTGCAGGCAATGCTATTCCTCAGGCCAACAAATAACAAATAGGTACTTGAAATTTACCGAATCTTAGACGAAAATAGTGGTATGTCACCGCTCGCTGATTTACTGCGCCCCACATCCCTTGATCAATACTTTGGTCAGTCTCACCTTGTGGGTAAGGGTGCTCCACTACGTCGGGCAATCGAATCTCAAACAGTTCACTCAATGATTTTTTGGGGTCCTCCAGGGTGTGGTAAAACCACCTTGGCTCGCATAATAGCAGCCTCCCTCGATGCCGAAATTCACTATCTCTCCGCGGTCTCAGCCAAAAAAGACGACATCAAAAAAATAGTAGAGTCTGTCCACAACCCGCAGTCAGACTTAGAGGTCCGTCCCCTAGGTCCCCTAAGTACAACAGGGGAACCTAGGGGACGGACCTCTAGGCAGGTAATTCTTTTTCTCGATGAGATCCATCGCTTCAACAAAGCTCAACAAGATTATCTTTTACCTTACGTTGAGGATGGCACTCTTATTCTTATCGGCGCAACTACGGAGAATCCAAGCTTTGAGGTCATTGGACCTTTGCAATCTCGTTGTCATGTTTATGTACTCAAGTCGCTTACCGAAACAGAGCTAACTCAGGTTATTGATCAGGCTGTTCTTACCCTCAAAACACACATCGATGACGATGCTCGTGCATTCCTCGTAACCTATGGCAATGGCGACGCTAGGAAGGTTATCAATGTCATTGAGACGGCGCACTCTCTCTACGAGGGCAAAACAATCACCAAACAAAATCTACTAGACACACTACAATCACCGTATCTGCGTTACGACCAGGCTGGAGATGAACACTACGACACAATTTCGGCTTTCATCAAGAGCATGAGAGCGAGCCAGGTTGATGCCGCTCTTTACTACTTGGCACGCATGATTGTGGCGGGTGAAGATCCGCTCTTTATCGCACGTCGCATGGTTATTTTTTCCTCCGAAGATATTGGCATTGCGGTCCCAACAGCTCTCGTTGTTGCCAACGCTGTTTTCCGCGCCTGCGAGACCATTGGTTACCCAGAGTGTCAGCTCAACCTCGCAGAGGGGGTAACTTATCTTTGCCAATGTAAAAAATCTAGGGCAGTCAATGATGCGCTAATGGCCGCCATGGCAGATGTCAAAGAATTTGGTAATCTCGAGATCCCACTAAAAATCCGCAATGCTCCCACCAATTTGATGAAAGAGCTCTCCTACGGCAAGGGTTATAATAAGTATGATACAGAGAGCTATCTTCCAGATAAGCTCAAGAATAAAAAGTATTTGCAAATAACTTGACTTCGGGTAGTATTTGGTATTAACTAAATTGGTTATGAGATAATTGGAGATACTATGTTAGGCAACTGGATAATTTTAACAATTTTTAGCTCAGTCTTTGCGGCAATCAATCGCATTATTCAGAAAGTATTATTGAATAATAAAGAGAATGACAAGTTTGCCCTTAGCGGGATTTTTCAGATTTTGGTATCAATTGTCTTTCTGATTTACACTCTATCAACCAATTCATTTGAGCTGCCAAATCTTGGTTCAGTCTGGGTAAGTGTTGTTGCTATGGTTGTTATGTATGCTCTTGGCAATCTGACACTATTTATGGCATTCAGGGCAGCTGAGGCCTCAGAGGTTGCAATTATTCTAGCTAGTAGCTCGCTTTGGTCAATATCTTCTGCCGCCATTTTACTGGGGGAAAAAATCGTTGGGAGTAGTTGGATTGGTGTTGGTTTGATTTTACTCGGACTTGTGATTATTAATTACCAAAAAACAGATTGGCATCTTAGCAAGGGTCATATTTTTGCAATTCTTGCAGCAATACTATATGGCTTCGCTTTTACCAACGACGCATTTATTCTGGGTCACTATTCAAGCGTTCCTTCATATCTAGTAATTGCCTTTTTCTTACCTGGTCTTGCAACTTTGCTTTGCCGTCCGAGTGCTATCCGAGCTATTCCACGATTATTTAGCAATGCTAGGTCAACCTATATGATAATATTTGGTAGTATAGCTTTTGCCCTCTCGGCGATTGCTGTTTTTACTGCTTACAAAATCGGTGGCCCCGCCTCACTTATTTCCCCCATAACTCAAAGCTCAATTATTTTTACGATAATTATTAGTTATTTCTTTTTGGGCGAGAGAGACAACATACTCAAAAAAATCTTTGGCACAGCAGCAATCATTCTTGGGGTGATCTTGCTAGTATAGTAGATGTTACTAATCTAGCATATAATAAGTTTCATGCAGTGGTTTCCAAAACTAAAAATTTGGCAGTGGTTGGTAGTCTTAGGTCTGGTAGTTATCTATCTAACATTAACTCTAGCCAATCTCACCAAGCTTCCTATCTTTGTCGATGAGGCGATATATCTACGCTGGGCTCAGATCGCCTGGAAAGATGCCTCTTGGCGCTTTATCAGTCTTACCGATGGTAAGCAACCACTCTATACCTGGGCGGTTATTCCCTTCTTCAAGCTTATTGCGGATCCACTCTACGCTGGTCGTGCCACATCCGCTTTTTTTGGTCTTTTCACTATGCTCGGCGTTGGCTACACTGGTTGGCTTCTCTCTGGCAAAAAGTTGGCCTTCTGGTCAATGCTTGCAACAGTTATCTCTCCCTTTCTCTTTTTCTACAACAGGTTTGCAGTCATGGAGGGTACGCTTCTTGCATTTTCCATCTGGATTTTTGCAGTAAGCATTTTACTTGCCAAGTATCGCCGCCTAGACATTGCCATGATTCTCGGCATTGTCACTGGCTTTGGACTCCTCGTCAAGTCAACCGCGCTCTTTTTCTTTCTCCTCATCCCTTCAGCCTATCTTCTCGTTGTCGACTGGAAGAAAATCATTACCCGTGATCTATTCAAATACTTCGTTCTCGTAGTCATCGCCTGGGCCATGGCTCAGGGAATCTACAATATTCAGCGCCTTTCGCCGTGGATGCACGTCATCACCGAGAAAAACGCTTTCTTTACTGTTCCCTATGGCGATATTTTCAAAGAGCCCGCTCGAATACTTAACAATTTCCAGGATATTTGGCGTTGGCATGGCGCTTATACTACCTGGCCGTTACTACTAATCGCCCTATATGGGCTTGTCTCTTGGGCCAAAAAATCTTATCGTCCGGCTTTGTTAACCTTTGGTTGGTTCTTTTTACCCCTAATGGGGACGGTCCTTCTTGCTCGATTATTTTCTAGTCGGTATATGGTATTTGCCACCCCGTTCTTGGAGCTTTTAATTGGTTATGGGTTTGTGGCTATTCGCAATCCTCGCATTCGCATCTTTACCTTCATTCTTTTCTCACTCTATCCACTTTTTCTTATCAGTAAGTTAGTCTTTGACCCAATCAACTTCCCTTATGCCAAAGTAGATGAGGGGTATGTCAATGGTTGGTCTGCTGGCAATGGCACCAAGCAAATCGCCGATTGGGCCAGGTCTCGCCTCGAAGCTAACCCCAAAATAGAAAAACTCACAATCTACACAGAAGGCACATTTGGTATTTTGCCACACGGCTTAGAGCTTTATACTCAAGGTATCGATCGCTTAGCTATTATTGGCGTTTACCCATACAAAGAGATCCCCACGTACGCGCCCGAAACTTATCTAATTCTCAATAATACCGAAGTTGATGTTACCCCAGCTGGCCTTGAGCTCGTGGAGAGTTACCCCAAGTTGCATGTTAACCCAATGCGCTTATACCGCGTCATTCCCAGATAATTATGAAGTTTATTTGGTCACTACTATTTTCACTATTACTCTCAACCCTACTTCTTCGACCCATTCTTGGCAATTTTTGGTATCCCATGCACGACACTACTCACGTCGCTCGCTTGTATTTAATGGAAATCGCAATCAGGGGAGGCCAATTTCCACCCCTTTGGGCAGAGGGTATCAATAATGGTCTTGGTTATCCTTTGTTTCATTTTTATGCGCCACTTTTTTATTACACAGCATTAATAATCAAGCAATTTGTTGGCGCATATATTTTAGCTCTCAAAATAACTCTCGCCATATTTCTTGGCACGGGGATCCTTGGAGTCATGCACCTATCAATCAAGTGGGGTAGGGCGGCAGCTATAGTTGCCGCTGCCTTATTTGCTCTAGCTCCATATCTCGCAGTCGATTTGTATGTGCGCGGGGCCTATAGCGAGCTTGCCGCACTTTGTCTTTTTCCATGGGTACTATATGTATGGCAAGATATTACAACAGGTCGCAAACAAGTAATAGCCGCTATTATGACAACCTTCTTTATACTTTCCCACAATCTCATTCCGATCCTAAGCTTACCATTAGTGGCTATCTGGGTAATATATTGTAATTTTCACATTCTCAAACGCCTTATTGTACCGTCAGTACTTACAATCCTTTTATCTTCATTCTTTCTTCTTCCGCTTGTTTTTGAGCGTAGTTTTGTGCAAGCCGACGCAGTAGCCAAGACTAGCGATTATCGTCTTCATTTTGTAGAGCCTTGGCAAATTTGGAATAGTGCTTGGGGATTTGGTGGTTCAGCAGCTGGTACTGAGGATGGCTTTTCCTTCAAAATGGGAAAGATCCAACTAGTTATGGCACTATTAGGCTTTGTATTATTGCTCATTAAGAAAAATCGTTACTGGATCTTGGGTATTTTTGCCGTCGCCGCACTATTAATGTCTACCAGCTACACCCAATACATCTGGCAAATTACTCCCTTGCTCGCTCTCGCTCAGTTCCCATGGCGCTATCTAGCAATCGTCACAAGTCTTCTTGCGGTACTCGGTGGGTATGCAATCGCCATACTTCCATACAAATTTATTAGAGTCCTTGCCAGCTTGGCTGTGATTACAATGCTTTTATTCATCAATCTCAAATATTTTGTGCCTCAATCAACATTTGTCGCTCAAGATACTTCTTTTACCGATCCCCAATACTTAAGTACAGTATCTAATATCATCCCCGAATATATGCCTGTTTGGCTCAATAATGATATTGACAAATCAACGCAATATGTTTGGGCCACCAAAGCATATTATCCAACATGGCAGGTCAAAATAGATGGTGTCAAAGTCAATTCTTTCCCATCCGAAAGTGGGTTGCTTGCTTATAATAATCCCACAGGTTCTACAAATATAGAGATTGTCCAATCACACACTTTACTACAACAAATCAGCTACACTCTTACAATTATTGGCTTTCTTTTTAGTATATATTGGTACATCAAAAAATGAAAAAGTATCTGATATTTTTACTCGCAACAATAATTGCTTATGGCGGATCATTGCATTATGGTTTTTCACAAGACGATTGGTACTTTTTGTTTATCTCCAAAGCAAATTCTGTCAAAGATGTTTTACTATTTTTCTCACCCTGGAATCAGCAGGGATTCCCATTTTATCGTCCCCTAAGCACTCAGCTATATTATTTTCTTGCTACTTCAATTGCTGGACTTTCTGGTGCTCCAATTGCTATGCATGTTTTTATGATTTTATTGCTGAGCATTGCCGGATTTATTCTGTATTTACTAGCTCGTCAACTCAAATTTTCACTCCTTTCATCAACCTTGGTGGGCTTACTCTATGTCGGCAGTAGCGTGCATTTTTTAAGCCTTTATTATATTGCCGCCACTCAACAACTACTTTCTGGCACCTTGATGTTATTTGCATTGTATTGGGTAAAGACCAAGAACGCTCAGTGGCCTGCCTATCTTGCATTTGTATTGGCTCTGCTATGCAAGGAAAATGCAATTTTGTTGCCAGCCTACCTCCTTCTCTTATCAGATTGGTCCATTATCAAAATTAGAAGTTTGATGTGCAATCTCAAATCTCTTTTGCCATATATTTTTATTGCTCTTATTTATCTCACACTTCGTTTAACGAGTAGGGTTGAGGTTCAGTCGGAGTATCAGCCAGTTTTTGGATTACGTGCGCTTGGCACTTTCAAAATATATTTGTCTTTTCTTTTTGGGTATTATGAAAAAATTCAGGATTATGTCCTTCCATCTGGTATTCGTCAATATCTTATAGATACTCGTCCATTTGGATATCTTACCGTGGCTGGCTCGCTGATAAGCGCATCAACCATTGGCTACCTTACCATCAATTCGCTATTGCGTCGCCAATTTGTCAAGCTCCAGCTGCAATATTTACTTATGTTTACGATCGGCTTATCTCCTTGGCTCTTATTGCCAGACCATATTTTTCCTCATTATCTAGATCTTCCAATGGCCGCTTTAGCGCTACTACTCATCTCGCTTTGTCGCAGTCAAATTGTTGCTATCATTCTTACGATTTCATTACTTGTGGCCAATTATGGTGGGATTAAAAGTAGTGAAATTTTGCACTGGACAGTACTGCGTTCTAGACTCAATACCGCGGCCATCCCACAGCTAATTAATAGAGGTTTGTGCCAAAGCAATGCTATAGTTCTTAGTGGCGATAATCTATTAGCCAAAGAGCTATCGTATTCACTTTCAATGAGCAATGGCCCACGAGTTTTGTGTAATAATTCAATCCTCCAGGTATACTATGGAGAGACAAATATAAATGAAGGCAAGATTATCAATATAGAGGGGGTGAGGCAATAATGCGATCAATCGAAGATATTAAACAAAAAGCTTTTAAGGGTGTTTTCACTCTTACTTTTCGTAGACTGCTACTTAAGATTATTGATACAGTCGGCGTCATCTTTTTGGCTCGAGCCCTCACTCAGGACACTTTCGGGATTTTTGGGATTATTAGTTTCGTTGTTTTTACCTTTCTTTCTTTTTTCTCCGACGTTGGCTTTGGGGCAGCGCTTATCCAAAAGAAAGATGATCTAGAGCTTGCAGATATTCGGACCACTTTTACCATTCAACAATCTCTTGTTACCCTACTGTTAATTATTGCTTGGACCATTGCTAGTCCGGTTGCCAGCTTTTATCATCTAGGAGATCAAGGGATATGGTTAATCCGTGTTCTTTCATTTTCTTTATTTATTACGTCATTCAAGACCATTCCCTCAATTCTTTTAGAGCGCGAACTAAGATTTGAAAAGCTCATTATCCCAGAAATTATCGAGACAATTGTCTACAATCTTATCGCCGTCTATATGGCACTTCATGGTTACGGCGTCTGGTCGCTAGTCATTGCAATTCTTGGTCGAACTGTTTGCGGTGCTTTGGCTCTAAATATTCTTTCTCCCTGGAAAATTGGGTGGCAATTCGACAAAGAATCAGCCAAGCGCATGCTCAGCTTTGGTGTCCCATATCAGCTAAACAGTGTGCTTGCGCTTATCAAAGACAACGTTACCCCCACATTAATTGCCTTTTGGTATGGCCCTGCTGCAGTTGGGTTCGTCAATTTGGCCCAGAACATTGCAAGTCGCCCTATGGAGATTATCACTATAGTTAGTCGCGTCACTTTCCCAGCCTATGCGCGTATTCAGCACGATCCAGTACGTCTAAAAAGATGGATCGAGAAGTCTGTTCGATTTATGGCGTATCTCTATTACCCTGCAATTACTGGCCTCCTGGTTACTGCGCCGGGGATCTTGCAATATTTATATGCCGACAAGACCGACAAATGGCTCCCAGCTCTTACTACGCTTCTAATATTTTTGGCAGGGGCATTCCCCGTGATCATTACAACAACCTACACCAATGCGCTCTATGCGATGGGGCGGCCCAAAATCGTATTGTCATTTATGGCTTTATATACCGTTCTTACTTGGGCTCTAGGCGCACCTTTAATTTACAAGTTTGGGTTCGTTGGTATCGCTATTGCAGGATTAATAATTACCTATACCACGCTGCCACTTGTTGTTTGGGCTATGCGTCGCGTCGTGCCAGTTGAGACTTGGATCAATGTGCAAAAACCATTTTTCGCGAGCATTTTTATGGGGATTATAATTTATATCGTCAACAAGTTTCTTACTCATTCACTGTTAACACTTGGGGCAACAATGCTAGTTGGAGTGGTAACATATATAGTCGCAATCTTAATTCTTGATGGTAAGAACCTAAAATCAGAGATCAGTAGTACACTATTACTCATAGGAAGGAAGCCAAATGGAAGTTCTTAAAGACAAGCCCAAAGTCTCAGTCATAATCCCAACAGTCAACGCGTGGGAAGAGTTGGATCTAGCAATCGCAAGTATCAAACAAAACTCAGATCTTCCAATCGAATTTCTAATAGTCATAGACCCAGACATGAATACGGGCAAAGTTAATCCAGACATAATCAAAGTATGCAAAAAGCACAATATCAAACCTTATATTAATACCGAAAACTTAGGTCCATATGGCAACTGGAACAAGGGGGCAGATAATGCTACTACCGAGTGGTTAATATTTGCAACCGACGATCAATACTTCGCCCCACACTGGGATAGTGAGCTTCTCAAGGTCTGGCAACCCAAGCGCTTTGTTGTAGGACGACTAGTTGAGCCAGGTATTATTCCCGTCTGGCGTACAAATGTGCAAAAAGATTTTGGAGTTCTTCCAAGCGAATTCAAAGAGAAAGCATTTATTAGCTGGTGTAGTGAGCGCAAAGAACGCGGATTTAGCAAGGATGGTTTCTTTATTCCAATGCTCCAGAACAAAAAAGACTATGATGCTCTCGGGGGTTATCCAACTCTCGGCAAGTTTGGTACTAGTACAGCCGTAAGTAATGATGATCTATATATCAAAACTGCACTCAAAAAAGGTTACGAATTTGGCACCGCCGAAGAGTCATATTCCTATCACTTTCAGGCAAGTAGCTGGAAGAAAAAGACGCTTACTCCCAAGATTTCTGCTATAGTCTTGACCAAGAACGAAGAAGTAGATCTGGGCAAATGCCTCAAGTCTCTCCAAGTTTTGACTAGTGATATTCATGTTGTTGATTCTGGTAGTACAGACAAAACACTTTCTATTGCAAAAGAGTACAAGGCAACTATTCATTCTCGACAGTTCGACAACTTTGCCGCACAAAGAAACTTTGCGCTTGGTAAGGTTACGACTAGCAACTGGGTCTTGTTCTTAGACGCCGATGAAGAGCTAGAAAAGGGACTAGCCCAAGAGTTGGCATTTTTCTCCAAAGATATTTATCTCGATGGAGTCGAAGTGCGTCGCAAAAATTTCATTTTTGGCAAATGGGTACAGCACTCCGATTGGTATCCAGATTTTCGGTTAGTCTTTGTTCGTCCCAAAATGGTTACTTTCGAAGGTGAGGTTCACGAACGAATTAAGTATGTCAAAGGCAATGGCACTACAGCCAAAACAAGTCACCACATCCTTCATCACAACTATGATACAGTAGCCGAGTTTGTAGTTAAAAATCTCGTAGATTATCCCAAGCTTTACGCTAATTCGCTAAATGAAACTGGAATCAAATTCTCAGCAACCGAGATGGTTGGCAAATCGCTTGCCGAGTTTATGCGTAGATTCTTCCTTACCGAAGGTTGGAGAGATGGAATGAATGGTTTCGTTCTTGCGATGATGATGGGAGTCCAAAATATATTAGCCTATATCTATCTCTGGGAGTTACAAGGCAAAAGAGCTGATCTCACAACCGACGAAACTCAAGCACTTTTCCGCTCACTTCGGGGTAGAGGCACAGAGCTTTCTTACTGGTTAACAACAATGGCAATCGAAAGCTCAGCAGGTTTTGCTAGATATTTCCACCGCGCCCAAAGGAAAGCTATCAAGCTTATCAACCATCTATGAGTACCAAGATCAAGCATGCTGCGATTCTAATAAATTACAAGAAAGCCGAAGATACTATTGTCTGCGTCAACTCGATTCATAAGTGCGTGGATGCGCCTCATGTAATTGTTGTCGATAATGGGTCTTCCGCAGAATGCATCGCCGAGCTTACGATGGCTTTACCAGATTTGGATTTGATAGTAGTGGGTAAGAATGTTGGATTCTCTGTCGGCAATAATATCGGCATCAAAAAAGCTATCGACATGGGTGCCGAGGTCGTATACATTTTAAATAATGATACCGAGGTAGACATTCATCTTTTTGAAAGATCATACAAGTACGTCGCTGGCAAAGATCGTATCGCAGGCGCCAAAATTTACTACGCCAAAGGTTATGAGTTTCACACAAAACAAAAGGGTAGGGGTGATGTTCTTTGGTATGCAGGTGGTTATATGGACTGGAGCATGGCCATTGCCAAGCATTACGGGGTCGATGAGATCGATCAAGGTCAACACGACACAATCAAGCCGATAGATTTTATTACGGGTTGTTTTATTGCTGTTCCCAAACAAGTAATACAAAAGATCGGGATGTTGGATGAGCCGTTCTTTTTGTATCTCGAAGATTCTGATTATTGTCTCAAAGCTCACGCACACAACATCGAAGTTATGTACAATCCAGAGCTAGTGGTTTATCACCGAAATAGCAGTAGCACAGTTGCTGGTAGTCCTCTTGTTGATTACTACATTACGCGCAACAGGTTTTTTATCGGTAAAAGATATGGCTCTTTCCGTCTATTCTTTGCGCTAATTCGCGAAGCGCTATTTAGAAACTGGAATAACCCAGTTAGGCGCATGGCTTTTTTTGATTTTTTATTAGGTCATATGGGGAATAGAAATGAAAAAATCTTCGCGCTCGCGCCAAAAAAGTAAACCAAATAGCAAAGTGATAATTGCTCCTACCAAAATGAGTTTAAGCTCTCGGTTTTTTGGTTGGAGTCATTGGCATGGATTGCTTGTTGGCATTACTCTTATTGCAATCACTTTATTGCTATACGTCAATTTGGGGCGCGACTCATTGTTCAACTGGGACGAAGGAATATATGCCGAGCTAGGTAGGCAGCTTATAATTACTCGCGACATTCTAACCTCGCATTGGAATGGTGCGCTTTGGCTCGAGAAACCTCCTGGTATTGCTTGGGTTACTGCACTTAGCATGTCAATTTTTGGAGTAAACGAATTGGGAGCTAGGGCATTTATGCCGCTTTTCGCAGCGCTCACTCTATTTTTTGTTTTTCGCATCGGGCGAAAGTTTGGTGGTTGGCAGTATGGCGCAATCGCCATGACGCTTCTTGCAACTTTCGATCTTTTTCTATCTCGCTCGCGCGCTGTAAATGTCGATGGTATGTTGCTTGCAGCACTCACAGGTACCATTTACGCCACTCTTTTAGGGGTATCGCCATTAGTCATCGCTCTTGGCATATTCGCTGGAGTCTGGGTCAAGGGTATCGCTGGGTTGCTTATCGCTTTATTAATCCTTCCATTACTGTTTAAGCGTGGTTGGTCTTATTTGCTGCGTGTTGCAGGATATTCCATTTTCCTTATTGCTCCATGGCATCTTTATCAATACTTTATTAACAAAAGTTTATTTTATACGCCATATCTATTGGAGCAAGTTGTCAAAAGAGCAACGGTACCAATTGAGTTCCACATCGAATCACGCTGGTTTTATTTTCAATTCCTTCAGGAAAATCTTAAAGGTGGGGTATTATATCTGCTTTTAGGGAGTATCGTAATTACTTTATACAACTTTATGCGTAACAGAAAACTTTCAAGTTCAATTTTTCTTCTTTGGTGGTTAGCGTTGCCACTTGGAATATTTACCTTGGCCAAAACTAGACTGTATTGGTACATATTACCAATTTACCCAGCAATAGCACTTCTTATCTCCTATCTTTTTACCCGTTTCAACAACACAAATCTCGAAAGAAGGTTAGTCAATATCCTTATTATTGGTTTGTGCGTACAGTCATTATTTAGCGTTAGCCAGTCAGTCGAGATAGACAAAAAGTCAGCCCTTGCTCCACCTGACGTAGATATGGCGCTTTCTCTTCGCGTGTACCAAACACCAGAACTTGCTATTCTGGTCCCAGAAAGTGAGAGAGTGGCAGAAGCAATTTTACCGCTTTCCCAAAGAATCGGGTCCAGTTTTCGCTATGGTGGCTCGCCTAATTTAGTTTTTTATAGTCAAAAGCACGTGACATATTATTACAACGTCGACGAGTGGATTGCCGCGCTAAATTCTATCCCATCTCTTACGATGTTTGCTACCGCCGATATGCCTCGCCTACCAGCTAGTTACGTTGTTGAATCAATAAATAAAAGTTATGTTACGGCAAGTCAGGGGGAAGATGCTGTCCGTTAGTACACAAATCGCTAGGGAAGATTCGCTAAGTACTTTTGAAGAAATGCTCAAGAGTATAAGTTTTGCTAACGAAATTATCATCTTTAATATGCAAAGGAATGATCAAGAATTTAGAAATATTGCCAACAAATTTCATGCCAAAATTATTGAGGTAAAGACCCCCAAGATCGTAGAAGTAATTCGAGAAGATCAAGTATCGTCTGCAAGTGGCAACTGGGTTCTAGTAATGGATTTTGACGAAATCATAACGCCAGTTCTTTCAACGGAGATATTAAAGATAACTAAAGAAAATAATTCTGCCTATTCAGGATTTAACATTCTTCGCCGCAACTATTCGCTTGGTTTTCCGTTAAGTCATGGTGGGTTCGGCGATGATTATGTGTTGAGATTAATTCACAAATCATCTTTTCTTTCTTGGCCAACCAACATTCATTCAACGCCGACTTTCAAAGGCAAAGTGGGCAAGTTAAAAAATTACATGGAACATCATAAGGACGAGAGTGTAGAACAAATGGTGGACAAGACTAATAGATACTCTGATATTGAGTCACAACAATTTCTCGAAGGCAGTCTACCCAAAGTGGTAACAGCTACCCTTATGCGCAAATGGTGGATGGAAACATTGCGTAGAGGTGCTTTCAAAGCAGGGTTTCTCGATGGCAAAATAGGCCTGATCCAATCTATCTATCAGGGTTTCTCGGTATTTATTAGCTACGCCAAACTTTACGAAAAACAAATCAGTAGTAAGACAACCAAATCATAGCACTTCGATGATTCGAATCGATGGAGTAATTATGTCACAGGTATCAAAGCGAAAAATAGATCAAAAAGTTTACGATAAGTTGTTCTCCCTATTGCCGGAATTTATGGGGAGGTTAAGCCGCAATAACCATCAACAAGATTTTGTAAATACACTATTCTATACAACCGAGAAGACAATGATCGCCAAAAGGCTTGCAATTGCTTTTATGTTGACCAAAGAATATACGTACAGTCAGATGATCTCCAAACTAAAGGTCAGTCAGGGTACAGTTGCCAAAGTTGCAGAGATGGTTGGTAACGCCGACAAATCATTTATATCCGAACTTCAAAATATTTCCAAAGAACAGCAATTTGTCGATTTTCTTGAACTTATCGGTTACAAGATTGAAACCATGCTTCCACCCAAAGGTGGCAACTGGTCCGTGTGGAGGCGTAGAATAGAGAAGGACAAGCAAAAATCAGAGCAACCATTTTAAATACTACAATGATTCGAATCATCGAATTAATCAAATATGAAAATAGATACAAAAAAAGCATTAATTGTTAGCCCATATCTTGATCATCTTGGTGGTGGCGAGCGCTACATGCTTTCAATCGCCTCTGCTCTGGAGTCTCTCAACTATCAAGTGACATTCTCCTGGGACAATATCGAAGAGATTAACAAACTAGCAGCCATGCTTGGAATAACTTTACAAGATCCCGCCATAGATCAGCGAGTTATGTCTCTATATCACAGCAAAAATCCTATGGCCATGTACCTAGCCTCTCGCAGGTATGATCTCACGGTCTATCTTTCTGATGGTTCACTTCCTCTACTCGGTAGTCGCAAAAATCTTATTCACATGCAGGTCCCATTTCACAATGTCGGTGGAAATAGTTTTAAAAACAAATTTAAAAAAAGATTCTTTAACGACATCATTGTCAACTCACAATTTACCAAAAAAATTATTGATCAAGAATTCGGTGTCAACTCAACAGTGTTGTATCCACCAGTTCAGTTAGTGGAAGTGAAAAAAGCAAAAGAAAAAATTATCCTCTCGGTTGGTCGTTTTGAGCCATCACTCAATACCAAAAAACAGGATATTTTGATCGAAGCTTTTCGCATATTTTCGCCCAAGTTCCCTGAGTGGAAATTGGTTTTGGCTGGAGCTTCCACCAGCGACGAGTGGATCAATCGTCTTCGCGAAATGGCAGTCGGTCTCCCAATAGAGTTTGCAATTAATGCAACTCACGGTGATCTAAATGATCTATATGCTAGATCTACAGTTTATTGGCATGCCGCAGGATATGGAATAAATGAAGCTAAAAACCCCGAGCTAACAGAGCATTTTGGCATTAGTTGCGTAGAGGCCATTTCTGCTGGTTGTGCTCCATTTGTTGTTGGTAAGGGTGGGCAGCCAGAAATAGTTAGTGACATATCCTATCATTGGGAGACCCCATCAGACCTCGCCATCAAAACAGCAGCATGGATTAACTCTCCAAGAGCTATCCCGACTTTTGCAACAGATTATTCGCTTAAAGCTTTTACCAATCAGCTAAGCACTCTGCTGCAAAAAATATGAAAAAATATTGGCTAATAATTTGGATATTAATTTTCGCTTTCGGGGCAATAGTTAGATTTTTCCAATTTACTTCACGCTCCCCATTTGATTGGGATCAAAATCGTGATTATGCAGCAGTTGCCTCGATTGTTTCTGGCAAACCAACTCTACTTGGACCTATCGCCAAAGGCGATAATGGTTTTTATATAGGGCCCTTGTATTATTATCTACTAGTCCCAGGATACATCGTCTCAAAAGGCAATCCAATCTCATTCCCAATAACAAGTATTACTATCGATTTGCTTGGGATTGCTCTTCTAATTTATCTTGCATATCGGCGTTCGAGCGAGCGCCAAGTTGCAACAATTATCGCTGGCATCTGGTCAATTTCTTGGTTTTGTATCGAAAACTCTCGCGTGTCGTGGAATGTGGCATTACTATTTTCATGGATGGCCGCAATGTATGTTTTTGCGACGATGCGCAATAACACCAATTTGAGGATATTTTGTTATGGCTTGGTAGCGGGTTTAGCCTGGCATATTCACGCTTCGCTCTTGCCGCTTAGCATCATTTTGCCAGTATTTTTCTTGCCCCAATCTACTTCTCGTATCAAAAGTTATTTACTATTTTGCGTTGGATATTTCGTTCCGCTCATCCCGTTATTGGCTTTTGATTTGCGTCACGCATTTTTTAATCTCAATCTTATGCTTAATTTTGTCTCCACTCAAAACGACTTGCCTCACTCATCTATTACTTCAATTATCATAGATGTTATCGCCAAATTGGGTCGAAATACCATGGGAATCATAGGGGGTCCTCTTCGCTCCAATGTTTGGGTTGGGATTGCCGTAATGATGCTAGCATTGTGGGGGTTATTTACTCGCCGCCGCACTACTTTGTGGGCCAGTGTAATCATATTTTTTAACTTTATATTTGTGGTAGCTTTGCGTGACCTACGCTTTCCCGAATATTATCTTGCTGCCAGTTATCTACCGGTTCTAATTTTGTTATTCAATTTACGAATAAAGTTTGTTATACCTACGCTCGCTCTTTTGTTAATTGCGTTCTTCAATATTTCCTCGTACTCAATCGCTCCAAGCCCATATTCTTTGGCTAATAAAATTTTGCTTACGCAAAAAGTTTCTTCCTTAAAAGCCTCAATCGATGCGCGCTATGAGCTATCTCCTGGTAGGGAAGGGGGGATTGTGCCCCTTTTGCAAAAAGCAGGCGTTACAATCAACCAATCAGCTGACACTAAGATTATCTTTACGGATAAACTAGACGGCCAAGTTACAATCGGCAGTATGTTCGCTACAGATCTAATTCGCATCGGTGGCTTACGCGCCGCCATCTATAAGGTACAATAATAAGAATATGAAAAACCAAATGCCATCTGTTAGTGTCGTAATACCAAGTTGGAACAGTGAATCACAAATGAAGCAAAACTTACCTTATGTTTTTGCAGCCGCCAAAAAAGTTGACGCCGAAATAATAATTGTCGACGATGCAAGCGCTTTCGACAAATCCTACGTTTACATCAAATCACTCAAAGACAAAGTTCGTGGCTACGAAAATAAGACTAATCTCGGATATTCCGCTACCGTTAATCGTGGGGTTACCCTAGCCAAAGGTGATCTTATCATGCTACTTAACACAGATGTTCGTCCAGAGCCAGATTGTTTTCTCAATGCGCTTGCATACTTCGAGGACGATTCGGTCTATTCGGTTGGATTCAATAGTGGTGAGGCTTGGATGGGTGCCGAGTGGGACAGAGGGCTCTTGCAACACTTCAAGGTGGAGCCAACCAATGACAATAAAAATAAGGTTAATTCAACTTGTTGGGCAAGTGGTGGCCAGGCGGCTTTTGATCGCAAAAAATGGCTTGCATTAGGAGGTATGGACCTTTTGTTCAAACCATTTTACTGGGAAGATACCGATATGGGTTATCGTAGCTGGAAAAGAGGTTGGCAAAATCTATGGGGTCCAACCTGCAAATGTGTTCATGATCACAAGAAAAGTGTAATTGCCAATAACTTTACCAAAGAATTCGTAATGGCCACCGCCCAAAGAAATCAATTTCTCTTTCTCTGGAAAAATATTTCTGACCTGGGGTATCTTCTCTCTCACCTTATCCGCTTACCCTATTATTTGCTCAAATATCCAGGTCCTGTTGGGAAAGCTATTCTACTTCTTCCCAAGGCGCTTATTGCCAGGAGTAAAGAAAGTAAGTATTGGGTAAAGAGCGATCGTGATATCCTTAAGACATGGTCAAGATAAAAGATATTTTGTTACGTCTCCTAGTGTGGTGCTTGGTAGTCCTAGCTGTTATGGTTCTGGGATATTTTTTACTTCCCTCACGCTATGCTCCCTTGGCATTTCTTGCTCCAATTTATCGTAGTACTTTTCTTCTATGGTCTTGGGCCAACTTTGATGGAGAGCATTATTTACTTATTGCCCAGTATGGGTATCAGATGATTGCTGGGCAATCAGAATACGCTTTTTTCCCACTTTTCCCTCTCGTGATTCGTTTCGTAGGTATGCTACTTCTTGGTGATTATTATCTCGCTAGTCATTTAATTGTTATTTGTTCATTGATTGGTTTTGCGTATTTTCTCACTCGTTGGACCAGTAAGATGGGGGGCAAGCTATATTCAATACTCTTGCAAGAACTAATATTTCCTGGAGCAATATTCTTGGCAAGTATTTACACTGAGCCGCTTTATTTGTTTCTTACAATCATAGTTTTTATTTTTGCAGAAAATAAACAGTGGGGCAGAGCTGCACTATTTACGGCATTCGCAACCGCTACTCGCATTAATGGGGTATTCCTCGTGCTATTTTTATTAATAAAAATGTTTCGCCAAAAACTAACTCCATTATCCATAATTTCAAATTCATTGTTATCCATATCTGGCTTGCTCAGTTACATGACATATTTATATCTCACGACCGGCAACGCTCTTTCATTTTATGTTGCACAGTCGGGTTGGGGCAAAAGCACACTTACAATGCCATGGGACACAGTTATTAGGTATACCCAAGCGCTTACTACAGGATTTATCCCCGACCTTACTCATCTTGTTGTTGCAGTAGAGGTAGTAGTCACGCTGTATTTAATTACACTTTTCGTACTTTCATATATTCGTCATACACTTGATTTAGCGTACCTGATCTATTGTTTGGGTAATTTAGCTTTACCACTTGCGACAGGGAGTCTAGGTAGTATGCCCCGTTTTGGGCTTCTCTTGTTCCCATTGTTCTTGGTACTTGGTAGCTTTAGCAAGCCAAAGCGCGTTATACTATATGTAGTCTCCGGCACACTTGCAGTCATAGGAGTAATCTTGTTTACGAGAGGATATTGGTGGGCATGAAAAAAATACTTTCAATCAAGTGGATTATTATTTTTGCAGCCGTACTTAGGCTTTCATTCTTAGGTAGTGCTCCAATCTCTCTTAATTGGGACGAAATAAGTATGGGCTATACAGCGTATTCTGTAGGAGCTACTGGTCGCGATGAATGGGGAGAGTTATTGCCAATATTTTTTCGTTCCTACGGAGAGTGGAAAAGTGCGGTTTACATTTACCTACTAGTACCTTTTATAAAAGTCTTGGGGCTAAATGCTTGGGCGGTTCGCCTTCCTTCAGCACTTGCCGGGATTGGTGCTGTTTATCTTATATATTTACTTGGCAAAAGACTTTATAGTGAGAAAGTTGGGCTCTGGTCTGCGCTTTTAATCGCAGTTACTCCATGGCATCTCGTGCTATCCCGGCCTGCATTCGAGGCCAATGTATCACTTACCCTCCTCCTACTTGGAATTTACGGATTTGTTAGAGCATGGCAAACTCACTGGCAGTGGCAGGGTCTCGCACTTTCACTCATTGGTTTTGGCCTTGCTCCACATACTTACAACAGTGGCAAGATCGTAGTGCCCTTTCTCGTGCTTTATCTAGTCGTTGCAACCAAGTTTTACAAATCAATAAAAAACTGCGCATTATACTTTGGGGTTCTTGCAGTTTTTGCTCTCCCCATTCTTCTCAATATGGCAACTGGTCGTGCCCAATATCGCTATACTCAGGTCGGGGTGACAACAGATCAGTCAGCTGTGGCCAAGTTTTACGACAGTAGGAAAACCTTCCCTCTCCCAGAACTTGCCAACAAGATCCTATTCAACCAAGGCACTTTCTTTGTGTACAAGGTAGTCGACAATTGGCTTTCATACTTTGATCCTAGCTTTCTATTTATCGAGGCCGGTGATCATCGTCAGCATCATGTTCCATATCGCGGAGTTCTTTATCTAGTCGAAGGTTTATTTATTGTTTATGGACTTAAAGTTTTGTCATCTCGAGCACAGTCGAGAGATCTATCTTCAAGATTCCTCCACTTCGGTCGGAATGACACTGTATCTCTGAAATTTCTTCCGTTTGTCATAATCGCCCTCGGCTTCCTCCCAGGAGCTCTTACTCGCGACTCCGAGCATGTGCTACGAACCATTCTCGCAATACCTGGATTTGTATTATTAGCAGCAGTCGGTGTAGATTATCTTCAAAACAACAAGAATCTTGGTCGACTTTTCACTTACTCATTATATTTCCTAACATTTGAGATTTTCACTTTCTTAGTTATGTATTTTGCCTGGTATCCTCGCCTCACGGCATCCGACTGGCAATATGGACACAAACAAGTCGCCATCTATTTACAGCAGCACGAAGCCGAGTATGACAAGATCATAATGACCAAATGGTTCGGCGAGCCGCAGCTATTTTTGGCTTTTTACAACAAATGGGATCCTGTGTGGTATCAACAAGAGAACAAAAAATTGATTAGCTACGAGGGTGATGGACGTCTTTGGCTGGATCAGCTCCCAGAATATAGTTTTGGCAAATATACTTTCCGTTACCTCAATTGGCAATCAGAATCAAGGGCAAAAAACACACTATATATAAGTAAATGGGACGACTTCTATCAAGATAGCGATTACCAGGGTACAATAAAGTATCCTGATGGTAGTATAGCTTTTCAATTAGTAAGGGGAGACAAATGAGCGACACAAATATCAAATTATCCATAGCTATTGCCTCATATAATGAGGCAGAAAATATTCAGCCTTGTCTCGAATCAGTCAAAGACCTTGCTGATGAGATAGTGGTTGTTGACGGTACTTCTACCGATAAAACAGCTGAACTCGCAAGAGAGATGGGTGCAGCAGTTATCGTAGTCCCCAATCAAAAGAATTTTCACATCAACAAGACGCTTGCAATCGATAATTGTCATGGAGAGTGGATCCTGCAGCTAGATGCCGACGAGAGGGTAAGTACAGCGCTAGCGCAAGAAATTAAGACAATAATCAGTAGTCCCAACTCTGTTTCGTACGCCGCTTTTTATCTTAAAAGGCGCAACTACTTTCTTGGGCGTTGGATGAACAAAGGGGGTATGTACCCAGATCCAGTGATTAGACTTTTTCAAAAGGGAAGAGCGCATCTGCCAGAAAAAACGGTACACGAGTTAATGGTTGTCGATGGGGAGACGAGTTGGCTGGATAATGACCTATTGCATATCGCTGATCCCACCTTTTCTCGCTACCTCAAACGTAGCAATAGATACACTACTTTGCAAGCCGAAGAATGGCTCAAAGATGGCAAGATTGGCTTGGGCTGGCCCACAATCATCCTATACTGTTTTGGCAAACCAATTTATCGCTTCTTTGAGATATATCTACGCCACAAAGGTCTTCTGGACGGGTTTCCAGGGTTTGTATTTGCACTCTATTCAGGCCTTCATATAACCAGTTCTTATGTAAAGTATTATGAAAAAAGAAAGTCTGGCAAAGGTATTACTCTTTCAACGGACTGGGAATAACTATGATCAGGCGACACTGGTTTTTTCTTACGATACTTACGATATTTTCATTTTGGTCTATCAAAATAATTTTTGCTCCCGGAATGATGCAAACACATGATGGGCTTTGGCAGGTTCAGCGCGCATCGATAATGTTTGACACTCTCAAGTCTGGTCAATTCCCTGCCCGTTGGGCATCTAGTCCAGATAATGGGTATGGGATACCACTTTTCAATTTCATCTATCCAGCTCCATATTATCTTGCCGCTCCGTTTATGTTTTTGGGTATCGTCAATATCACCTCGATCAAAATTGTTACGATCTTTGCATATTTTTTGGGTGGATTTGGGATTTATTATCTATTTCGCAAGCATCGCATTGTAGCGCTTGCTACTGCCATTCTCTATATTCTCAATCCATATCAGTTCGTCAACATATTCGTTCGTGGTGCACTCGGCGAGACGCTTGTTATTGGTCTTGCGCCATGGGTTGTTGCAAGTGCAATGGCTCTTAAGGATCGTCGTTTGCGTTGGTATGACCCAATCGCCTTTGCGCTTGCTTTAATCTCGCACAATTTCTTAGGATTACTATTGGGAGCGATTGTATTATTTTACGGGATCGCTCTCGGTGTCTGGAAGCGCGCTTTATTGTTTGTACTATTATCAATTGGCCTTGCCTCATTTTTCCTAGTTCCCATGATTATTGAGCGCAAAGATCTGCTCTCTTCTGCTACCAGCAATTTCACATACATTTGGAGTGATCACTTTATCTACCCCAAGCAACTTATATATAGCAAATGGGATTATTGGTACTCTATGCCAGGTGACTTGCAGGACGGCATGACTTTTCAGCTTGGCTTTGCCAATCTTGTTGTCCTGGCACTTTATACTGGGTGGTATCTAGTTCGTTTTCGCAAAATGTCGGCCAAAAATAAGCTTCAGTATGGCTTTTGGCCTCTTATGGCTTTCGGGCTAATGCTTGCAATGATCCCCGCGGGTCGATTTATCTGGGAGTTGTTTCCGATCCTTCAGACAATGCAGTTTCCATGGAGGCTACTTGGGCTTATGACTGTTGTTGTTGGTGTAATGACAGGACTATTGTTAACCAAAAGAATTTCTCATCATCGCCTTTCTGGGTTATTGTTATTACTTGCTCTCGTCTTACTGTCTCTTGTTAATACTCGCAATTATCATCGGCCGATGAGGATAATGACTAGCGAGGAATTTCGCGTAACGAACGAAGTTTTTGCAGACAAAACCACAACTTCACTTCGCGCCGAAGTTGTACCCAAATGGGCAAGTATTGAGCGTTATCAGCCACTAAGCTTGCGATTATTTAATCCTAGGTTAGGCATGTTATCAGGGAACGCAGAGATCAATTCAGCAACTGATAATCCAGGTGATTTACGCTTCAAGGCTACCGCCGAAAACGAGCGCGCAACAGCCATTTATTATCGCAATTATTACCCCATTTGGCAGGCAACAATAGATGGTAAACCATTGGCTATCTCTCCAACCGACTCAGGTGAAATCTCAATTCCACTGACTCAAGGTATTCATGATTATCATATCTATTTGCACAATACCAAAGCCGCAAGCGTAGGTAACTGGGTCTCTCTATTATCACTTGCCGTAGTCATTACCATGGCGACAATAGAGCGTAAGGCCAAATCATGAAAAAGTATCTCCTCCTAATTATTCTTATCGTTGCAGCTACATTCCGGCTAATTGGCCTTACCATGGCACCTCCTGGTCTCAATTGGGATGAGGTAAGCATCGGCTACAATGCTTATTCAATTCTTAAAACAGGTCGTGACGAATGGGGAGAGTTTTTACCACTTGCCTTCAAAGCCTTTGGCGAGGTTAAGTTGCCTGGTATGATTTATGCAAGCATCCCAGCAATTGCGCTTTTTGGCGAGACAGATTTTGGGGTTCGTGCTACCCCAGCAATAATCGGAATTATTGGAGTATGTCTAATATATTTTCTTGGCAAAGAGCTTTTTGGCAAAAAAGAGTATGGTCTAGTCTCCGCAGCACTATTAGCAATTTCTCCATGGGGAGTTCATTTTTCTCGGGTCAGTTTTGAGGCTGGATTAGCAATGGTTCTTACCATGTTTTCTGTTTATTGTCTTCTTCGTGCCAAAGAAAAACCAAGCTATTTTTGGCCCGCGATGTTAGCCGCAGTATTTGCGCTATATACCTACAATAGTGTGCGGATTTTGCTACCATTATTATTTCTGAGTTACCTTGTTCTTGGTATTATCAAAATCACCAAAAGCAATACCAAGACGTTAATCAGTGTCATTGTTGTCGGACTAATCCTTGTAATTCCAAGTGTTACCAACATTCTTAGCAAAGGTGGTCAGATCCGGTGGGGTACCGTAAGTATTACTGGGCAAAAGGGATTTTTTGACGATGTTGCAGCAAGTAGGGGATACACAAGCAGTCTCCCAGAGCCACTTCCACGAATTGTTCAAAACAAAGTAACTCATTATATTTTTGCACTAGCCAATAACTACATTCAAACATTCTCAAGCGAGTTCTTATTCTTCAAAGGTAGTACCAACACCCAGCGCTCTGTTCAGGGGATGGGAATGCTCTATCTATTTGAGCTACCCCTTCTTATCATTGGCATATCGCAACTTATAGGTAAGGACAAGTCAGGCAAATCTGCAGCACTATTACTATTACCTTGGTTGCTACTGGCCCCCATTCCCTCAGCAATCACAACAGATGCGCCATCTTCTGTGCGCACACTAGGTATTCTCCCTGCACTTTTACTAACAGAAGCGTTGGGATCAATGGCAATTATCAAATATCTTCGCACAAGATCTAAGATCTTTTCATATTTGGCACTTGCGTTTATAGTTTGGAATATTTCGTATTTTGGGTATCAACTATGGCTTGTTAATCCAGTCAAATATGCCGACAACTGGCTCTACGGCCAACGCGAAATGATGCAATTTGTAACCAAAAATGAGAATAATGTAGATAGTATTTACATCACTTCCAAGTATGGCGAGCCGTATATTTATGCACTATTCTACAGTGGATATGATCCAGCAAAATATCAAACAGAGACTGTGGTGCGCAATCCTGATCCGACTGGTTGGGTACACGTATATAGCTTTGGCAAATTTCACTTTACCGACTTTGGAGGACTTGAAACTCCCAAAGAAATCTTAGCCCGTCATAAGGGTAGGATTATGATGATTGACGGGTTTGCAACTCTCCCTGGCGAGTACCACAGGGATTTAGAGATCAAGGCGCCCAACTGGATTATGATGTTTGAAGGTACCATTCAAAATGGTCAAAACCCCAATTAATATGAGTAATATTCCAGCTGGTAATAAGCGGTAACTAGGCAATTGATTACTCACGATATATATAAGTTGTGCAAATGGGGCAAATGGCGTGTTGGGCATAGGATACATTGCGGTAGTTATGGCCCCCACAGCCGCAACAAATATTGAGTACCCAAATAGTAACACAAATATCTTCCTTGCCCACGCACCTAGTTTCTCCCACCCACTAGCGGCAAGTAGGGAGAGTAATGGTAGAGTTGGTAGTAGATATCGAGGTCCATATTGATACCCTCCAAACGTTTGTTGAGTACAGATATGTAGTAACTGCAAGGTAGGTATTATAACTGCAGCATACGCTAGCATCCTTGATGTTTGCCTAAGCTTTTTATACCCAATAATCCCAAACAACAATATTGGTGAAAAAGCCCACAAAGCGCTCTTTGGGTCGGTCAAATAAAAATTTATATGTGCGGCAAAATTGGCTATATCCCACATGGGCATTGTGTCAGCTATTTTTCCGGCAAGATTGGGGAAAAGTAAAGGATTGCCAAAGTTGAGATAGTTAAACACCAAAGAAGGAGCGAGGCCAGTGGCAACTCCAGTTCCATATCGAATCAGTATTTTTACTTCTTTCGTTATCAAAAGTATCAAAATCCCAAGCCCCAAGGGTAGGGTTAATGGCAGCATCGAAAAAAACAGAGTCATTCCAGCAGCAATTCCGGCCGAGATATATCGTTTACAATAAACGAGATATACTGCCACAAATCCTACCATCATTGCATAAATATCATGGTGCGATACCCCAGCATAAGGCCAGGCAATAGTGCCAAGCACAAAGATAGCCGGAGCCAAATATGATTTAGATATCAAGAATAACAAAGTCGCGACAATTGCCATGCCAACGCCCGATGTCATCATTGTAATAATGTTGCTAGCATAGTCGTAGTGATGTTTCCATTCGATGCCAACATATTTTAGGGGAGTATAAATTATTGATCCAACAATCGTTTGACCTGGCTGTTTCAATGGGAAAACTTGGTTTTGGTAGCGGAAAGTTTCATCACCCTCCACGAGATTAAACCCAGGAATAGCTTGATCTAATAGTCCAAAAGTACCATGATCGCTTAACCCAGCTATAGTTGCATTTTGTAGCCCAAAGTACTTTGCGTTTAAGCTATTAATTGGGCAAGTTACAACCCCCCATGCGATAAAAAACACGCTAGTAGCAAAGCGCCAATCTTTCATAGTGTAATGATACAATAACCAATACAAGATGAAAGTAGTCATTAGTCACAAACCATTACATTCTGGTAGCAAAACACGTGGTGTTGGCGTATATACCCACGAGCTAATCAATGCTTTTCACAAATACTTCCCCGAAACCAGGCTAATAGCTAGTTCCAAGGATTATTATCACGAAGATGCCGATCTTGTTCATTTTCCTTTTTTCGATCCATTTTTTTTATCTCTCCCTAGTCACTTCAAAAAACCTACCATCATTACAATTCATGATCTAACTCCTCTTAAGTTTCCAACTCATTTCCCGTCTGGACTCAAAGGCAAAATTAAACTTTGGATGCAAACAATTAGAGCTCGTCGAGCCAACAAGATCATTACGGATTCCGAGTGCAGCAAAAGAGACATTGTGGAGATGCTTGGTATTGTCGCCGATCAAATAGTTGTTATCCCGCTAGCTCATACCAAAGAAAAGGTACCAACGGTAATGGCCAGAAAAATTGCCGGCAAGTACAAACTACCAGATAGATATATTCTTTACGTTGGTGACATCAACTGGAACAAGAATATAGTTGGGCTAATAAAGTCCTTCTCTGCTCTTGAAGACGATAACATTCACTTAGTTTTAGTTGGTAAGGTTTTTGGCGACATGCCCAAAATCCCAGAGTGGAAGGATATCGATCAGGCAATTGAGAACTCAAATAAAAAAGACATGATACATCTTCTTGGATACGTACCTTCGCACCACCTTCCAGTGCTTTATGCCAACGCCACTTTATACGTGCAACCCAGTTGGTATGAGGGCTTTGGACTCCCTTTACTAGAGGCAATGACGTATGGTTGCCCAGTTGCAAGTAGCAATAGAGGTAGTTTACCAGAGGTTGGTGGTGATGCTGTTGTGTATTTTGATCCAGACAAAGATATGACACAAGTTATTGCAGATATTCTCTCCAATACTCGCAAACGCAATTCCCTAGTGCAAAAAGGACTCGAACGTGTCAAACTTTTCTCATGGGAGAAAACAGCCAGTGAAACAAAACAAGTCTATGAACAAGTTGTGGGGAAGTAATATAACAATATGATTTCAAAAATATTATCCAAGTATCGCCAGTGGATTATGATAGCTAGTCTTTTTATTTTGATTACAACCATCTTCTATGGAGTATATTACAAGTTGTATGGTAGCCTAGACATAATCTATAAAGCATGGGATGGTCCAAGTTATGTCGTGGTAGCCAAAAGCTTGTACGATCCCAAGTTGGCTGTTGCCAATAACATTATTCATTCAGTTGATATCAACGAGAAATGGACTTGGCTGCCTGCCCACTTTCCAGCTATGCCTTTATTAATTCGTGCTTTTTCATTTATCGGTTTCTTCCAGGCCATGATTGTTCTTACCTTGCTTTCATCACTCGCCGCAACACTCGCGCTCTATGAGTTTTTCAAAGCTATAAAGATTACCAAACATCCATTTTGGTTAACTCTCCCATTTCTTTTTCTTTCCCCGCGCTGGTTTATTGTAAGTCATACGGGTAGTTCGGAGCCGCTTTTTATGGCCTTGATGCTAGTCTCTTTTACATTTTTTACCAAAAAGAATATGGTTAAGTCGGCGATATTTGCCGCCTTATGCATGCTCGTTCGGCCGCAAGGAGTTTTTTTGGGGTTAGGATACGGTATAGTCGCTTTAATCGAGCTGATCAAAACCAGGCAGTTTGAGCTCATCATTCGCAAATATATTTATTACCTCTTAATCCCTGTAGCGCTCGTTGGCGTATTCACTTTTTATTACTTTCGCACAGGAGATTTCTTTGCTTTCTTCTCAGCCATAGCTTTGTTTAAGCATTTTCAATTCTCTCTTTTCCCCACCTTCAACTTCCCCGCAGCCAATGTTGAAACATTTTGGCAGGAGATCAATGCGCTCATGTTTGTACTTGCTGGTTCCGCATGTCTGATGGTGCTCAGAAGAAGAGTTTGGTGGCTAGGAGTCATTAGTCTTACATTTCTGGCGCCACTTTTATTTATGCAGCACTCCGATATAAGTCGTTATCTTATCCCGCTTTTACCCGTGATGTTTGTTGCTTATCAGCCAATCCTAGAGCGCAAGAGTTTTATTGTTGGGGTTATTCTCATGGCGCCTGCAATCATGCGTTACGCTCTCAACTTTTTGCATTTTAACCACGCGATATGAGTCAAGAGGTTCCCATGGAATCCAAATCACGTATCGTGATATTTGATTATCTTCGCGTCATCCTCGCTTTTTTTGTCGTTGCCATTCATGCTGACACAATCACCTCATCTCCAACCAATTATCTTGGAGGTGCTTCATGGTGGTTGGCTGCAATACTCAATTCTCTTGGTAGGGTTTCAGTGCCATTATTTATTATGTTAAGTGGAGCTCTGGCATTAAGTCCAATTTCGAAGGTCAAATCTATTTCAACAATCTTTCAAAGGCTCGGCATTCCTCTTCTTTTTTGGACAGCTTGTTATAATTTGTGGAACGTCTTTTATCTTCACAATTCATTCTCATATTCCGTTGGGCATCTATATTATCTTTTCATTGCGCTTGGCCTTGGCCTAGTCACTCCATATTTACGTAATCACCCAAACCTTCTTCGTATCCGTTATGGATTGATCTTACTGGGCATCTCGATCTCAATTGATATTATTCATTTCTTCACGGGTTGGGGCAATTTTTTCTTTTCGATACCGATACTATGGACTTTGTATCTTGGCTATTTTATCTTAGGATTATCCTGGAAATATAAAATAAATCAGGTCATTACATATTTATCAATTATATTTCTTGCTGTTTGTGGAGCCTACTCGCTATATATTGGGAACTGGTCAGATATTCATGGATCATCTGCGTGGTGGATAGTTCCAGCTGGTAACTACTATTGGAGCCATTTTGCCCCAAACATTGTCATCTCAGTAATTGTTATTTGGTCAACAATCAATTACTTACGCTCTTACATTGGTAACTCGTCCATAAACAAATTAGTAGCCAATTTGGGATCAGCAACCTATGGGATCTATCTAGTCCATCCTTTTATTTTGGGATTTATGGAGCGTCAACTTGGGTTTGAGGTTCATCTTATAACTGGCAATTTGGCACTTTATTATAGTGTCAAAATATTCGTTGCTTTGATACTTTCATATGGGTTAGTATTAGCGCTAAAGCGAACACGTGTGGGGTCCGTAGTTCTTGGCGACATATTGCAAACGCAAAATAAAAAGCTATCATAAAACCATGTCAGCAAAAATATCCAGTCAAAACGAACCAGCTACAAAAGGTGAGTTAAAGAGAGTAGAAACCGTGCTAAAGACGGATATTAAGAACATCCAGGTTGATGTATCTCAGTTAAAGGTCGACGTTTCTCAGCTCAAAGTAGATATGAAAGAAGTCAAAACAACGATTGTTACCATGTCTCAGCAACTAGATTGGTTATACAAACGCGAGCTTAATAAACAAGAAGAGGGGCTAATCCACGATAATCGTCATGAAGAGGTCGAAGACAAGCTGGTAAATCACGAGACGCGCATTGTAGGTGTTGAGAAATTTGTCAAATTGGTAACAGCGTAATCTATTTTCCAAGGTTATAATAGCGCATATGTCACTTTCATTCGTTCAGCTCAATATCGAATCAGACAAGCATCTTAGCGAGGTGAAAAGGATTTTCCAAGCTCAACCCGACGTCGTGCATCTGCAGGAAGTTTTTCGCGCCGATGCCGAGGAGCTTGCTTCCCAGTATGGATATTATTGTCACTACGCTCCCCATGTGATTTTCGAGGATGCAAGTGCCAAGTTCAACCCGCGCGGGGAGTGGGGTGTGGCAATCCTTACCAAGGCCAAGCAATCCAACTGCCAAACAGAATATTATCGTTACCAGGGCACGCCAGTGAAAGCTCAACTCGATGCCCAGGATCATCCTCGTGCAATCATTAGCTGCGACATCGAGGTAGAAGAGCAAGTCTACACTTTTGCCACTCTTCACTTTACCTGGGCCATGCCAGTAGATGCCGATCGTCTCCAAAAAGAAGACCTCGAAAGACTCTTATCAATCCTCAAGAAATATTCTAGTTTAGTTCTCTCTGGCGATTTCAATGCACCTCGCGGTAGTCTCGTACAAACCGAGCTCGCGAGTCGCTACCAATACCACATCCCCAGGATCATCAACACCACAATTGACAATAGTCTCCACCGTGCCGCTCCACTTTTCTTGGTAGTAGATCATCTATTTGCTACCCCCGATTACAAGATCACCAACGTGCGTGTAGAGTCAGGCTATTCCGATCATTGTGCAATTTTTGCGAGTATCACAAAAGTTACCACTTAATCTCGGTCTTTCCCGTTTTTTGCAAATAAGCATTAGTTTTAGAGAATGGTTTCGATCCAAAAAATCCGTTGTAAGCCGAGAATGGCGAAGGGTGTGGCGACTCAATCACCAGGTGTTTGTTTTTATCAATAGTCGCGCCTTTTTGTTTGGCATAGTTACCCCACAGCACAAATACTAAATTCTCTTTCTTATCAGACAAAACTCGGATAACGGCATCAGTAAATTCTTCCCAGCCTTTTTTTTGGTGCGATCCAGCATCGCTCTTGGCGACGGTCAAAGTTGCGTTAAGTAAAAGTACTCCTTGCTTCGCCCAACCTTCCAGATCTCCTTGTGGAAAGTTTGTTGCATGCCCAAGATCAGTCACGATTTCTTTAAAGATATTCTGTACCGATGGTGGCAGGCGCACTCCATTGTTAACCGCAAAGCATAGACCATTGGCTTGCCCAGGTTCGTGATATGGATCTTGCCCAAGGATTACAACTTTGACCTTGTCAAACGGCGTAAGTTCAAAGGCCCGAAAAATCAGGGAAGGGGGAGGATAGATAATTGCTTCTTGATATTGTTTTTTGACAAATTCGGTAAGTTTACCAAAGTATTCTTTCTCAAACTCTTCTTCCAATACATTCATCCAACTTGGCTCAATCTTTACGTTCATATGAAATGACTGTATCACATCTTGATATCTTGATAAACCCATACATACAACAACATATTGACATTCGGGTACTATTTGGTAGATATTGATATTGGTATATGTGAGTATGGGAGGGCAAAATGGGATATTTAATAAAGTACTTCAAGCACAATAATGAAGAACCTATAGAAGAGTATCTATCCAATAGTGATGAAACGACGAGAGGAAAGATAGTTAGACAGATAGCGTATATATATGAGTACGGTATTAATCCCAATATCCCAAGATTCAAAAAATTAGTTGGTTACAATATTTGGGAGGCGAGGGTATTGGGGAAAGATAATATACGCATATTTTGTTGCAGCAATTTGGGAGTAATATACATATTGCATATATTCAGGAAAAAATCACAAAAAACACAAAAAAAAGACCTTCAAATTGGCGAGAAAAGATATAATATCGTGTTGACAGGTAATATCCAATAAGATATCATGTCAACATGAGCAAGCAAATAAACGATTTTGAAGAATCACTAAAAAAATATCTAAAAGATCCTGGGTTCAAAAAAATCTGGGAGGATAGTGAGGCTGATTATCAAATTGGAAAATTATTGATAGAGGCGCGGATGAAGCAAAGAATATCCCAACGCGCTCTCGCCAAATCCATCGGTACGACCCAGGCAGTTCTCTCTAGGATTGAGTCCAATACAACTAGCCCTACATTTCGCATGGCGGCCAAAATTGCACGAGGGCTGGGCAAAAGATTGCAAGTTAGATTTGTCTAGTTGCATCCTTCAACTAGTTTAGTATTATTACAGTAATGGCAACTGATATTGATCTATCAGAAAGAGCGAGTGAAAGCGGCAAAAAGGTGGGGCGCAGCGTCTCCATTAATGGTATTCATGCCGTCGACATGACGCTTGAGAAAAGCGAAAACCTAAACGATCCCATGCTTAATCTCAATATTCAGCTCAACAATCCTCTCGGTAGGCTCTGGCTCGCTATTCAAAGGATCTGGAAGAGCCAAAGTACCGTAATTGCGCTCAAGTTTACCATCCCTTTGCTAGTTCTCCCAATCGCAATTTACGTGGGGTATAGATTGTGGCAAGGCAGGGGAGTAAGTGTACCTATGAGCAAACTCGGTATCGTGCATGAGGTCAAGGTATCGGGTGATCCACGCGATATTCTCGTACTCCCTACAAGCGACGTATATATGCTCGAATATGGCCAAGACTTTGTACCTGCCACACGCATGACCGAAAAGCCAGTGGTAGTAATCGGTACTTACAACAACCTAAGTAACACTCTCTCGGTACAAGCTATCCTCGCATACAACCCCGCCGATATCCCCACCTCTCCCATCACTTCATACACTCAGCCCACAATGTGGGATACCATCCTCAAATTTGTGGATCAATTCCGCTAATTTACGCACCAATGGCCGTATAATAAAGTTATGCTCAAAAGACTCAAAACTCTTACCTCCTCCTCTGGTGCCATCTCTCTATTTTTTATAAGCGGTGGCAACATTATCTCGACCATAATCTCGGCGCTTGCACTAATCATTTTTTCGCGCTTTCTTGGCCCAGCCGAGTTTGGTGTTTTCTCGGCAGGCTTTGCACTTATGCAGATTATTATCCGCGTTGTCGATATGGGGGTAAACACAGCAGCCGAGCGCACAATAGCCCAAAAGTACGAGACTAGCGAAAGGCCAACAGCCATCTCATACATGCAACTAGTCCTCTGGATTAGATCGTTTGCAATCACAATCGTATTGATTATCGGCCTTCTCTTTTCCCAGTCAATCGCCACTTGGCTTGGCATCACCAATCTATTAATCATCCGTCTCGCTTTTCTTACCTCTTTTGGTACGGTTTTTTACGAGTATGTAGCACTATTACTTCAGTCCACCCAGGCATTTATGTATGTTGCGCGCATGGCAATTGCTCAGGCATCAGCCAAGCTAATTTTTGGCCTTATTCTTATTTGGCAACACGCATTAACCGCTACTTCTGCGCTAGCTATCTACGGTCTTATGCCCTTTTTTGGGGCTCTCTCTTCGCTTCGTCGCATTCCACTCACTTCCTTTGACTTGCCGCCAAATTGGCAAAAGCTCGGGAAGACTCTTGGGCTTACAGCTCGCTGGACAGCGATCAATATGATTGGGGTAACTCTCGCCGATAATATCGACATCCTGTTGGTGCAAAAGCTCCTTGGCAGTTATCAAACAGGTATCTGGGGCGCAGCGGGGCGCCTTGCACTATTTGCAAGCTTAATCGGGTTGTCCATGACGACAGTGCTTAGCATTCGCGTTGCGCGATACAACAACAAAAAAGATCTTGACGTCTATCTTGCCAAAGCCAAATGGCTCGCACTTGGTGGCGCTACTCTCGTACTACTTGGCATTCCGCTTGCTGGGCTAGGCCTCTGGCTAACAGTCGGCCCAGAATACCTCGTAGGTACCACTCCACTTATTCTTATGCTTGTTGCAGTTGCACTAGCTACATCCGCAGCTCCATATACCGCGCTCTTCTATCTTTTCAATCGCCCAGAGTATTATGCCTATGTTGGCATCATCCTCGCAGTAGGGATAACGGTTGGCAATTGGTTTGCAATCCCTATCTATGGGCTAATTGGAGCAGGCACGGTAAAAATAGTTGTTCGCGCCGCAATTCTCGTATTTACACTTTTCTACGCGAGGTCTAGCTATCTTGGCCAAGTAAAGTATAGTAAGTAGATCTACCAGCTCCTTTGCGTTCAATTATTTCCATACCAATCAGTCTTTGGAAATCAAGGGTGCGGGTAGCTTTTGCGCGAGTAGTGAGTTTGGCATAATCTCTATCGGTAATGTATCCATTCGTTTTAATAAAGCCAATGATCTTATTATGATGAATCTCTAGGTTTGTTTCTGGCGAATCGGTGCGCTTTGGCAACATTTTTTGGACTCGCAATAATTCATCAATCAAACCGGCGGTAAAATATTCAAGCCACGTGGTAAAGTCGATAGATTCTTTCAATTCATTGTAATCTCCATATTCACCTACAGTTTGAAAATATTTTGTCACATTTTGGTTGTAGTAATTCTCAAAGCTAAACAAATTAAACGTATTAAGACCCATTTTTGCGAGCAACACCTTCGTTATCAAACGAGTAGTTCTACCGTTGCCATCCATAAATGGGTGAATAATAACCATTTGCTTATGAAAAATACCAGCCAAAATCAATGGATCAACCTTGGTTATATTTTTTTTAATATATTTAATCAAATCCAACGTAAGGCTCTCAACAACATCAACCTCGGGTGGTAAATATACAATCTTTCCAGTTCTTGGGTCATTCACGACAACTGGCATTTTGCGTAGTCTACCAGACTCTTGTTTGGGGAGTAGGTTTTGGGTAACTTGCTTGTGAGTCTGCAAGATAAGGGGGAGCGAAACCTCGATCTCGTTTGACTCAATTAATCTACATAAATTCTCAATAGCTAAGTTGTAGTTAATAACTTCACGCTCACTATCGCGGATATTGGTAGGTCGTGATTTTAGGAGTTGTTTTACTTCGGTAAGGGGCAGGGGATTGCCTTCGATACTGGTAGATGCAAAAGTCGAAACTTCCCTGGCAATAATCTCAAACTCCAAAAGAACCAATCTTGGGAATCGTCTATCGTTGAGGTCGTGAACGAGCGAATTTACCTTAGAAATATTTGCAAGTAACTGGTTCGAGATCAAAAATTTTGGCTCAAACATAGTAGTCGAATAATAGTCGATTATTAGTCGATTGTCAAGTAACAAGCCATCTTACACAATCCCCTCATACACCTTGGTCGCTTCTTCAATATCACCAAAGAACAATTGCTTGCCATTCTGTAGCACAAGCCCTTTGGTACAGTACTTTTTGACCATATCGGGGCTATGGCTCACCATTACCATAGTACTCCCAAGCTTCTTAAACTCGGCCATGCGAGCCAGACACTTTTGCTGAAAGCTCTGATCTCCCACGGCCAGGATCTCATCAATTAGTAGTATATCGGGAGTTTCGGCAACAGCTACCGAGAAGGCGAGGCGCATATACATTCCCGAGGAATAGTGTTTGATCGGCTGGTCCATAAAGTTCTCAAGCTCGGCAAATTCGACAATATTATTGTATAGCTTATCCATATCTTTGCGCTTGATCCCGAGTATCGAGCCATTAAGGTATACATTCTCGCGCCCCGTAAGTTCTGGGTGAAATCCTGCACCAAGCTCGATAAGCGGCGCCACACGCCCATTCACAGTTATTCGCCCATCAGAGGGCTTGGTAACACCCGCAATGATCTTAAGTAGGGTTGACTTGCCGCTACCGTTTCGCCCCATAATCCCCAGTGATTCTCCTTTGGCTAGTTCAAATTCAATCGAGGATAGTGCCGCAAAGTTGGTTTTGGTTTCTTTGCCAGAGAACAGGGCAGGGAGAAACTCCTTAAACGTTCGCTGTTTTTGCAGGCTATATTCTTTGCTTACGTTTTCAGCTTGTATGGCGCATGTTGGGTTAGACATAGTCGGCAAATCTCCCTTCCAGTTTCTTAAACACCACAAACCCAATCCCAAAGAAAACGAGCGCAGTAACAGCGGCAATAGACAAGCTAACCATATTTGGCTCTTTGCCAGACAAGATAACTTGTCGATAGGCATTGATAATCACAGACATAGGGTTAAGGGATAGCAAGAATCGGTACCTCTCGGGTATTACTTCCACTGGGTACATAATCGGAGTAAGGTACATCCACACAAGGATAATTAGACCGAGCAGGTACTGGATATCACGGTAAAAAAGGTTAAAGGCCGAGACGAGTAGCGATAGCCCCATAGATAGTAAGACTTGGATCAAAAATATCGGTAGTATCCACAGGTAGTGGATCGTAAGCGGGATATGAAAGATGAAAAGAAAAAGTATAAGTACGAGGCACGAGTAGCCAAAGTCCACAATCTTGGCGATGATTGTGGCATAAACAAGGATTTCTCGGGGGAAGTAAATCTTGGTGATCAAATTGCTGTTACCCACCAGCGCCCCAGCCGATGACATTAGGCTAGAGGTAAAAAGGTTCCAGGGGAGTAGGGCAACAGTCAAAAAGATAATAAATGGCACACCAAGCGAGGGCACGTGTAGGATCTTGTCGAAAACAAAGCTCATCACAATAAGCTGAAACAGCGGATTAAGTATTACCCATGCGTATCCTAGTACCGACTGCTTGTACCTCTGTGATATCTCGCGGTTGGCCAGATTCCAAAGTAGCTCTCGATGTTCCCAAAAAAGCTTAAGATTGACAGCCAACTTTTGCACAAGATTCATACGTCTAGTCTATCACAACTATGATCGAAAAATATTTTCCCAAGTTAGGGGCGATAGTTGCTTTTCCAGATTAGCTAACTCGCCACTAAGGTCGTTAATGGATTTATATGTCTTAGTAATTTGGCTTACCCATGTTTTTGCGTTACGCTCGTTAGCGTAAGGAATAATAGTTAGTAATTTTGATTTAATCCCTATCCCTTCTGCTCCAATTTCGGTCGTTATTATTGGTTTCCCATAAGAAAGACTCTCTAGTATCTTGATTCTAGTCCCAGAACCAGAATAAATAGGTGCAACTAAGAAATCAATCTTTGAGTAAAAATCACGCAATTCGTCGATATGATCAATTATTTCTACATGTTTGTTTTCGCTTAGCAATTTGTCAAACTTACCTAGTACCATCACGCGATATTCGTGTTCTCTCGTATTTAATGCGGGGAGAATATTCTCGGTAATAAAGTTGATAGCCGCAATATTAGGTGTATGCGATTGAGAGCCAATAAATCCAAGAGTCATAATTTTACTTGTTCTTGGCGGCAAAAAATGTATCCCATCAATTCCGTTTGGAGTAATTAATATATTATTCATTCCAAATAAATTAGATAATGCGGCGGCATCTATCTTAGACATTGTGACAACTTGGTGGAATCGCTTAAGGTAGTATTTTTCGTAGATATACACCTGTAGGCAGCTTGCGAGTCGCAGCAGTACCACGAAGGGATTATTGCTTTCCCATGCACGTCTCCAGAAAGAAACAGTAGATATGTCTAACGAAACAAATGTAGTAGGAACGTCGCGCGGCAGAAACTGCGCAAGATATAGCAACTGCGTGCCTTCTATTCTAATTTCATCAAAAGATTCATTCTCCAACAATTTGCGCAACTCAGGATTGTAATAATTGGTCATATGATAGGGGATGCCAGTTGTTATCGAAGTCCAAAGAGACTTTCTAACTACAGACACTTCCCTAAAGGTAATTTCATATTTTTGACTCAAGTATTTAAGAGTATTTTTTAGTCTTGTGGCACCACCATTATTTTGTGGTAGTAGTGGTATCCCGGAAATAAGTAGAAGTTTTAGTTTTTTCATTACCGCCTATTTATAACATGTAGATGAGGATACATTCCCAATGTTTGACACTTATTGCTGTCACACATATATAATACAACCTTATTATGATAAAAATACTGAAGAAATATCACAACAGTTATCTAGTTTATAAAATGCTTCACAAGAAGGAATCTCTCTTTGGGAACAGAATCCAAGTTGTAGAAGGATTGGCACAGAACAACCTCAAACCTATAGATACTCAGATCAATCCAATTTCAATAATTATTCTTAATCATAATAATGGAAACATCCTCCCAAAATGCCTGGACTCACTAATAAAATATAATGATTACGGTTATCGAATCATTGTGGTAGATAATTTATCAGCAGACAAATCTGTTGAGTTTTTAGGGAAAAAATACAAAAACATAATAACAATAGTACGTAATAAGATTAATGGATGTGCTTCTGGTAGAAACCTTGGGGCAATAGAGGCTGGTCAGGGATTATTAGTATTTCTTGACAGCGATCAGGGGCCAACAGCTCACAATTGGTTAGACAACTATCTTCAAATATTGTTATCAGATCCAAAGGTAGGAGCAATCGGTAGTAATGGAGGGTTCTTCACGGAAAGAGATCTTACCGGACCTTTACTAAGCCTGTTTCCGAATTTAGGGATGAAACAAGGCGTTATTTGTCGTACAAATATCGATTACCTAGAAACGAGTGGTTTTTTGATTAGGAAAACCTTATTTGATAAGATAGGGGGATTTGACGATCATTATGATCCATATATTTTTGAGGATGCAGACTTGTCGAGAAAAATTGTTAAGTCGAATCATTTACTATGTTATAGTCCCTATCTATCTGCTTATCATGATGCTCACAGTACAACCAAATCCGATCAGGCAGGCCAAGATTACTTAACACAATTTAGCAATAACGCGGCGTATTTTAGAAAAAAGTGGTTGTAATTTGTACTCCGTTGATAAGAGACTTTCTTCATAAAACGGCTTTTCAGTTTGGTCAAACTGCTCTTTTGCATACACGCCAGCTACAGAATAGCCAATTCTATTCATCTGTCTAGTCATCTGGTGATAAAACCTTGCGATTGATCCATCTATTCTAATTTTGTCCTGGGTTGGAACGACCTTCATTAATCGGATCCAAAATGCATTAGACTCTTCAGTGGCGCGCTGACTATAAGTACCTTGTCCCGGATGCTTCCTGGAGCAAAGTAGATAGTCTTTCATGAAGAGGATATTGTATTTTGGAAATAATCTTAGCCACATATCATAATCCTGAGAAGTGCGAAGGCTTGGATCAAATAATCCTTCTTTAATTAAAATATTTTTAGGAATTAAGGTAGTACATCCGAAAACTAATCCTTTTACGACGGGGTAGTAATGACATTGAAATTTTCTTACGTCGTGCACATTCTCGATGTTAACGGATTCGACGATATCTGCATTTTCATTAATTATTCGATAATTAGAAAACAATATTGTCTTATTTCGCAAATCTGCATCTATTTCATTCAACGTCTCTACTTGCTGCTCGATCTTATTGGGTTCAAACACGTCATCATGCGACAGCCAAGAGATATATTGTCCTTTAGCTTCAATTATCCCAATATTCAAAGCATCGGATACTCCACTATTCTTTTTCCCTATATATCTAATTTTATTTCCATAAGATTTAACTATTTCTTCTGTATCATCAGTCGAGCCATCATTTACAACAATGACTTCGCAGTTTTTGTGGGTTTGCGCCAGTGCACTGTCTATGGCTTGGCACAAGTATCTGGTACCATTGTAGACAGGAATTACGATAGAAACTAACAGATCATTGTTACTTTTATTCATCAGAGACAGCAATCTTTCTTTGATTTAGTCGACTAACTCTAGAAACTTCAATCTGTCACGAACGATCCTACTAATATTTTCTGGACTAAAGTATTTATTAGCAGTATATTTACCCTCAACTATAAGTTTATTTCTCCAGACTGAATCAGAAACCATTCGATGCATGTGTGTTATTGCCTCATCAATATTTGGATTAGCCCAAATCAAACCATCACCGGGCTTTGAACCAACATATTTGCCATTTACAGGAACTAGATCATAACCAACGAGTGCCGTATTCATATGTGTCATATACTGCATATTACCTGACCATGCAGTTGAAATTACCGGCGTGCCCAAAGACATAGCTTCTAGAGGCAACAAACCAAAACCTTCAGAACGATGCAAAGATATCACAGCATCTGATATCTGAACTAATGTTCTTTTTTCGATATCTGATAGATATTTTTCTATAAAATAAATATGCGGATAAGGCGACAATGCCTTCTTTAATTCTTGGATGTGTCTTCTATGTTTGTTTGAATAATTCAGTTTCAATACCAATCCAACATTATGGTCATCTGGGGAAAAAGCTTTTAAAAAAGCTTTAGCAACAGCATGAGGATTTTTTCGGGACACATAGCTCGTGCAATCATAAGCAAACGTAAATATGAATATATTGCTGTCGATCTTAAAATGGTTTCTACCATCTTTTAGGATTGTTTTTTTTGGATTTGCGAATAGTGGAACTGTGATAACGGGAACGATTGATTTTTTCCCAATTGCAATTGTACAAAAATCAGAAAGAGTCCATATTTCGTGGAACATACTCAAATGACGGCTATAAATTTCAGGTAGTTCTTCTAGCTCCCATGCCAAATATCCGATATTAAAATATTTTTTGCCATCAAGGCCGAGATGTAACATCATTGCTGATGCATTTGAGGTAGCATGACAAGAAAAAAGATTAACGCTGTATGGTTTTTTGCTTTTAAATTCTAATTTACATTTTTTAAGATCGGATAAATCAAATATATTATACGGAATTTGAGCACTATCTAATAACTGTTGTAACGAGCGAGCTATTTCGCCAGCACTGTTTTTCAAATCATAAACGAAAAGATTTACGCCTTGTGGCAAATTACTAAATCTGCGACGATTTAATCTGACATTTTCATTGTACAAATAAATTTTTTGATAAAATGCATCTTTAAAATTGCCGTAAATTTTACCAGGTAAAACAGACTTTATAATATGCTTTACTGAACGTATTACAGGGAATGTGTTAATCTTTATTGACAAGTGTTGTCTGTCAATTTGTTTATTTATGACCATATTTTGTCTTAATTTTACTGCTTAAAAGTATAAATATTTTTTTTAATGCTTTCCAAAGCCCATATTTCTTGATTGCTTTGAAAGTTCTGGCAGGTATATCGTAACGCAAAAAAAGACGGATTGTTTTATGAGCAGATTTAGCAATAGTTTTTTCTTCACTAACCAATGAAACTGTATTTAAATTTCGCCTACCATACATTGTTTTAATACCTTTGCCTTCTGCTAATACCTCCACATAATCAAGTGCAATAGAATAGTCTGCATATGCAAAAAAATACTCCATATCAAGAAAAAACTGTGCTACTGTCGGAGATATTTGAAGGATTTCTTCATCGTTTAGATGATCTAGAATGTCAATATAGAGCAAACTATACTCGATATTACCCCGAGTATGAGATCTCCTACCTTGTCTGCTAGATGATTCTCGAGCTGTAATTAGAACTTCATTTATATATAGGTGTGGAAACTTTGCAAATGCTCGGTAATAGAATTCAAAATCGTGGGCTACCAATGATGTTTCATCAAATAATCCAACTGTTTCAAATACTTTTTTTGAAAACAGGTGGGTGCAGCCATGTGTTTTATTGTAAATAACAGGATATAGCCACAAATCATTTCTTTTTGGATACTCGTCTCTATGTTGCTGGTAACCAGCAGTGGGAAATGTTCTCGTGTAATCTTCGTTCATTCCGTCCAAATCAGAAATTATAATAGTGTCTCTATTTTTCAATTTGGAGAGTTCTTCTATAGCTCGAGAAATCTTTTGTGGATAGTATAAATCATCATGACTTAGCCAAGAAAAATATTCTCCACGCATTTCTTTTATACCGAGATTGAGAGCAGTTGATGTTCCTCCATTTTTCTTAGAAAAATAGCGAATTTTATCACCATAAGACAATGCAATTTTTTCGGTGGCCCCATCATCATTTGATCCATCATTGATAACAATTATCTCTATGTTCTTATATGTTTGAGACAAGGCGCTATCAATAGCTTCACGAAGAAAATTTGAGCCGTTATATACAGGGATCACGATTGATACGAGTGGATTCCAGCTTAATGATTTGATTATTATTGGCTTCTTTTTATTATTATTTATCATAACTTTGTCCAAATAGTTCTATTAACATATTCTGTGTAACTTGCAATAATTTTGACTACTTTTTGTGCCAAATGATCGACATCATAATCTTTAACAACGCCAATCTGACCAATTTGGCTCGTAACAATTTTTATAGAATTTAACACATTTTCTTTTTTTAACCCACTCATAATCAGCGTACCTTCATCCATGCCCTCTGGTCTTTCATGTGCTTGTCTAATCGTAATAGCAGGAAAAACTAACAGTGACGACTCTTCGGTAATAGTGCCGCTATCGGAGATCACACAGAAAGCATTTTGTTGCAATTTAATATAATCAAAAAAACCAAAAGGTTTACTTATTCTGATTAATTCGTGCAACTCAATATTTTTCTCTATTAACAACTTTTGCGTTCTAGGATGACAGGAAAAAATTATTGGCATCCTATATTGTTCACAAATTGCATTAAGTGAATTAACTAAGTCAGTAAAGTTACTCCAATTATCAATATTTTCCTCGCGATGTACGCTTAAAACAAAGTATTTTTTTGCTGTCAAATCTAGTTTTGTCAAAATTTCACTCTTCTCAATTAGTTTGCTATTTTCTCTAAGTACTTCTTTCATGCTCGAACCAACCTTGATAATAGTTTCTGGCCTAATACCTTCGGTAATTAGATATCTCCTAGCGTGTTCTGTAATTGTTAAATTAATGTCGCTTAAATGGTCAATAATTTTTCTGTTGATTTCTTCTGGCACTCTTTGGTCAAAACATCTATTGCCAGCTTCCATGTGAAAAATTGGAATTCTATTTCTTTTAGCAGAAATTACAGATAAGCAAGAATTGGTGTCCCCGTAAACAAGTAAAGCATCAGGTGTATTTTGTTTAAACAACTCGTCTGATTTACTAATAATATTGCCGATTGTCTCGGCAGTCGTTTTGCCCGTTGAGTTCATGAAATAATCTGGTTTTCTGATGCCCAATTCTTCAAAAAAAATCTCATTTAATTCATAGTCATAATTCTGACCAGTGTGAACTAAAATATGCTCGGTATACAAATCCAATTCTTTAATCACCTGCGACAACTTGATAATTTCTGGTCTTGTGCCAACAATGGTCATGACTTTCATATTATTCTCCCAAAGATAATTTTTGATAAAACTTAAATCTATTTTTCCAATTCATTCTGAATGTAATCGAGTGATTTCAATTTTTCAACAACCTCGTCGACGGTCAGTCGCTTGGTGTTATGAGAGGTATAATCCTCTTCCTTAGATATGTTCTTGTCTCCTACGCTAAAGTATTTTGAATAATTAAGGTCGCGGTTATCTGCTGGTATCCGGAAAAAATCTCCCAGATCCTCTGCCTTGGCCATTTCTTCGCGGTTAACAAGCGATTCAAATAATTTTTCACCATGTCTAGATCCGATAATTTTTAAGTTATTTTTTGCTTTAAAAATTATCAAAAGCGCCTTGGCCAAATCAAGGATAGTAGAGGCAGGTGCTTTTTGAACAAAAATATCCCCACCCAGTGCATGTTCATAAGCATAAAGCACTAATTTAACAGATTCGTCAAGTGACATAAGAAATCTAGTCATGTCAGGATCGGTGACGGTAATATCCTTATTCTCTTTTATTTGTTTGATAAATAATGGAATAACTGATCCTCTAGATGCCATAACATTCCCGTATCGTGTAGCACAAAATATTGTTTTGCCGGGATTAGTGTTGCGGGATTTAGCCAGCATAAGTTTCTCCATCATTGCTTTCGACATTCCCATGGCATTAATGGGGTACACGGCTTTGTCAGTACTCAAGACGATAACTTTTTCTACATTATTGTGCTCTGCGGCATTCAATACGTTGTCTGCACCCAATATGTTTGTTCTTACTGCTTCCATCGGGAAAAATTCACACGAAGGAACCTGCTTAAGGGCTGCGGCGTGGAATACAAAGTTTACACCTCTCATTGCGTTATCAATTGTTTCCAGGTTCCTAACATCACCAATAATAAATTTAACTCTCATATCAGCAATTTCTATTCTCATTTTCTCTTGTTTTTCTTCATCTCTACTAAAAATCCTAATTTCACCAATATCAGTATTATCCAAAAAATGTCGTAGCATTTTGTTGCCGAATGAACCAGTACCACCAGTGATAAGAAGTGTTTTATTTTTAAAACTTATTGTTTTTTGCATATTGATCTCGATTATGTTTATAAAATTCTGAACCTAAAAAATCATTATACATGTCAAAGATTAGTTTATTCCAGCTAGGCACATCATAATCAATAGATATCTTAAACTTGTCCGAATCAAGAGATCTATCAATTTCAATAGATTCATCAGCACTTATAATAATTTTCTTCTGGTATATTTCCGCAACGATGGTAAGTAAATCATGTTTTGAAATTGGTCGAGCAGAAATGTGATGAAGTCCGAAAAGTTTATCATTGGGAATTATTTTATTTATCAACAATCTGGAAAATTCCAGCGTAGTCAACCCGGAGAATATTGCCTTTTTGTAACCTTTAACCGTAGCTTCTTGGCTCAAAAACCAGTTTATAAGGCTGATATTCGAACTTAGTTCATGTCCAATAATAGATGTTCGTAGAGTAAGAGTATTGGTACGATCGCTTACTTCACCCAAATACTTGGTCATACCATACACGTCATGACATGTGGGTTCATCATCTTCGTGGTAATTACCAGATTTACCATCAAACACACAATCAGTGGCTATGGTAATAAATCTACAGTTATTTTTTTCACACAACTCTGAAACGAGGTGGGGGAATAACGCATTAATCTCTATACAATCTCTTATATTACTAGACTTATTCTGTTTGATGATGCCAATACAATTTATTACTATATCTGGATGAAGTGATTTAATTATACTTTCTACAGTATCTATCTTGTTGGCATAAACCCCATCAAATATTTTTAGATCAAAAATATTGGGTAATAGGCCAGCAAAGCTATTTTTGCTGGTAACAGTTCCATATACATCAAATTCTCGATTTTTTGACAAGGTTTCAAATACTTTGTGACCTAACATTCCGCTCGCGCCAAGGACAATAATTCTTTTCATAATCTAGCTAAGATTATAGCAATTAAGTTTGTGGCAATATAGGGTATCTTCACCTAATCAATTCTACTTGGTACAATTCAAATATGGCTCAGATCAGCTTTCCATCAGACGACAATATCACTTACCTTTTTCTCGACTGGGGCGAGCTCGGCGCTCTTACCCAGGTACTAGCTACCAAGATCTTAGATTCTGGCGCTGCTCCATATGATCGTATCATAGCGCTTGCAACAGGCGGCCAGACGATGAGCAAAGCCATTAAGGATTATCTCAATATCCAAAATAGTAGCAGTATGCATATCTCTTTTTACACCGGTATTGGCACAACCAACAAAACTCCCGTTATCACCCAGTCAATAGCCACCGATCTGCAGGGTGAGCGCGTGCTTGTGTTCGACGATGTCAACGACACTGGGGCAACTCTCGAAGTAGCCAAGGCATATCTCCAAATGCGAGGGGTCAAGAGTATCGACACCGCGTGTCTTTTGCAAAAGCCCCGCACCAAATGCCCTTCAACTTTCTTTGGCGACAGTACCGAGAGCTGGATTATCTTTCCCGATGAGGTAAGAGAAACCATCACCCTTCTTAGCTCTCGCTGGAGCAAGCAGGGGGTAAGTAAGCAAGATATCCACTCTCGCCTCAACCAGATCGGGTTTCTCGACTCACATCTAACGCTTATTGAGAACTATTCGTAACATCTATCCTGTTTTGGTAAGGTCGAGCTTCTTTACTACCAAGGTAATACTTGATTTGGCTTCTTCCCAATCAATATTCTGGTGCATTCTAGGCATTGGTTCGTGGTCTGCATCCTCAAAATAAACGAGCGATTTGAGGATGTGGGGGAGGTTGTAATCAATATTTGGGTATTTATCTGGTAGATAATCGAGCAAGTCATTGAGCTTATATGTCTTGAGGATGGCGTACAGGTCTATAAAATCTTTTTTACTACCGCGCATACCAATTGTTTGAAGCTTGGTAAGAGCGACATCGAGAACAGAGCTAAGCAGAATGCTATCATATGGAACAAAATCAGACAATAAAGGGTAAGGATAACCCAAGAATTGGACTTTTACTCCACGAATGTAGCAATTAAGCGTACTGTTGCCCAAAGTCGTGTTGGTTAGTGGGCCCAATACAGAAAGCTCATTCTGCAAAACAATGGGGTCAAAGTCGACAGAGCTAAAAAAATCCAAATCTTCTGACTCTCGATGACCAAGTTGAAGCGAAAGTGCAGTCCCACCCGATAAATAAAAGTTCTGTAAGAAAGAAGGTTTGCTAGACTGGATCTGCTCCAATAACCGGGCCGTACTGGGCGGTAATGTGTCTGGGAATAGTTGGTTCATGGCAAGTACACCTTCCAAAAATTGGCAGACTTCTTGCTCAACTTAAACTTGTCTAGTCTTTGCCTAATTGAATCTATTCTTGTTTTACCAAATAGCCAGACGAGTGCCGATCTGTCACCTCGATCGAGGAGAGTTTGCGTTATGTAATTTTCGTGTTTTTCCCAAGAAAGATCACCCAAATCATCCCCCCAAAAAAATCTCGCTATGTTTTTAGGTAATCCAGACACCTACATATTATATCAAGTTTTTACCCATACTGGCAGCTTGCAATCATGTACAATTACCTCATGCAAACACTACTTGTTGCCGCACTTGCCCTACTACTACGCATTCCTTTTCTCTCCCAATCTCTCTGGCTCGACGAGGCGATAGAGGCACTCGCTCTTCAGGGCAAAATGGGCCCCCTCCTCACCTACGCTCTTGCCGATTTTCAGCCACCTCTTTATCACGGCCTGCTCTATGTATGGACTCAGCTTGTTGGAACGAGCGAAGTGGCGCTACGCCTCCCCTCGCTACTTGCTGGGGTAGGGGTGGTAGTTGTCGGGCTCAAGCTGGCCGAGTTGTTGGCTGGCAAAAGGGCAGGGCTCATTGTGGGGCTACTTCTTGCAACCAATCCTCTTCTTATCTACTACTCGGTAGAAGGCAGAACATACATGCTCACCACCTTCTTTGTCACTCTTTCGTTTTACTGCCTTTTTCGCTTGCTTCAAAATGCTAGTAAATCTCTCTCGCTCCTATACATGCTTGCAACAATCGGCATTGTCTGGACAAGCTATCTAGGTGCTCTGATTGTTGTGCTACAGGGTCTTTATCTCCTCGTCAACAAAAAGTGGTCACTTATTCTCCCGCTCGCACTTGGTGCTGGTACGATCGTCTTTTGGCTACCATCTTTTGTAAAGTCACTCGGGGTCGGGGGCACCAATCTAGCAACAAGCCCCATGTGGGCGAGTGTTGTTGGGCAGTTTAGCTGGAAGTCGCTCCCACTCACGTGGGTCAAGTTTGTGTTGGGTAGGATTTCGTTTGATAACAAATTAATTTATGCTGGGGTTGTTGGCCTCGTTGGGCTTTTGCATTTGTATATATTAAAAGGCTTTGTTCCAAAGCTCAAAGTTCCAAGTTCCAAGCTTCTGCTGCTTTGGCTTGTCGGCCCCGTCGTTCTTGGCCTAGTAATTACCAACTTTATCCCGGTCTATCAGTTCTTTCGCGTGCTCTTTGTCCTCCCAGCGTATTTTATGTTGTTGGGGCTAGCACTCTCTAATAGGCCTAGTAAGATCACAATCTACGCACTTGTTGCCACTCAACTCATCTTTCTCGGAGTTTACGCATTTTCTCCCCGCTTTCATCACGAAGACTGGCGAGCGCTTGTGGCAACCTATGGGGAAAACGCCACCTACGCGCTACCTAGTATCGAACAAAACGCTCCACTACTATATTATGGCGTAGCAAGAGCCAGCATGCTTGAGCCCAAGGTAGGTATTGGTACAGCTTCAAATCAAATCGTCTACATTCGCTATGCCGAAGAAGTATTTGATGCCGGTGGGGTTGGGCGTGCCAATCTGCTCTCAAGTGGGTATACTAAGCTAAGCGAGCAAGTATTCTCAGGTCTTGCCACAGAGGTCTACGCAAAATGAAAATAGGCATTGATATCTCCCAGATGGCATACACAGGTACCGGTGTTGCTCGCTACGTTTCGGGCATGACCAAGGCACTATTAAAAGCTGGTTCTACTCACCAGTTTGTTTTGATCGCTGGAGCCCTTCAGCAAAGAAAGTTCTTTACCAATCTTGCCAATAGCTCAGAGTACAAGGGTATTGAGTTTCGTATCCTTCCTCTCCCTCCCAAGCTCGCTCGTCACCTCCTCAAGTTCCCCGTGCTAAACCCATTTATCAAAGATCTGGATCTCTTGCATACTTCCGACTGGGCAGAACCCTTTACTAGCTGTCCTCGCGTCACTACTGTTCATGATCTTGTTTTTCACAAGTATCCCGAAACAGTTGATAAAGAAGTTCTCCAGGCACAAACAACGCGCCTTATCCGTATCGTCAAGTCGGGCACACATATTATCGCTGATTCACAGAGTACAAAAAATGATCTAAAAGAAATTTATCATCTTGCAGATGATCAGATCGATGTGGTATATCCAGCTATAGATAGCGCATATTGTAAGGTAGAGAGTAACAAAATAGACCAAGTGAAATCAAAATATGGCATAAGTGGTAGGTATATTTTGTCGGTCGGTACGCAAGAGCCAAGGAAAAATCTCACTGGGATAATCGAGGCGTATACGGATCTCAAAAATGATCCCAGCTGGCAGGATGTTGCACTTGTTGTTACTGGCAAGTACGGTTGGGGCGATAAAATTGCTCCGGTACAGGGAATGGTTGCAACAGGTTATGTCGATGAGGTAGATCTCCCAGCTCTATATTCTGGGGCCGATGTCTTTGTGTACCCAAGTTTTTATGAAGGGTTCGGATTCCCGGTGCTAGAGTCTATAGCCTGTGGCACACCCGTTGTCACAAGCAATATCTCATCTCTCCCAGAACTTGCGGGGCATGCGGCGGTACTAGTTGATCCAAATGATCATTTGGCGATTGCAGCTGGTATTACCGAAGCATACAAGCAAAGAGAAGCTCTTATAGCAAGCGGTCTTGAGAGAGCTAGCGAGTTGTCGTGGGCTAGATCCGCCGAACAAATTATTCGTATCTATGAAAAGGTCGTAGCAAATGCCAAAAAATAAGAAATTATCAATTGCGCTTGATGGTAACGAAGCCAATGTGGTCGAGCGAGTTGGTACTGGGCAGTACGCTTTTAACATTCTTACTCGCTGGGCAGGGAACACTACGTACGACTTTCATATTTATCTGCGTACTCAGCCAGTAGCCGATATGCCCAAAGCCGGCAAGAACTGGCATTACCACGTTGTTGGGCCCAACAAAGCCTGGACTCGTCTTGCTCTCCCCCTAGCCCTAGCTCAGTCGCATCAACACGATGTTTTCTGGAATCCAGCCCACTACTTGCCGCCCTTTACCTTTGGCAAAAGCGTGGTTACGATCCACGATCTAGCGTACGAATATTTTCCCGAACTATTTCTCCCCAAGGACCTGTATCAACTCACCCACTGGACCAAGGCATCAGTCAAACATGCCACGCACGTTATCGCTGTCTCATCCGCTACCAAAAGAGATTTGGTCAAGCTCTACAGGGTGCCGGCTGGCAAAATCTCGGTAATCTACAATGGCTATGATCAAGATATCTTTAACACCAAGTTCAAACTCGACCCCAAAAAACTCCAAGACCACTCTCTTTCATCGGGCGCCTTTATCCTCTTTGTTGGCACCATTCAGCCTAGGAAAAATCTCATCAACCTGATCCACGCCTTTGGGATCATGAAAGATCATGGTTACAAGGGAAAGTTGGTGATTGCAGGCAAGGTAGGTTGGCTAGCCGACGACACTCTTGCCGCCGTCGCTCACTCCAGCGTCAAGGATGATATTGTCCTTACTGGTTATATTTCGGATGAAACGAGGCAACTTTTCAATCGCTATGCTTCAGTAGTTGTTCTCCCTAGTCTCTACGAAGGCTTTGGGATGCCGCTTATCGAGGCCATGGCCAGTGGCACTCCTGTTGCAGGCAGTAACAATAGTAGTATCCCCGAGGTAGTAGGGAAGGGTGGCGAGCTCTTTGATCCAAGCTCTCCAGATAGTATCGCCGCGGCAATTTTTAAGGTAATTAACAGTCGCACAAGCTATAGTAAACAAGCTCTTGCGCAGGCCGCCAAGTTCTCCTGGGATAAATGCGCAGATGAAACACTAAAAGCCTTGGTTGAGGTACAATAAATCTATGACCAAGTCGATATTTCGGGACAAACATGGCAAAGAGCTAAGCACCAAAGAGGCTTGGGTCAAGGTAATTAAGCGTTTTGAAAGCTACATTCTCGACTTTACCCTCATGTGTCTGCACTTTACAACTTATATCCCCCTCCACTTTGTGCGCAATTTTGTCTGGCAGTTGGTGGGCGTCAAGCTTGGCAACAAAAGTACTCTTCATACCGGCATTAGGGTGTTTGATCCTCGAGGGATTACTGTAGGGGAGGGAACAATCATAGGTTTTGGTTGTTTTCTCGATGGCAGATCCAAGCTAACAATCGGCAATCACACCGATATTGCCAGTGAGGCAATGATTTACAACGGGGAGCACGATATTCATGCTCCTGATTTTGCTGGTATTGAAGCTCCTGTCACAATCGGCGACTATGTCTTTATCGGTCCTCGCGCCATCATTCTCCCTGGGGTCACGATCGGCAAAGGCGCAGTGGTTGGGGCTGGGGCTGTTGTCACCAAGGATGTTGCACCATTTGCGATAGTTGGTGGCGTGCCTGCCAAAGTTATTGGCGAAAGAGAGCTCAAAGATCCGCATTATGTACTTGGTCGTTTTAAGTTATTTCAATAGGAGTTAACATGATACTTGTATCTGTAATTATCGTTAGCTACAACACTCGCGAGCTCACTGTCAAAAGTATTAAGCACGCCCAAAAAAGCGCTGGTTTTGCCAAAGGTGAAATCGAGATAATCGTAATCGACAACAACTCCAAAGACGACACAGTAAGCTACCTCAAAGAACACTATCCCGAGGTAGTACTTATTGCCAACCAAGACAATGTCGGCTTTGGCGGTGGCAACAATCAAGGCGCCAAGATTGCCAAGGGCAAGTATCTGCTACTTCTTAATACCGACGCATTTCTAGAGCCAGAGTCCCTACGCATACTTGTTGATGTACTAAAAAAACATGACGATATCGTCTCGGTCGGCCCACAACTGCGCTATGTCGACGGCAGTATGCAGCTTTCTGGCGGCTATCTCCCAACCCCTATGCGCGTTATGGCCTGGATGTGGTGGCTCGACAAGTTGCCACTTATTAAGAAGTTTTTTTCCACTCCTTATCATGTTTTTGATCTAGATTGGCACAAAAAGTCGCAGTATCCAGAGTGGCTTATGGGTGCTTGCGTATTGTTTCGACGCGACGAGTTTCTTGCCGCCGGTGGATTTGACGACAAGATATTTATGTACGCCGAAGAGGTGGAGCTTTATCGCAGGTTAAAGGAAAGTCTTGGCAAAAAAGTCTACTTTACAACCAAGACCAAAGTTGTCCATATGGGCGGCGCCAGTAGCAAAAAAGCCAATGCATATAGGCTCATGTACGAGCTTAAAGGCATCGAATATATTTATACCAAGCACTATCCCAACCTGTTATGGTTTGTCAAAGCCGTTATCTTTGTTGGGGTTATTTTGCGCATGCTTGTTTTTACTCTTATTCCAAGTCGCCGCGAGGCGCTTGTGGAGTATCAAAAATACTTTGAAGGAAATAAATAATGAAAAGTTTTTGGACCAGACTCCTTACTTTTCTTGACGCCAATATTCTTACCATCCTTACGGCGCTACTTATTGTTGTTGTTCCGCTCTATCCCAAGCTCCCTCTAGCCGATCTACTAGAAGGCTATATTGTGCGCCTGCGCCTCGAGGATATCCTCATTGCTTTTGCCTGTTTGGTATATTTTGTTCAGCTACTGCGCAAACGCATCGCACTACCCACCTCGATCGTTGCTCGGCTTATGCTTGGCTATATTATTGTCGGGTTTCTCTCCAGCTTGTCGGCTCTATTTATAACCAATACCGTGCCATTGCTTACTTCGCACGTCTTTAAGCTCGGGCTACATCTTTTTCGCCGCATCGAATATTTTTCGCTCTTCTTTATTGCTTACAGTAGTATCAGAACTCGCCGTGATCTCAAGCTATTTGTCGCCGTCGCGCTAGCGACCCTTCTTGCAGTAGTTGTTTATGGGTTTGGGCAAAAGTATCTCTACTGGCCTGCTTTCTCAACCATGAATCGCGAGTTTAGCAAGGGCATGCGTCTCTACCTTACCCCGACTAGTCGCGTCATGAGTACATTTGGTGGTCATTACGACTACGGGGCATACCTGATGATTATTCTTACTGGCCTTATCTCTGGCATCTGGCTAGTCAAAAACAAGCTTGTCAAAATTGGGCTTGGCCTTTTGGCACTTGGCTCATACTGGTCGCTCTTACTTACCTCTTCCCGCTCAAGCTTTGGCGGCTACGTTGCAGGCGTTACGGCAATCGCGCTATTACTCGCTTTTCGTCAAGGTTTTTGGTGGTCACTCAAAAGGTATGTGGCTGTAATGATTGTAAGTCTTGTTATGATGCTGACAATTGGCGATCTTTCCACTCGCTTTCTCCAGGTAGTGCAGTCTCCCGATGCCATTCATCAATTTATCCCTTGGGTAGAGACTGGCAAGATTGAGGAAAATATATACAAAACCAAAGACTTTTTTTTGCGCCTTGCCGAGCTCAAAAGAAATCTCACCGAGCCCAAAAAAGAGCCTCCCAAAAATGGTATCTCAACCGACGAACTTGCCAAGGTCGCAGTCCCCTCGGATGTGCCCCCAACCGACACCAAGCCGCTCCCTCCCGATGTCACTCAAGCTGAGGATGATGTGCGCAACCAGCCAACAGCAACCGCCACCGTGTCTGCGGGTAGCAACTACAGCGAAAATGCGCTCAAGTACGGCCTCTCCGCGGCAATAAGACTCGATGTTCTCTGGCCTCAGGCAATCGCTTCATTTAAGAAAAATCCACTCCTGGGTACGGGCTACTCCACTCTCGTCAAAGGTCAAAACGAAGAGTTTACTCAAGCTGAGTCGACCGACAACGATTATCTGCGCATGCTTGGCGAGACTGGGCTTTTGGGTACACTACTTTTTCTTTCGCTCCCACTTTATCTAGGCTATCTTGCAATTGTGGCTTATAAAAAGGCTCAAACGCCTCTCGACCAAGTACTCTTGCTTTCGATGCTTGGGGCAAGTATCGCGATGCTAGTTAACGCGACCTACATTGATGTTTTCGAGAGTAGCAAAGTCGCCTATACTTTTTGGCTACTTGCCGCAATCATGCTTCGCACAACCGAGCTTGTACGTGGGAAACAAAAATGAAAAAACTCGCAACAGTTTTCCTACTCGTAATCATGGGGCTTGGAGCCACTCTGCGTACATACAAGCTCCACGAGCCCCTTGGCGACTGGCACAGTTGGCGCCAGGCCGACACAGCCTCGGTTGCGCGCGAATATGTCAAAGCAGGCAAGATCGATCTACTACACCCCCAGTATCACGACCTTAGTAGCATCCCCTCAGGGCTAGACAATCTTGCTGGTTGGCGTTTTGTCGAGTTCCCCCTAAGAGACGCGCTCCATGCTCAGCTTGTGATGTGGTTCCCTTCAGTTGGCCTAGTTGAGTGGGGGAGGATAATCTCAATCGTTGCCTCAACGCTTACGATTGGGTTGATCTATTTGGTAGTCACTTATCTTTCTGGCTCTCGCGCTGGTCTATTTTCGGCGCTAATCTTTGCGATTCTCCCTTACAATATTTATTATGGCCGCGTTATTTTGCCCGAGCCAATGCTTGTTCTGTTTATGTTACTTTCGCTTTACGCCTTTTTTCGCGCCTGGGATAGTGGCAAACCAAAATGGTGGCTAGCGACGTTAGTTGCTCTTGCAACAACTCTCCTTTTCAAACCCACTGGCGCCGTGATCCTACTCCCCATGTTTGGTTATGGTCTTGGCTCCCTTGGCAAGATCAGTATCCGCAATACTATCTTTGCGCTCCTTTTGCCGCTATTAGCTTTTGTCCCGTATTTACTTTGGCGACGCTATCTTGCCGCATTCCCCGAGGGCATCCCAGCTAGTTCTTGGCTGTTTAATGGCAACGGGATTAGGCTCAAGGGTGCTTGGTTTCGCTGGCTCTTTGGCGAGCGTTTGGGCAAGATGATTCTTGGGTATTGGGGACTTTTGCCACTCGGGTTTGGGCTACATCGCCTTGGTGGCAAGCTCAAAGAAACCCTCGTGTATGGCGGACTTCTTTTGGGCTCACTTACCTACATGGCAGTTATTGCAACAGGCAACGTACAGCATGATTATTATCAGATCCAAATTATGCCAACAGTAGCAATCCTTGTAGGTCTCGGCATCGACTACATGCTTACGCTCTCCAAAGGTTTTAAGTTGGTTACTACCACAATCCTCATTGTCACCTCACTCTCACTTATGCTTGCACTGTCGTGGTACGAGCTTCAGGGATTTTTCTGGGTCAACAATCGCGCCATGGTCCAAGCGGGCATCGAGCTAGACGCCATCTCGCCCAAGGACGCGCTCGTTATCGCGCCTTATATGGGCGACACAGCTTTTCTCTTCCAGACCAATCGCCGCGGTTGGCCCATAGGGGGGGCTATCGAATTCAAAATAAATTCTGGAGCTAGCTATTATGTAACAACTACTAAAGATGCCGAGTATCAGGATCTTGTATCCAAGTACACTCTTGTCAAAGATACCGATCAATTCTCAATTATCAAGTTGTCCAAATAATATGAAAATCCTAATGCTAACGCCATATCTTCCTTACCCCTTGGTTAGTGGTGGGCAGATCCGCACCTACAATCTCCTCAAGCACCTTAGCAAAAATCATGACATCACGCTCTTTGCCCTAATCAAAGATGAGTCGGAGCGCAAGTATCTCAAAGAGCTCGAAAAGTACTGTAGTCGGATTGAGCTGTTTTCTCGTACCAAAAATCCATGGCACCCACGCAACATCCTTCTTGCTGGTTTTACTCCGTACCCATTTGTCGTTACTCGCAATCTCCCACTCGGTATGCGCCATGCAATCGAGGCCGAGCTTACGCGGAAAAAATACGACATTATCCACGCCGAAACCTTCTACATGATGCCCAACATCCCCCCCACCAAGATCCCCACGATCCTTGCCGAGCAAACAATTGAGTATCTGGGATATCAGGACTATGCCAACAAGGTCAACTCACTTATTCGCCTCTTTCTTAATCTAGATATTGCCAAGATCAAGTACTGGGAGCGCTACTTTTGGAACAAGTCCGACAAGCTTATTACCATGTCCGAGGAAGATCGCAACTTCATCGAGAAAGAACTCGGCCATACTCTTAACGCGAGCGTTGTTGCCAATGGTGTTGATATTGAGTACTTTATGGGTACCAAGAAAAAGCTCCCCAAAGATCCAACCGTTCTTTTTGTTGGTACTTTCAAATGGCTTCCCAATATCGAGGCGGTGGAGGAGATCGTACACAAAATTTGGCCGCTTATCAAAAAAGCACTCCCGAGTGCCAAGCTCAAGATTGTTGGCTTCTCGCCAACCAAAAAAATCCAAAGCTATGCCACAGATCCTTCAATCGAAGTCTTGGGTGGGGTAGAGGATATTCGCGACGCATTTGCAACCGCTCATGTTCTACTAGCTCCAATCCGAAGTGGCAAGGGGACTAGGTTTAAGGTCTTGGAGGCCATGGTTACAGCAACACCAGTTGTTGCAACCAACCTTGCTGTTGAGGGTATTGCGCTTCAGCCCGGGGTAAATGTTCTTACTGCTGACAAAAGTGCTGATCTGGCAGCTCTCACAGTTAAACTTTTACAAGATTCCAAGCTCCAAACAAGTATGGGCGAGGCAGGCCGTGCTGTTGTGCGTGCTACATATAGTTGGGATAGTATTGCCAAAGAGTTAGATCGCGTTTACAAAGAATTTATCAATCACAAAGGATAAAATGCCAAATAACAATACAAAGCCAGACCTTTCTGTTATTATTCTCAACTACAATGCCGAGAAGTTTCTTCGCGATACTCTTACTTCGGTACTAAAGCAAAAGGGGCTAGTTATCGAGACTATTGTGGTCGACAATAATAGCAAAGACAACAGTAGGTCAATGGTTGCAAGCGAGTTTCCTACAGTTCTTTGGGTTCAGCGCGACACCTCCATGGGTTTCTCTGCAGGCAACAATGCAGGGCTACCTCACGCTCACGCCGAGACTATTCTTTTTCTTAACCCAGACACCAAGATCCAAGGTGTCAACGATCTCAAAAAATGCTACGACAAGCTCTACAGCGACGACACAATTGGTACCCTTACTGCCAGATTAGATCTAGTGATTACTGGCGGCATCGACGAGACCTGTCATCGTGGCTTCCCCACTCCTTGGGCCAGCCTTACCCACTTTGCTGGGCTAGATCACATGTTCCCCAATTCGCCACTTTTTGCCCAGTACACCAAGTCGTATCTTGGTTACGACAACGAGCACGAGATCGACGCAGTTGGCGGGATGTTTATGCTAATGCGAAAGAGCGTTGGCGAGTTGGTTGGTTGGTGGGACGAGGACTATCCACTTTATGGCGAGGATCTTGATTTTTGCTACCGTATCAAAGAAGCGGGTTACCGCAATCTTTACTACCCAGCAGTTACTGTGCTTCATTACAAGGGTGTTAGTACTGGTATGAGCAAGCATAGTAAGACAGTCACAACTGCAAGCAAAGAGACAACAAGGAGAGTCAAAGGCTGGTCAATTACCGCGATGGAGCTTTTTTACAACAAACATTACAAGAATAAATATCCACTTTTTCTTACCTGGCTAGTTAAGTTGGGGATTAAGGGTATGTACTTTTTGCGCGTTACCTTGGCGTAGTACAATCAAGCTATGCTCATTGCAATCGATGCTCGTTTCTATGGCACAGAGAATACCGGTCTTGGCCGCTATACTCAAAATGTGCTTGCGCATTTTTTTGAAAAAGATGATACCAACGAGTACATCGTATTTGTTACCCCCAAATATGCTAGACTCATATTCCCAGGCAGAGTAAAGGTTGTGCCCATTAATGTACGTCACTACACACTTGCCGAGCAATTGGTAATACCTTATCTATTGCTCAAGTATCGTGCAGAATTACTGTACACTCTTCACTTCAATGCACCCATTTTCTGCCCCGTTCCATTAGTTATCACGATTCACGATCTTATAAAGACTCATTTTCAGGACATTGCAACTTCTACTCATGGTCATTTGGCTTTTGCCATCAAAAGGTGGGGGTATCGCACCGTGATGGGCGCCGTAATCGCAAATGCCAAGAATATCATTGTCCCGTCAGTCGCTGTCAAATCCGATATTCTTACGGCCTATCCAGATGCAGTAGGAACCAAAATAATCCCAATTCACGAGGCAGTTGACTCATTCTTTGTTAATTCTGCCCCCAAAATAATCGCCAAACCAAAAATATTTTCCTCTCTCTTCAACCTGCTTTTTGTTGGCAATGCTTACCCTCACAAAAATCTTACTAATCTACTCTCCGCTTTCACCATTTTGCGAAGAGAAGGCGATTACCATCTTACGATCTTAAGCAAAAAAACACCTTTTCTTGCCAGCGCATTAAAAAAACTCAACCCGATCGATCGCCCATTTGTTGCAGTCGATGAAGACGTTAGCGACAAGGCATTGCTGCGCCATTACACTACAACAGGAGTCTTGGTAGTGCCATCGTTTATGGAGGGGTTTGGGCTCCCAGCTCTAGAGGCTTTATCGGTGGGTACGCCCGTTGCCGCTTCAGACATTCCAGTCTTTCGCGAGGTATACGGCAAGCATGTTACCTATTTCAATCCTTTTGATGCGCTCTCAATGGTCAAAGGGATCAAGCAGGCTTTAGGCAACGGTGTAATTTATCAATATCCAAGGACGTGGGGGCAGGTAGCTACTGAGATTCGCAAGGTGCTACTGTGAAAGTTGCGATAGTTTATGATCGTCTCAACAAGTGGGGCGGGGCAGAGCGAGTTTTACTTGCTTTTCACGAGCTTTTTCCAGGTGCTGTGTGGTATACGAGTGTATGGGATCCCAGAGTGGCGACTTTTTCGGCCAATTGGGATGTGCATACAAGCTGGCTCAACAAAATCCCTTTTCTTCGCCATCTGCACGAATGGATGCCGTATCTTATGCCATACATTTTCGAGAGCTTCGACTTGGCCAGCTATGATTTAATCATTTCAATTAGTTCCGAAAGTGCCAAGGGGGTTATCACCAAGCCAGGTACCATCCATCTCAATTACTGCCTCACTCCAACTCGATATCTATATTCTCACACTGGGGTATATCTCAAGCAAAATCCAATATATCGCTTAGTTGCCAATGTTCTACGCAAGTGGGATCAGGTTGCGGCGACGCGGCCTGATGAAATGATAGCAATAAGTACCCAAGTGAAAAATAGAATACAAAAATACTACAATCGCGACAGTGAAGTCATTTTTCCTCCAATTGATATCAAAATATTTTCACCAAGCCCTCAAGGTCTGACCCTGAGGGGCGATTATTACCTCGTCGTTTCTCGTCTTGTGCCATACAAGAATATTGATCAAATCGTTAAGGCGTTCAATAAACTGCCAGACAAAAAGCTTGTTATCATTGGAGTTGGCTCGGAATCAGCCAAGTTGCGCAAGCTAGCAGGCCCAAACATCACATTTCTAGGTCAAGTTGAAGAATCTGCACTCGTTGGCTACTATGCAAGAGCCAAAGCGTTTATCCAGGCCAATATCGAGGATTTTGGGCTAGCAATGGTCGAGGCACAGGCTGTAGGGATCCCTGTGATTGCCAAAAGAGGTGGTGGGGCAAACGACATTGTTTTGGACGGCGCAACTGGCTTGTTGTATGATGGCAAAGGAGCTGGCGCGCTGATCCTCGCCATAACTCAATTTGAGACCCAAACATTTGCAAAAGCTGCCTGCCGCGCAAATGCTCAAAGATTTGATACACATATATGGCAAAGAAAAATAATGGAAAGGGTCACGAATTTATGTCAGAACAAAATCTAGAACACGTTTATGTAGTCATCCTTTGTGGTGGTGGTGGTACTCGGCTCTGGCCACTTTCTCGCAACAAAACTCCCAAGCAATTTATAGAGTTGGTTGGTGGGGAAACTCTATTTAAGAAGACATACGACCGCGCTCTTGCCCTTGTTCCTCAAGATCACATCTATATCATGACCAATCAGGAATATATGGAAGATATTTACAGGCAAGCCCCAGAGATAACTAGTAATCGCATTGTCGCCGAACCAGTCAAAAAAAATACGGCACTAGCTATGGGCGTAATTGCCGGGATAATCCATGTCCAAGATAAGGATGCAGTTATTATCAATCTTGCTTCTGATCATCTCGTAGGGAATCTGGAAAAATTCAAAAAAACAGTTCTAGCTGCTGCAGATTACGCGGCCGATCACGACTGTTTTGTTTCGGTTGGTATCCAACCAGTCTTTCCACATCCTGGCCTTGGCTATATTCATCGTGGTGTTAGAATCCACGATGACAATGGCACCTCGGTATATCAGGTACAGGGATTTCAGGAGAAGCCAACCTCAGCTGTTGCCACTGAATATCTCAAAAGTGGCGAATATTATTGGAATGCCAATCTTTATACTTGGTCATCCAAAGTAATTCTCTCAGAATTCAAACTTCTTTCGCCAATTCTTTATACTCACATCCAAAACATTATGGCCTGCATCGGCAAGTCAAATTACGAAACCTGCTTTGCTACAGAATATGCTAATGCTCCCGAAGAGGCAATTGATACTGCAATCTCAGAAAAAACCAAAAAACTTGTGGTTATTCCTGGCAACTTTGGCTGGAGCGATGTGGGTAGTTGGAATGTTGTGCATGATGAAGTGGCCAAGGATGAGGCAGGTAATGCGCTGGTTGAGCGCGAGGCTGGTGCCGATTGGGTACGGATCGATACGCATGATTCACTAGTCTCTGTGGGGCGTAAATTCGTGGCGACTATTGGAGTTTCCGATCTTATGATCATCGATACTCCCGATGCATTACTCATCACCAAGAAAAATCGAGCTCAAGAAGTCAAAAAGATCATTGAAGAGCTCAAAATAAAGGGCTATAAAGAACTTCTATGATGACTTATCAAACCACGCTCAAAAGAGTGCTAGATCTATTGGTCGCCTCTGTACTTTCAATAATTTTTCTGCCGGTTTGGTTGCTGGTACCAATACTTGTCAAGTTAACATCCCCAGGGAAAATTCTATACAGTCACAAAAGAGTCGGGCAAAATGGCATAGAGTTTGAGATGTTTAAGTTCCGCTCCATGGTGCTTGATGCCGATGATATCTTACACAACGGCGACAAAAAACTGTTAGAAAAATTTAAAAAACACGACTGGAAACTAGAAGCCAAAGATGATCCTCGCATCACTGCATTGGGGAGAGTATTAAGAGCGCTCACGATCGATGAGTTCCCGCAGCTGCTCAATGTGTTCCGCGGTGAGATGAGTATGGTTGGTCCTCGCGCCTATCTTCAAAAAGAGCTCAATGAACAGCTGCAAAAATATCCAATCGCCAAAAAAGATATTACGGTCGTTCTTACCGCCAAACCAGGTATTACTGGCCTCTGGCAGGTATCGGGGAGGAATGAAATTACGTTTGACAAAAGAGCTCATCTTGATGCAGAATATGTAAGAGGAGCTTCCCTATGGAAAGATTTGACAATACTAGTAAAAACCCCCAAAGCAATGATCAGCAAATGGTGATGCTCGACGAGCCACCAGCTACCTTGTCGCTCGAAGAACATGCTTCAAATCCCAGATTCAAATTTTTCAAGTCACCAATATTTATTGGAGTATTAATATTTTTCTTGTTGCTTATTTGGTTTATTGGTTACTCCTCTTATCTTGGCTATCAAGCTTATCAGTCGGGTCTCAAGACTTATGGAGTCGCCCAGGGCATTGCAACAGCCATCACAGCGCGCAATCTCCAAGACGCTCAGTCCAAGCTAACAGATACCAAAAACGCACTTATTGAGACTCAAGATTTGTTTGGCAAGTTAAGTTATCTGTCACCACTTCCTTTTCTTGGCAATTATTACAAAGACGGTACGCACGCATTTGCTGCTGGTCTCAAAAGTTTAGATGCAGGCGAGCTAGTCCTTTCGTCGCTTGCTCCATATGCCGATGTTCTCGGGTTTGCGGGTGGTGAGGGCTTGCCCGAATTTACTAGCACCGAAGATCGTATTATCTTTATCGCAACTACAGTCGAAAAGCTTGCTCCAGAGATGGACAATATTAACCAAAAGCTTGGCGAGGTTAGCTCAGAGCTATCTTTGATTAACCCCAAGAATTATCCCGAGAAAATTGGGGACAAAGAGGTAAGAGCCAAGCTCGTTACTCTTCAGTCAACAGTCGCCGGCATGGTAACTTCACTCTCTTCGTTTCAACCCATGGTCAAGCTTCTCCCCGATCTTCTAGGCAACCCAGAAGCTCGCAAATATATGCTACTTTTCCAAAACAATGCAGAGCTTCGCCCAACTGGTGGTTTTCTTACAGCCTATGCCACGCTCAAAGTTACCAAAGGCAAGATCGAGCCAGGAGTCTCAGAAGATATCTACACACTCGACAGTAGCTTCAAGCAAAAGGTGCCAGCCCCAGACCCAATTAAAAAGTATCTCCCCCTCGTTTACACCTGGAATCTGCGTGACATGAATCTTTCTCCAGACTTTAAGTTATCTATGGATACCTTTACCAAATACGCCAAAACCGCCTCAGAAATGCCCGAAGTCGACGCAATCATAGCAATCGATACAGAGGTCCCAGTTAGGTTGCTCAAGGTTCTTGGCCCAATCGGCGTTCCAGGATTTGGCGGCAAATTCTCCGCCGAAAACGATCCTCGCTGCAACTGCCCTCAAGTTATCTACGAACTAGAAAACATCATCACAAAGCCTACCTACGAGATTAGGGTAGGGCGCAAAAGTATTCTTGGCCCACTCATGAATAGCATGCTCGCCAATATTATGGGGAGCCCCAAGAGCAAGTGGCCCGAATTTTTCAATATCTTTGCCGATAGCATTCGCGAGAAGCATCTCATGATGTATTTTTATGATAGCAACAAACAAAATGCTGTCGAGGTTCTTCAGGCCGCAGGTCGCATCACTACCTACGAAGGCGATTATCTGCACATCAATGATACCAACTTTGCTGGCGCCAAGAGCAATCTTTTTGTCGAAAACGAAGTCAATCAAGAAGTTAGTATTGGGGAGGGTGGCGCAGTAACCAAAAAGATTACGCTCACCTACCGCAATCCAGCTCCAGGTAGCAACTGCAATCTTGAGGCTGGCCAACTATGTCTCAATGGCACGCTTCGCGACTGGATTAGAGTCTATGTTCCCAAAGGGAGTGTGCTCAAAGACGTTAAAGGTAGCGAGGTCGATGTAACAACTAGCGAGGATCTGGGCAAAACTGTGTTTGAAGGCTTCTTTACACTAACTCCTCAGTCTGTCAAAAAACTAGAATTTAGCTATGTTACCCCAGCGGGGACTGTCTCTGGAGACAACTACAAGCTGCTTATTCAAAAGCAAGGTGGTACGCAAACAGTCAAACACACGATTTCGGTAAATGGCAAAAAAGCCATCAACTACAGCATCAACTCTGATCAAGAGATAGTTCTGCCCAAATAATGCATTACCAGAAGTATCTCGGAATAATAATCAAAAAAACTGCGGTCAAAGATGCTGACCAATTCCTTACAATTTTGACAAAAGGCGAAGGAAAGCTAAGCGTCTACGCGTGTGGTGTTAGAACTCTGGTTAGCAAAAGGCGCGCCAGCCTCGATTACTTTTCGGAGATCAACTTTGAGGTCGTCGAAAAGTCTGGTCGCCTTACCCTTATGAGTGTGGAGCTGGTCAACGACTTTATGGCCGCGAAGAAAGGCCTGTACGACATCTCGCGCTTGTTTCAGATAGCTGAGCTTGTCGATGGTCTCTTGCCCGAAGGTGAAGAAAATGAGTTTGTGTATGAGCTTCTTCATAAGGCCCTATCTCATCTCGAGCAGTTTGCTATGCCCGAGTATCTTATCCGCTTCAAAAGGAGGCTTCTGCGCGAGCTTGGCTACGGGGAAGGGGAGATTAGCGACAGCAATCTAGATAGTTACATCGAATCTCTTCTCGACAAGCCTCTGCGCGCAAAGCTGATCTAGTATATTAGTTTTCAAAAACTTCAGAGTGTGAAAGTATGTTTCACGCAGCATATTCTTTGCGAGCATTCTTAATTGCATGTGTTTCATTTAAAACATAATATGTAGTAGGGCCGCCAGATTTTCTCTCGATCAGCCCAAGGTCGACTAGATTGCGGAAATCCATAATTCTAGTTGAGTCAGCTCTCTTGGTAAGTTTGACATACTCCTTGTCACATATTCGCCCATGTGCAGTAAGATAGTTAAGAATCAACTGATGATAATCCTCAAGTCTGTCGTTAGAAATTAACATATCGAGTAGCTTTTGGATTCGCGATAATTCATCTACAATCCCATCTGTAAAATATTCGAGCCAAAACGTAAAGTCGGTATTATCTGCTATCTCATAATAATCCCCGTACTCTCCAACAGTAGCAAAGTACTTGGTCACATTTTGGTTATAATAATTCTCAAAACTAAATAGGTTGAAGGTATTCATGCCCAAGTCTGATAATAATACCTTTGTCAAAAGTCTGGTAGTCCGACCATTTCCATCCATAAATGGGTGAATTAGCACCATTTGTTTGTGAAAAATACCAGCCAGGATAAGTGAGTCAAGCTCACCGCGATTCAATTTAATATAAGCAATAAGGTCTTGGAGCAACTGAGGAACATCACCAAAATCGGGTGGTATAAATGCAATCTGTCTCGTTTTTGGGTCGTTGACCACAACGGCACGCTTTCTTAAGTGTCCATTATCTGATTTGGATAATAGGCCACTGGTCACAACTTTCTGCACCTTGAGTACAAGAGGAAAATCAATTGTCAGGGCTCCTGTCTTAGCTTCCATTTCCAGTTCAATCAACGCCTGGTTGTAGTTCAGCACCTCCAGTTCGCTATCTCTTACATTTTCTGGTTTCCCTTTGATCAGTTTTTTAACTTCAGTTAGGGGTAAGGGATTTCCTTCAATAGAGGTAGAGGCATGGGTAGAGAGATCTTGTGCAGCTCGCCACATCTCCATATACACTAGGCGGGGCAACTTTTTTCCATTAAGATTAGTCCTAATTTCTGCAATCTTCTTGATGTTCTCTAGAAGTTTATTAGAGATGGAATATTTTGGACTAAACATTAGTCGATTATAGTCGATTATAGTCGATTGGTCAAACCAATAACACATGTTAAAATAAGTTCATGACTACTCAACCAACTTCGCTTAACGATATCGTATCTCTGTGCAAAAGGCGCGGTTTTATGTTCCCAGGTAGCGACATCTACGGAGGTCTAGCCAATACTTGGGACTATGGTCCACTCGGTGCCGCTCTTAAGAAAAATCTCAAAGACTTGTGGTGGAACACCTTTATCGATAACAGGGACGACATGGTAGGACTCGATACGGGTATCATTCTCAACAGCAAAGTCTGGGAGGCATCAGGTCATTTATCAGGATTCGCCGATGCCATGATCGACTGCAAAGTTTGCCGTGCCAGGACTCGTGCCGACCATCTTATCGAGGATTACCTAGAGAAAAAGGGTACTCCCGAGAAGGTAGAGGGCAAGAGTATGGCAGAGCTAACTGCCATGGTTGTTGATAACAAGATCAAATGTCCAACTTGTGGCAATAGCAACTTTACCGATGTGCGCTCTTTTAATCTGCTTTTCCCGACCAAAATGGGTATCCTCGCAGATACCGAGAGTACAGTTTATCTTCGCGGCGAGACGGCGCAAGGGATCTTTATCAACTTCAAAAATATAATGGATAGTAGTCGGGTCAAGCTCCCATTTGGCGCTGGCAACATCGGCAAGAGCTTCCGTAACGAGATTACCAAAGGCCAGTTTATCTTTCGCACTGTTGAGTTTGAGCAGGGTGAGATCGAGTTTTTCTTTGATCCAACAGTTAGCAACTGGGAGGAGCTTTTTGACAAGTGGCTATCCTCGATGCAAACATTCCTACTTGAGACTCTTGGGATCAAGTCCGAGAATCTTCGCGTAAGAGAGCACGAAGATGCCGAGAGAAGCTTTTATAGCAAGCGCACAGTCGATATCGAGTACCAATATCCTTTTGGGTTTAAAGAGCTTTGGGGTCTTGCTTACCGCACCGATTACGATCTCTCCCGTCACCAGGAGTTCTCTGGTAAGGATCTCACAGTAATGCGACAAGATGGGACCAAGTTCTTGCCTCATGTTATCGAACCAGCCGTTGGTATAGATCGCCTCATTCTTATGATATTGTGCGATAGCTATTGGGCCGATATCGAGCACAACCGTGTAGTTCTTAGGCTCAAGCCAGCTCTTGCTCCCTACAAAGTCGCTGTCTTCCCATTACTAAAAAATAACGAAGAATTGGTCGGCAAAGCCAAAGAAGTTTACGATAGTCTCAAAACAAAATATCGCACTGCCTGGGATGATCGCGGCAATATCGGCAAAAGATATTACTACCAAGACGAGATGGGTACGCCATTTTGCATAACAGTTGACCACCAAACGCTTGAGGATGGCACTGTTACTGTTCGCGATAGGGATACTACAGCTCAAGAGCGGATAAATATTTCAGCCCTAGATACCTATCTTTGTGGTAAATTAGAATAATATGAAAAAACCAATTGTTCTCTCGATCATTGCTCTGGTTGCGCTCGTAGGCGGTATCGTAGTTGCCAAAAAATTAATTTCCCCCAAGTCGACCGTGGTCACTACCAAGCAAGAGGAGGTTGTTCTCCCAGTCAACGTTATCCCGGTCGAGGAACGCCCATTTGTAACCCTTACTCCTGATGCATCTGGCAGAAATCTGGCACTTGGTATCAACAACTTCAAAAGTACCTCATCCACCGTGGATTACGAGTTGGTTTATCAAACATCCGAAGGTGATGAAGGTGCTTTTGGGAGGATGAACCTCGCAACAGAGACTCAGCCAATCAGCAAGCAGCTTCTCCTTGGTAGCCGCTCCGCCGGTGGTGCCACTACTTTTTACAATGGAGTAACAGGTGGTGCAATCGCACTTACTTGGGGCGAAACAAAGGTCAAAGAGAGCTTCAATTTTATTAGGTTCAACCCAACAGATCCAACTATTATTAGCGTTGATGGTAGGCTTACCTACACTCTCACCGCCAAGGCTTTAAAGAAAGACGATGTAATAGTTACCATGAAGACGTCGGGTTATCCAGCGAGCTTGCCCACCCCAACTGCCAAGCTTTTGGCAGGCCCATACGCCATTCTTACCCCAACCACTCCCAAAGGGGTAGTAACTCTTAGTGTGCAGCTTCCAAGTGGTACACACACCAACCCCACGATCTACGAGTTCGTAAGCGGTAAATGGGCCAAGCTTAAGACCACGCTAAAAGGCGACACAGTCACAGCCACTCCTACCACAAACATTTTCATTGTCACCGAAGAGTAAGATTTAAAAAATATATATGCAAACATTCATTGGGCATTAGCCATACTAAGAGCAATCTTCAACGCTATTTGATAGCTTTCAGGATTAAAGCCTACAACAACGCCTTCGCATAAAGTAAGACGATCTTCATATTCCAAAAAAGGAGTGGCATCTTTCCAACCAACCTCAGTACGGTCTGGGTAGACGTGTCTCTGATCATTGCCGCCTGGCGCTTCTGGTCTATTTGTCATAGTTTCGCGATTATACACCAACATATTGATCCCATAACATATACATTCGGGATCTCTTCGGTTTTATATCACACTACATTTTGCTAGTACAAAACAGTTGACAACTATATCATTCTAAGCTTAAATGTCCTCATTGGAAAAAAGTGGAAAAGAGTCTTATATGTTTATTGGCACATATTATCACACTCTCGAAGATAAAGGCCGCGTCGCGGTGCCCAAAACTTTTCGGCAACTTCTTGGTACTGGTAGCGTTGCAACTTACGGTCTCGACGGTTGTCTCTTTATCTTTACAGAAGAAGGCTGGTCCAAGCTCACCGACAAACTCTCAACCCTCCCGCTCGGTAGCAAGCCTGCTCGCGATTTCTTGCGTCTTCTTACCTACAACGCAACCCCCATCGAGTTTGATGCTCTAGGTCGTACTCACCTCCCAGAAAACCTCATTGCTCTAGGGAAGCTCAAAAAAGAAGTTGTTTTTGCCGGCGCGCTTTCTCGTGTCGAGCTTTGGGACAAGCAAGCTTATCACACCTATGTCGACAGCCTCTCGGCAAGTGAAGCTACTTTATCCGAAACTCTTGGGGAACTTGGCATATGACAAACGTCGTTCACATCCCAGTGCTTGTAGAACAAGTGGTAAAGATTTTTGAGCCAGCAGCTGGCAAGACTTTTGTCGACGCGACACTTGGTGCGGCAGGTCACTCTCTTGCTATCCTTTCTTGTGGCGCCACTATTATTGGGATCGATCAAGACGAAGATATCCTACAAATCGCTCAAGATAGGATCAAAGAAGCGGGTTACTCAGATCAATTTACACCTATCTGTGCGAGCTTTAGCAAACTGGCAGAGTTAATCAAAACTCCTGTCGATGGTATTCTTTTTGATCTTGGGGTAAGTAGTTATCAGCTCGACACTCCCGAGCGTGGCTTTTCGTTTCGTTACGACGCTCCTCTTGATATGCGCATGAGCAAGTCGCTTAGTGTCACTGCTGCTGATCTTGTAAACGCGCTTGGCCGCAAAGAGCTATATGAGCTTTTTACAACACTTGGCGATGAATATCGTTGCAAACCACTTATCGAAACAATCATGCGGCAAAGAAAAATCCAGCCAATCAAAACAACCGGCGAGCTAGTCGACCTAATCGAAGACTGCCTACCAAGGACTGGCGCGATTCACCCCGCAACCAAAATTTTCCAAGCCCTTCGCATGGCTGTCAACAGTGAGCGCGAAGAGCTCAAAGCCGCACTGCCCTCGGCTTTGAGTGTACTAAAACCGGGTGGGATACTAGCAGTTATTAGTTTTCACTCCGGTGAAGATGCAATTGTAAAAGATTTTTTTGCCGAAAACTCAAAAGCGATCGAAAGCTTGTCCGACAAACCAATAATCGCCACAAACAAAGAAGTCGAGGATAATCCTCGCTCTCGCTCAGCCAAATTACGTATAGGAAGGAAAAATGAAACTAATTAAAGTTCTCTGTGTAGTTATTGTTGCCTTGGTTATCGCCAATGTAACTACGGCCAATCAAGGTCTAGATCAAAGTATCAAGATGGGCAAATTGGGCGAAGAAATCGCCAAGCTCACCAAGGAGAACAGTATTCTCCAGGCACAACTCGCCAAAAGCGCCTCCCTCGCATCACTCGAAACCAAGATCGAACAAGCTGGATTTATTACTCCAACTCGGATCTTGGCAGTCGGCACAACCACTTCGTCTCTTGCTTCGCGCTGACAGATCTTGTAGCTTAATATCATGTCACATAATACAACTGACCGCCTAAGCTTGGCTTTTGAATTATTTTTACTTGCAATTACAGTCGTCGTTGCTAGGCTTATTTATTGGCAACTTATCAAAGGTGGTGAGCTCAAGATTCAAGCCGCCGAGCAGCACGCCAAGCAAAGTTCGGTCGAGCCCAAACGCGGTACGATTAAGACAGCCGATGGCTATCCTCTGGTATTTACCACTCCAACTTACTCAGTTGTAGAGTATAAGCCTCAGCTCAAAGATACTGCAACCAAGATTACGGATAGTATTTTGCCGCTTCTCAATTTTGAGATAAAAGATCCCGTAATCGCAACAGATCCTGCTCAAGTCGCGACAAAAATCAAAGAACTGCAAGACTCAACTCGCCTAGACATGCTCGACAAGCTCAATACCAAGAACTGGGCGATATTAGCCAAAGGGGTCACGATCGACGAGAAGCAGCAAATCGAAAATCTCAAATTCCCAGGCATCGCCTTTGAGGAAAGTTTTGTGCGTGGTTATCCAGAGGCCTCTATGTCTGCTCACGTAATTGGTTTTGTTGGCAAAGATGATATGGATGCGCCAACTGGCTACTTTGGCCTAGAAGGGTTTTACAATCGCGAGTTATCAGGTCGGGTTGGTCTGGAAAAAGAAGACAAAGATGCTTCGGGCAACCCTTTGTTGATCAGCACTTTTCGCAAATTATCTGGTCGTGAAGGACGAGATCTTACGCTGAATATGGAGCGCAGTGTCCAACACATCGTCGAAAGCGAGCTAGCAGCAGCTCTTGTTCGCTACGGCGCCTCAGCGGGCGAGGTAATTGTGATGGATCCCAATACGGGCGGGATTCTAGCGATGGCAAGCCTCCCGAACTATCAGGGAGATCGGTTTGGGTACTATGACACCAGTCTCTACAAAAATCCTAGTATTGCCAACAGCTACGAGCCTGGGAGTACTTTCAAGGTACTAGTCGCTGCCGCAGCATTCAACGAAGGTGCAATTACCAAAGACGACAAATGCGACATTTGTGGTGGTCCTCTCCCAATCGACAAATACTTTATCAAGACCTGGGATGGCACTTACCGGCCTGGCGCCACACCCGAAGATATCATTGTTCACTCCGACAACACGGGTATGGTCTGGATGCAAAGGAAACTTGGGGGCGAGAAAATGGTCGACTATCTTACCAAGTTTGGGATCGGTCAAAAGACTGGGATTGATCTTCAAGAAGAGGTTGCTCCGCCATTTCGTAGCAAATGGGGAGAAATCGACTACGCGACTTCTTCGTTTGGCCAGGGGATTGCAGTCACCTCGATTCAAATGATAACGGCTGTTTCGGCGATTGCCAATGGTGGCAAGTTGATGGAGCCTCATGTGGTCAAGAGTGTTGGCGGGGACAAAGGGCTTGAGGTAGTCCCCAAAGTTATTCGCACAGTAATCTCGCCAGATGCCGCAACAGAAGTCAAAGATCTTATGGTTGCCGCAGTAGAAAAGGGCGAGGCGCAGTGGACCAAGATAAAGGGTTACAAGGTAGCCGGAAAGACGGGCACGGCTCAGATTGCGGTCGATGGGTATTACGACGCCGAAAAGACCATAGCCAGTTTTGTGGGTTTTGCTCCAGCCGACAATCCCCGTTTTGTGATGATCACCAAACTTAGAGAACCCACCACCTCAATCTGGGGGAGCGAAACTGCCGCTCCGCTCTTTTTCAAGATCGCGCGCCGCTTATTTTTGCACTACAATATCGCGCCCACTCAGTAGTCACATGATACAATTATGTCCATCAATTATGAAAAAACAGCTTAAAGATGTCTTTAGACCTCTCTTTCCCCAGGTCTTGATCAACTACCTGTTTCATCTCCCCAAAGCATTTTTGGCTAGCCGCATTTATGGCAATCCAAGCGCCGATCTAGAGATAATTGGGGTCACGGGCACAGATGGCAAGACCACCACAACCACGCTCATTTACCATATTCTCAAAATTGCCAAAAAGAAAGTTGCCATGGTCTCCACAATCGAAGCCAAAATTGGCAAAAAAAGCCTCAAAACTGGCTTTCACGTGACCTCTCCCGACCCATTTTCACTTCAAAAATTTTTGCGCATGATGCGCTCTCAAAAGATTCGCTATGTAGTACTTGAGATGACCAGTCACGGTCTGGATCAATTCCGCTTTTACCCCATCAAGCCCTCAATTGCAGTTTTAACCAACATTACCCACGAACATCTCGATTACCACAAAACCTTTGACAAGTACAAAGACGCCAAGCTCAAATTATTCCGCCACGCCAAGTATGCCGTCGTCAACAAAGATTTATCGACCTTTCAGGATCTCAATCGTCGCCTCAGCAAGGTTCTTTTCTCGACATATTCGATCGATCAAGAGTCTCAGCTGCGTCCTTCGCATGTTGAGTACGGCGTAGGCTATACCAAGTTTAATATTGGCAAAATAGAATACATGGTCCCTCTAACCGGTCGCTACAATCTCGAAAATACTTTGGCAGCCATAAGTACAGCATTGCTATTGGATATTGCTCCTTCAGAAATCAAAAAAGCACTCATGAGCTTCCCGGGTCTTAAAGGTCGCTTCGAAACGGTAGAGAATGACAGGGGTATTAATTCCATCGTTGATTTTGCACACACTCCAAATGCTCTTCGCGAGGTATTGCAAAATGTTCGTTCTCAGATGAGCCAGGGACAGCGATTAATTGTAGTTTTTGGCTCGGCAGGGTTAAGAGATGAGTCCAAAAGACCACTTATGGGTCAGGCTGCTAGTGAGTTTGCCGACGAGATCGTTCTTACCGCCGAGGATCCACGCACCGAGGATCCAGGAGCAATCGCAGCCGCCATTCAATCTGGCATTGCCAAGAAAAAGCTTAAATTAGTTCACGTTGAGCTTGATCGCCAAGCTGCAATTGATCTAGCAATCAACAAGCTTGCCAAAGCTGGAGATTGGGTCGTATGTGCTGGCAAAGGTCACGAAGAATCTATGTGTTATGGTACAGTAGAGACACCCTGGTCAGATCGCGTTGCGGTCGAGACTGCACTAACAAACAAGTAAGGAAGTTATGTCCAATCTTAAGCACACAGCCGCCATTATTTTAGCTGCTGGCAAGGGCTCCAGGATGCATGCCAAGCTCAAAAACAAGGTAGCTTTTGTTCTCGATGGACAGCCGATGGTTGCCCGTGCCGCGACCAATCTTAGGTTAGCCGGAGTTGGCCAAATCATTGCCGTTGTTGGCTTTGCCGCCGACTCTGTCAAAAAAGCTCTTGGCGACCAGGTAACTTACGTCACTCAGAGTGAACAACTTGGGACCGGCCATGCCATCAAAACTGCGCTCCCCGCCATGGCACCCGAGATGACGACTGTGCTCTCAGTTTATGGCGACGACTCAGCTTTTTACCCCGCAACACTTTATGAGTCTATGATTCACAAGCTTATTGAGAGCGGCTCGGGACTTTTGTTTTTAACAATCATCAAGGAAGATCCTTTTGGGCTCGGTCGCATCATAAGAGACAATGTTGGCAATGTACTTCGAATTGTCGAAGAAAAAAACGCAACCGAAAAAGAGAAGCAAATCCAAGAAATAAACACTGGTTTTTACTGTTTCAAACGCGATTTTTTAGAGAAATATATTTGCGAAATTACTCAAAATGAGATTTCTGGCGAGTACTACCTGACAGATCTTGTTGAAATTGCGCTAAAACACGGCGAAAAAGTAGACACTTATCGGGCAGATAGTAATCTTTGGCACGGCGTCAACAACAGGAGTGATTTTGCCAAAGCCAGGGTCAAGATTTCCAAAAATTATGAATAAAAAAGCCTATTTTATCGGAATAAAGGGAGTCGGAATGATGGCTCTTGCTCTTGCCATGCAAGATGTTGGCTGGCAGGTTTCAGGGTCAGATACAGCCGAAAACTTCATTACCGATCACGTGCTTTCCGCCCGCAACCTAGAGGTCCGTCCCCTAGGCTCTGCGATCCCAGAGGGGACGGACCTCATCGTTTACTCAACTGCTTACACAAAGCCAATCCATCCCACAGCCAAAATAGTTTCGCTTGCTCAGGCATTAGCTGATTTTGTAAAAGATCGAACAGTTATCGCTGTGGCAGGGGTAGGGGGCAAGACTACAACTAGCGCCATGCTCGCAACGCTGTTTCGCGCTGCTGGCCGCGATGCTGGGTATTATATAGGCACAAGCGATATCGTAGGGCTCAATGCTCCAGGAGCCGCTGGCACTGATCCAGTGTATATAATCGAAGCCGATGAGTATGCTATCAGCAAGTCGGATTCACGCCCCAAATTTGCACTACTAAACCCCAATATTCTCATTACCACCAATATTCAGCACGATCATCCTGACATTTATCCAGACGAAGCCTCAACTCTTGGAACTTTTCGCACTCTTGTTGAGAGTTTACCACAGGGTTCTACATGGATCGCCTGCGAAGACGATCAACTAACTCATCAATTATTGTGCGACCCTCAAGGTCTGACCCTGAGGGCCAAAACCATACGCTACGGAAAGTCGCATCCAATATATCAACAGCTTTCACTCTCTGTCTTTGGCGATCACAACAAGCTGGATGGCACGGCCGCCGTTCTTGCGGCGATCGAATCTGGGATCACGATGAAAGAGGCAGTTGTTGCGATCCAAAGTTACAAGGGCGCGACTCGTCGCCAAGAAAAAATGGGTGAGGTTGCAGGGCGTCTTTTGTACGATGACTACGGGCATCATCCCCACGAAATCGAGTCGACCGTGTCTGCTTTCAAACAAGCTTTCCCACGTAACAAAATAACTCTCGTCTTCGAGTCTCACACTTATTCGCGCACCGAAAAGTTGCTAGTCGAATTCGCCAAAGCAATTGCGCTTGCCGACAACTGCTACATCATGCCAATTTTTGAAAGTGCTCGTGAGAAGGGCCAGCCTCACTCTGTTACCCCAGAGAGTTTTGCCAAAGAAGTTGCCAAGTACAATAACAACGTCAAAGCTCTTACTTGGGATAACGCGGCAGAGACTATCGCCCAAGAGAGCCGTGAAAAAGACCTCATTCTTACAATGGGCGCAGGATTTGTTTATAAGTTGCACACTGAGTTAAGGTCTGTTCTTGAAAGGAATTCACGAGTGCAACTCGAGAAGGGCTCGCCGGCAGGTGAAAGGACAGATCTCATGGGATTAATCATACAAAAAAACATTCCTTTAGCAAAGTACACTTATTTCAAGCTTGGTGGTCCCTCCGATTATTTTGTAGAAGTCAAAACAATTGTCGAGCTAACAACGGCGCTCTCTTATGCCCAAGATCACAAACTCCCATATTTTATCCTAGGTAGTGGTAGTAACATCCTCGTTACCGACAAAGGGTTTCGGGGACTTGTCATCAAAAATAAAATTGCAAACATCACTCAGCAAGACAATATCTTGACTGCGGATTCTGGCGTTCCAGTTAATCAACTGGTGACATATGCGATTGCTCAAGGTCTTGCTGGTCTTGAAGATTTCTTGGGGCTGCCAGGCACTGTCGGGGGGGCGATATTTAACAATGCTCATCACATGGGCGATCTCATTGGCAACCACGTGGTTAATGTCAAAGTTCTTGAGGCAGATGGCAAGATTAGTACTCTCACTCACAAAGAGCTTGATTTTGCCTATGATTATTCGCGTTTGCACAACACCGACGAGATTATTCTCTCAGTGTCATTTCAGCTCACCAAAAAAGACAAAGAAGAACTTGCCCAAAAAGGTCAATTTGCTGTGGCGCGCCGCGCCAAGACCCAACCACTCGGTTCCTCAAGCTCTGGCTGTATCTTTCAAAATCCAAGTAGCACCCAATCCGCTGGTTACCTCATCGATCAGGCAGGTCTCAAGGGCGCGCGCGTTGGTGGCGCGGTAGTAAGTGATGTACACGCCAACTTTATCGTCAACGACGGTAGTGCGACCTCCTCGGATGTGCTTGATCTTATCGAGTTAATTAAGGCCAAAGTGTACCAGGTACATGGTGTAAACCTTGTCAGTGAAGTGTTTGTGATTGGCGAAAAATAGATAACTCCTATACAATCTCTCCTATGACAAGTTTCAAAATCAAAGGCGGATCTCCTCTTCGAGGCGCAGTACGTCTTGGTGGAGCCAAAAATGCCAGCTTCAAGCTTATGATCGCCGCAGCATGTGGCGTGGGCGAGTCACGACTGCTCAACATGAGTAATATTGGCGATGTCGATGTTACTTTTCGCACTCTCGAGGCACTTGGTGTCAAATGTACTCGACCTGGCGATAATACAGTTTATGTTGTCGGCAACGGGATCAATTCAGACACAATCCCTCAATTTGCAGGTGAGAAAAGTCGCGCCAGTACGCTTTTTGCAGGCCTTCTTCTTAACAAAAAGGGTAGGGCGGTGATTCCTCAACCTGGTGGATGCGCTCTAGGCGATCGCCCAGTAGAGCGCCATCTCGATGGCTTTCGTGCCATGGGTGCAACCGTAGAATGTACAGATAACGCAATTGTCATGGAGGCTCCAGATGGTCTTCATGGTGCAACCTACAAGTTTGACAAAAAAAGCCACACTGGTACTGAGGCTATAATTATTGCGGCAGTTCTTGCTCACGGCAAAACAGTAATCGAGAATGCAGGCCTTGAGCCAGAGATTGATGACCTCATCAATTTCTTCAACAAAATGGGTGCAAGTATTAGCCGTATGGGCAATGGAGAGACGATTGTGATCGAAGGGGTTGATACGTTATATGGCGCTACACATCGCGTCATGTGTGATCGCAATGAGGCTGTAAGCTATGCCACGATGGCGATAGCTTCCAAAGGCGATATTATCGTTGAAGGCGCAGATCCCAAGTATCTTACTGCCTTTCTCAACAAGCTTGATCAGGCGGGTGGACGCTACGAAATCGAAGAATACGGCATCCGTTTTTGGTATGACTCACCGCTTGTTGCAACAGATCTCACAACCGGACCTGAGCCAGATTTTATGACAGACTGGCAGCCTCTCTGGACTACCATGATGACTCAGGCTAAAGGAGAAAGTCATGTTATCGAGGCTGTGCACAACAATCGCCTGGCATTTACGAGCCAACTCAACTCGATGGGGGCAAACATCGAAACCTACGATCCAATGCCAGAGGATCCAAGTGGTTTCTACGAGTTCGAGTGGCCCGAACGTGTCAAAAACCCTCATGCCGCAAAGATCATTGGTCCAACCCCTCTTGTCGGCAAGCTGGATCTTACTGTTCCAGATTTACGCGGCGGTGCGACTCTAGTTATGGCAGCTCTAATTGCCGAGGGTACAACAATCATCAAAGATATCGAACAGATTGATCGAGGCTACGAGAGTTTCGACGAAAGACTGCGAAATCTCTCTGCAAGTATCGAACGTATTGAGGGCTAATTATGTCTTCTCAAATTATCAAATGTCCAGAGTGCGGCCACCAATTTGCGCTCGATGACGTGCTAGCTCACCAGCTCGAGGAAGCAGCTCTCAAGGCAGTTGAGCTCAAGCACCAACAGGCTCTTGCACAAGCTATCGAAAAAGCCAAGTCTCAAGTTAGCTCGGATCTTGAGCTCAAGCTCAAATCACTTTCTGATCAGGCAGCTGAGGAGAAGGAGCGCAACAAAAAACTCATGGTAGAGCTACTGGAGCAAGGCAAAATGTTGCGCCAGGCCCAAGTCGACAAAGAAGCATCGGCACTTGAGCTTCAAAAGAAACTCGCTGAGTCCGAGGCCAAACTCAAGATTGAGATCAAAACCAAAGCTGATGAGGAGCACGCCCTCAAAGGGATGGAAAAAGACAAGATAATCGCCGATCTACAAAAGTCGCTCTCTGATGCTCAGCGAAAGGCCGAGCAGGGGAGCCAGCAGACGCAAGGCGAGGTGCTTGAGCTCGAGATCGAAGCAATACTAAAAAAAGAGTTCCCACTAGATCAAATAAACGAAGTTAAAAAAGGGGTAAATGGCGCCGACATTACCCAGCTAGTTTTTGACAAATCGGGGAGAGAATGTGGCACTATCCTGTGGGAAACCAAGAACGGCAAATGGAGTGGTGGGTGGATTCCCAAGCTCAAAGAAGACGCAAGACTGGCCCATGCTCATATTTCAATTCTCGTTGCAGTAAATCCCCCCGAAGACATCAAAACCTATGCTTATCGCGAAGGTGTTTGGGTAACCACTCGCGCCATGGTCGCGGCTCTAGCAAGTGTATTGCGTTTTAATCTCTACAACCTCATGCTTGAACAATCCAAAAATCAGAACAAGACGGAGAAGCAGGAGATATTGTGGGCATACATCACCAGCCACGATTTTCAGGCACGCATCGAAGCCATGATGGAAAATTACAATGCCATGCAAACAGAGATCGAGCGCGAAAAGCGCTGGTTTTTGACCAAATGGGCAAGGCAGGACAAACAGCTTCGCACGCTAATAGATCATACCAATGGTGTTTATGGCGATTTGCAAGGTGTCGTTGGCAAGAGTCTTCCAGACATCGCTATTCAAGAAATTGGTCTTATACCCAATACCACATTATTGGAATAAAATTATGAATGACATACCTAATCCTGTGTTAGAGGCAGTTAGAGATAGGATGATGAGTGGAGAAGATCCTGAGACAATTGTTAATGACATGTTTGATTTGCAAATTATTAAGATGCCAGCAGAAAGAGTAAGTAGGGCAGAGCAATTTCTTAATATAGATCATGCACGGCTTGAGGACGAAATTACACATGAGAGAAGAATGGCCGATCAAGGCATAGTTACGGAAAGACAAAAATATGCTAATGATCATATGAAAGCGCAACTAAACAAAATAATATGAAACAAAAAATAATCATTCTCCCTGGCAATGGCGGTTGCGATGTAGAGACTGCCAATTGGTATAGCTGGGCTCGTGGCAAGCTTATTGGTCTAGGTTACAACGTCGTCATGCAAAATATGCCCGATGGGCAGATTGCTCACAAAGATATTTGGTTGCCATTTATCGAGAAAAAGCTCGGAGCCGACGAAAATGCAATCATCATTGGCCATTCTTCAGGTGGCGTTGCTGCACTTCGATACCTCGAGGCTCACAAACTACTAGGTGCTATTGTAATCGGGGTCAATCACACTGATCTTGGTGATGCCACAGAGAAAGAGTCGGGCTACTACAACACGCCTTGGCAGTGGGACAAAATCAAAGTTAATGCCAAATGGATTGTGCAGTTTTGCTCTACCGAAGACCCCTATATCAACATCAACGAGCCATTATATATTCAAGAACAGCTAGGTAGCGAGCTACACGATATTCGAGGTGCAGGGCACTTCATGACCAAGATCTTTCCAGAGCTATTAAATGCAATCCACGCCAAAGCTCCCATAGTCAAATGACCTATTATTTGTATATCTTAGAGTGTGTAGATCAATCACTATACTCGGGCATCACAACAGATCTTGTTCGCCGATTATGGGAGCACAACACCTCGCCTCGCGGAGCTCGCTATACTCGCGCCCATCGCCCATGCAAACTCGTATATTCAAGAGAGTTCCCCGATCGTTCCAGGGCAACCAAAGCCGAATACGAGCTCAAAAAACTATCTCATGAAGAAAAAAAATTAAAATTACTTGGAAGTTAGCAATTCTTTAAGCTTTTTGGAATATTCAGCGCTATCCAAGGAAAGTTGTGCTAGAAATCCCCACATATCTTCGTCAAGTACGCCAGAATCTTCGTCTCCCCATTTACTAAGATTTTTACCACCATATTTGGAAACAATTAATTTGTCTTTAATTACACGTTCTAGGCTTAAGTAGCAAAAAGAGTTGATTTGGTGTGTGCTTTGGCCGTGTACATCC
>JBAXNV010000002.1:0-58405 GCA_037133595.1 bacterium
ATTAATAACCAGGAGAAGATTAGACAAAGCGTCTAGCAAACTGGGTACCTAACAGTTCGTATGGCTTTGTGTCTTCTGGCATATTATTCTCCTAGGTAAAACTAATTTATCTAAGAGACATTATGAGAGAGAGAGAGAGAGAGAATGTCAAGTCAAGGTGTGTTTGGGAGTGGTTACTGAGGAAGGAAGCGGATCGAGAGCCTAGTTCCCGTTGCGTCGGCGAGACGCTGCAAGAAAGGGATTGTAGGATGGCTCTTACCAGCTTCTACGCGCGCAATGGACGATTGAGTTGTGCCCATTTTCTTGGCAATCTGAGCTTGGGTCATTCCCTTTTTCATTCGGGCATCAAGAATTGCCTCGATTGGAGCAAATTCTGCATCTAGTTTCTCATACTCTTTTCGAAAAATTGGATCTTTCATTTGTTTGTTAAAAACAATTTTTGCATCCAAATGTTTTCTTTTATCGGGAGGAATATTAATCATATAGCGTATATGCTATATAACTTCTTTCATTCTGTCAAGTGCAATCTTTAATTCTTTCGCAGGAGTTTTTTGTGACTTCTTTGTGAATGCGTGCAATAGATAAAAAGTCATTAACTGGAGATTCACCTCTCTGAGTTTGGTAGAACTTTATTTTCCATACCATAGTTTTAGTTACGCTATACTACGCTCATGAACAAGATGTTCAAAACCAAAAACGGCAAGGAGATCCCCTTCCCCGTGTTTTTCCCTGATGCAACGCGGGCGGTAGTGCGTAGTGTCGACAGTCAGGATGTTGCAGGTACTGGCACGCCGGGAGTACTTGTTAATACATACCACCTGTGGCGCATGATCCCCCAAGAAAAAATGCGCACGATGGGGGGAGTTGCAAGACTCATGAACTGGGAGGGAGGGATGATCTCCGACTCGGGTGGGTTTCAGGTAATGTCGATTGTCAAGAAAAGTGGCGGTAAGATTGTGGACGAAGGAGTGTGGTTTAAGCCTGAGAATAGTGCCAAGCTGCTACTGACCCCAGAAGACTCGATTAACTATCAAATAGCCTTGGGCACGGATCTTATGGTGGTGCTTGATGACTTTACCCCACCCGATGTCACCGAAAAGGAAGCCAAAGAAACGGTAGAACGGACAATTGCCTGGGCGAAGCGCAGTAAAGACGCGTTTGTGGCGGAATGTACCAGACTCGCGATACCAGAAGATAAGCGGCCATATTTGATTGGGGTAGTGCAAGGTGGGTTTTACCCAGAGCTCCGGAGATATTGCGCAAAAGAACTGGTTAAGATTGGGTTTGATGGATTTGGCTGGGGTGGCTGGCCGGTAAAATCAGATGGCAGCTTTGATGAGGAGTCGGGTAAGATTATTGCCGAAGAGGCGCCCGAAGGATATTTGCTTTATGGCCTTGGGATTGGCAAGCCAGAAGATATTGTGCGGTGTGTTGCCCTTGGGTTTAACGTGTTTGATTGCGTGATCCCAACCCGCGACGCGCGGCATGGTAGGTTATGTGTGTGGGATTATATTGAGGGCGAGTCACGACTTGCCCCTACGTATCATTATTTCACGCCAACCAAGGCCGAGAATGCGGAAGACCTATCCCCCATCGACCCAAACTGTGATTGCCACACATGTAAGAATTACTCTAGAGCCTATCTCTTTCACCTTTTCAAAATCGGCGATACCCTCGCCTATCGCCTCGCAACAATCCACAACCTTCGCTTTTACGCGCGACTAATGGAAAAATTACGCGCGTAGCAATTACTCCATCGATTCGAATCATTGAAGTTGTGATCGCAAATTTCTAGTTGAAAGAGAAGGCTACCAACGGAAGTGACTGAATGCCTTATTCGCATCGGCCATGCGGTGAACATCGTCGCGCTTCTTAATCGCAGCACCAACTCCATTGAGGGCATCGACTACTTCGGCAGCGAGCTTCTCAGCAAACGAGTGATACTCTTTGTTGGGGCGTGCTTCGGCAGTTATTACTAACCATCGAATGCCTAGAGAAAATTGACGACGTGGCGAAACTGGCATTGGTACCTGGTAAGCTGCTCCACCGATGCGGCGACTACGAACTTCCATTTTGGGGGCGATAGTAGTTAGAGCAAGTTTGAGAGTCTCTAATCCATCGTGTTTGGTTTTCTCGGCGATAATATCAATAGCTTTGTAAACTTGTTTCTCAGCTACGCTTTTTTTACCATCAAACATGACACGATTGATAAGCTTGTTAACCTCGACTGAATTGTATTTGGCGTCACCTAAAACTTTTCTGACACCTGCTGATTTTGCACGCATGATTATTTACTCCTTATTTTACTTTTGGTTTCTTGGTTCCATATTTGGAACGACTGGTCATGCGCTTGTCGACTCCAGCAGCGTCGTACTTGCCACGCACAATGTGATATTTGACACCAGGAAGATCTTTAACACGACCACCGCGGATCAATACCACGGAATGTTCGGCCAAATTGTGCCCTTCGCCCATGATATAGGCTGTGACTTCCTGTTTGTTGCTAAGCCTAACACGAGCAATTTTACGAAGAGCTGAGTTAGGTTTCTTGGGTGTCATAGTTTTGACGACAGTGCAAACACCACGTTTTTGGGGAGAGGCGTATTCGACCATCTTCCTTTTGGTGGCATTAAAACCTTTGCGCAAGGCAGAGGCTTTGCTTTTTTTTGGTTTACTATCGCGCCCGAAGCGGATTAATTGATTAACTGTTGGCATACTTTTTTAAATTTCCTTATATTTGTTTTTCGATTAGTTATTGTACCACAGCGAGAGCGGCTGCTTCTGCAGCTTCTCTGGCTTCGGCTAGAATTACGCCTTCTGGCTTACCAGTTGGGATGAGTCGGCCAATGATGACGTTCTCTTTTAGACCCAATAGGCGATCTTCTTTGCCCTGAAGTGCAGCTTCTGCTAGTACGTTGGTAGTCTCTTGGAATGAGGCGGCTGAGAGCCAACTCACTGTGTGAAGACTCGCCCTAGTAATGCCAAGGATAATACCAACTGCAGTTGCTGGTTCTCCACCTTCGGCGAGTACGGCATCGTTGTCTGCTTCGAATGTAGCGCGATCAACAATTTCACCAGGAATAAGAGGAGTGTCTCCAGACTCTTCAATCTTGACCTTACTGCTCATCTCGCGAGCAATAACCTCAAAATGTTTGTCTGAGATCGGGATTCCTTGTGACTCATAGACTGCCTGAATCTCTTGGATCAAGTACAACTGAGCTTCGCGTAGACCGCGTACCCGAAGTACCTCACCAATATTCTGAGGACCAGCAGCAAGTGGCATACCAGCGGCAATGGGATCTTTGTCTTTGACAAGGAGTGTTAAAGTGGCTGGAACAATATGCTCTTCAGTACCAGCTGGACCATTGATAATGACTCTGTATCCATCACCAGTTTCTTCGACAGTGACCTTGCCAGCAACTGTTGCTATAGGAGCTGTAACCTTGGGTGTGCGAGCCTCAAAAAGCTCTTCGACACGAGGTAGTCCCTGGGTAACGTCGAGACCAACAATTCCACCAGCGTGCTTAACACGCATAGTAAGTTGAGTACCTGGCTCACCGATACTCTGAGCGGCAATAACGCCGACAGGAGTACCTTCGGCGACCGTGTGACGAGTTGAGAAATCCCAACCATAACACTTGGCACAAAGACCATAGCGAGCAGTACACGTAAGAGGGGAGAAAATTTCAACTGATTCAACGCCGGATAAAACAATTTCATCTGCCATTAGATCGTCTATTGTCTCGCCTTTTTTGACAATTGGCTCTTTGGTCTTAGGGTTTTTAATAGTTTTGACACTTGTTCTACCCAATAGGCGCTTGGCCATCTGCTTGCCACGTGGTCCGTCGCTTACAATCTCTAAACCAACTTCTACTCCACAGTCGGCTTCGCGAATTATTGTAGTGTGAGAAACATCTACTAAGCGGCGAGTAAGATAACCAGCATCGGCAGTCTTGAGAGCTGAGTCGGTAAGACCTTTGCGTGAACCGCGACTAGAGGTAACATATTCAAAGATTGAAAGACCTTCGCGGAAATTACTTTTGGTTGGCATTTCGACGATCTTACCCAATGGATCAACCACAAGTCCGCGCATAGCAGAAAGCTGCTTAACTTGATCGCGACTTGCACGAGTACCACCTGACTCGATAATAATCTTAACAGCATTGGTTGGCTCAAACTTGGCCCATGTCTCATTGGCGATTTTCTCGGTTGTTTCCATCCAAACTTCAAAACTGAGGCGACGTTTTTCGTCGGCGGTGATCAAGCCTTGATTGTATGTTTCTTGGATTTCATTAACACGCACATCAGCCTCTTTAATCATGGCTTCTTTTTCAGGAATCATGATGTTGTCTGAGACGGCGACCGAAAGACCAGAGGTTGTGAGATACTCAAAGCCAGTAGCCTTAATAGCATCTACTAGATCAGCAACCTCTTGTTGAGAGAGTTCGCGAATGGCGTCTTTGATAATATCGGCAATCTTTTTGGCACCAACAGCTTCATTCATAAAGCGCATGCTCATTGGAAGCACTGCGTTAAAAATGACGCGGCCAATAGAAGTTTCGATCGTCTTACCATTTACACGCAAAGCAATTGGCTGACGTAAGTGAATTAACCCAGTTTGATAAGCATGATGAACTTCTTGGCTATCTCCAAAGAGAATGCTTGATTTCTTGATGTCTGGATCAAAGCTGGTTAAGTAATAACATCCTAGAGCCATCTCTTTGTTGGGAATGGTAATTGGGGTGCCATTAGCTGGCTTTAATAGATTGTGTTTGGCTAACATCAAACTCCCTGCTTCGCGGATGGCGGTAGCAGAAAGTGGAACGTGAACAGCCATTTGATCACCATCAAAGTCGGCGTTATAACCTGCACAGACACAAGGGTGTAACTGAATAGCATTGCCCTCAATAAGCACTGGATAAAAAGCCTGAATACCAAGCTTGTGTAGTGTAGGAGCGCGGTTAAGGAGAACTGGGTGATTTTTGGTAATCTTTTCTAGAATATCAAAAACTTCTGGGTCCTTCTTCTCGATTATGTGCTTGGCACTCTTGACGTTTGGAGCAATTCCACCATTTATGAGCTCTCGCAACACGTATGGCTTAAACATTTCAAGAGCCATATCTTTGGGAAGACCACACTGATCAAGAGTTAGCTCAGGACCAACTACGATAACGGAACGACCAGAATAGTCAACGCGCTTGCCTAAAAGATTTTGGCGGAAACGACCCTGCTTGCCAGATAGCATATCAGAGAGTGAACGAAGAGGCTTGACTACGCGACGACGAGTAGTCTTGGTTTGAGATGCATCAATTAAGCTATCGACTGCTTCTTGGAGCATTCTTTTTTCGTTTCGAAGAATGATTTCTGGAGCGCCTAACTCAATAAGATGTTTGAGACGACTGTTTCTATTGATAACACGACGATAAAGATCATTCAGATCAGAACTGGCAAAACGACCCCCAGAGAGCTGGACCATTGGGCGTAGTTCTGGAGGAAGAACGGGAAGAACTTTGAGTATCATCCAAGAAGGATTAAGTCCTGCATTTTTGAGACCATCAACAATTTTGAGACGCTTGGCAACTTTGGTTCTTTTGATTCCAGTTTCTGTTTTGAGATCTTCTTTGAGTGAACGTGCAAGTGAGACTAGATCAAGAGTATTGAGATATTCTAGTACTGCTTCAGCACCCATTCCAACTTTGAGGTGGGAGACGGCGTCATACTCTTCAAGTTTGAGATACTCTTCTTCAGACATTACAGCTCCAGCAGTGACACGCTTGGCCATACTGAGAATAGTTTTGTAAATCTCATCGGTACTATCTTTGTCGCCTACAACACTTTCATGGACAAGTTCTATAGCTTTTTTGGCACTGATTTTGGAGCGTTCGATTGCAATGGCCATGGCATCGGCTGTCAACTTCTTGAGTTTGATAGCTTCTAACTCAGTTTCAAGAGCTGTTTTAACGCCTTCAAGTCTTTCTTTGGCACTATCATCTAGTGCTTGGAAAGCAGCCGCTTTATTGGCCTCAAGTGTTTCTACTACTTTGGCTTTTTCTTCTTTGTTAATTTCGAGAACGAGATACTTGGCAAAGTAAATCACAGCTGAAAGACTCTTGGGAGGGATGTTGGTCAAAAGAGAAAGCTTACTTGGAGCTCCTTTGAAGTACCAAATGTGGGCAACGGCGGTAGCTAGGTTGATGTGGCCCATGCGCTCGCGACGAACGCGACTCTGAGTAACTTCAACACCACATTTATCACAAACGATTCCACGATAACGAATACGTTTGTACTTGCCGCAATAACATTCCCAGTCCTTGGTGGGACCAAAAATTCGTTCACAAAAAAGTCCGTCTTTCTCGGGTTTTAAGGTCCGATAATTGATGGTTTCTGGCTTTATGACTTCGCCGTGAGACCAGCTGCGAATGGTATCACCACTTGCAAGTTGAATCTTGAGACCTTTAAAGTCAAGAATGTTTTTGATCATGATTGTTCTCCTTCACCCTCTGATTTAAGATCTTCTTCTGATGGCCCTTCTAGATCGTCGAGATCGCCCTCCTTGGAATCTATCTCGTCATCGTCGTCATCGTCGTCATCATCGGAAGCTGTGGAAGTGTTTGAGTCGTCGCTTTTATCATCGCCAAGACTTGAGGCTTTAATATCTTCGGCAACTGCATGACTAACTTCTTCGTCAACTTCAATAACTTCTTGAGGTTCGACTGGAATAACATCAAGGCCAAGTGAGTTAAGTTCCTTTAGCAGAACCTTGAAACTCTCAGGTACCGTACTTTCTGGAATCTCACTACCTTTGACAATGGCTTCAAATGCTTTTGCGCGTCCAACAATATCGTCGGATTTGATAGTGAGCATTTCTTGCAAGACGTGAGCGGCTCGATGAGCTTCTAGTGCCCAAACTTCCATTTCTCCAAGTCTCTGTCCACCCATTTGGGCTTTGCCACCAAGTGGCTGTTGAGTCACGAGAGAGTATGGACCAGTTGAACGAGCATGAGTCTTGTCTTCAACCATGTGAGAAAGCTTGAGGATATACCCGACGCCAACAGTGGTTGGCTTATCGAAAGCCAAACCAGTTCGTCCATCACGAAGGATTGTTTTGCCTGAAACTGGTAAACCAGCCTTGGCAAGTTCTCTTTCAATGATAGATTCATCAAGTTTCTCAAAGACTGGAAGTGCAACCTTATAACCAAGCTTGCGAGCTGCCCATCCTAGATGAGCCTCAAGAAGTTGACCAAGATTCATACGCGCCAAAACAGAAAGAGGAGAAATGATAATGTCTATTGGTGTGCCATCCTCAAGATAAGGCATATCGGCCTGACGAATAACGCGGGAGATGACACCCTTGTTACCATGACGACCAGCTAACTTATCACCAACGGTGACTTTACGAAGCTGAGCAACTTTGATTTTAACTGTCTTGATAACACCTGGATCAAGTTCGTCACCTTCTTCACGATCAAGCACCTGAACATCGATAACAGTACCACTCTCGCCATGAGGCATCTTGAGACTAGTATCTCTGACTTCGCGTGCTTTTTCGCCAAATATGGCTCTAAGCAAACGCTCCTCGGCGGTTAGTTCTGTTTCACCTTTGGGGGCAATCTTACCAACGAGGATATCGTTTGGAGAAACTTCAGCGCCAACTACTACAACTCCGTCTTCACCTAGATTTCGAAGGTCGTGCTCTGATACATTGGGAATATCGCGAGTCAGCTCTTCGGCACCTAGTTTGGTGTCCATAACTTGACTCTCGTATTCATTAATGTGAATAGATGTAAGAACGTCTTCTCTGACCAAGCGATCTGAAATGATAATACCGTCTTCGTATCCAAGACCCATAAAAGAAGCGTAGGCAATTGTTAGATTCTTGCCGAGTGCTAACTCACCATTATCAGATGCTGGGCCATCAATAACGATGTCTCCAGTTTTGACTTTGTCACCAACTTTGAGCATTGGGTGTTGGTTGTAGCATGTACTCTGAGCTGTTCTAAAGAATTTGATTAATGAATAAACTTCCTTACCCTTCTCTAGAGTTATATGCTCATTGTTACTGGTTTTATGATATTCTTTGGCTTTTTCCAACTCTTCCTTGTCGAGATCAAAAACAACTTTGGTTGCGTCGACATAAGAAACAGTTCCTGGACGAATGGCGCGAACAACCCAGTTCATTGAGCTTGCAACTTCACCTTCCATACCAGTACCAATAATAGGTGCCTCTGGATGCACTAAAGGCACTGCCTGACACTGCATGTGAGTACCCATTAGAGCGCGGTTAGCTTCGTCATGAGCGATGAAAGGGATGAGTGACGCTGAAGTACCAACGACTTGGCGAGGCACAACGTCGATATATTGAAGTTTCTCAACTGGAACTTCTAAGAAGTCGCCACCGTATCGGACAGGAACCCAATTATCTTTAATATAACCATCTTTGACTTCGATACCAGCATGAGTAACATAATAACCTTGCTCGTCATCTGGTGAAAGATAATCTACTTGGTCTGTAATCTTCATTCCCTTTTTATCGGCGACAACTTTGCGATAAGGTGACTCAAGGAAACCAAATTCGTTGACGCGTGTATAGAGAGAAAGATAAGTCACGAGGCCAATGTTAGGACCTTCGGGTGAGCGAACTGGACAGATGCGCCCATATTGACTTGCATTGATATCTCGCATACTAAAACTAGCGCGCTCGCGAGTAACACCCCCAGTACCCATAACAGAGAGACGACGAAGATTGTCTATCTCTGAGAGAGGGTTGGTTTGATCAAGAATAGTTGAAAGGCGATTGCGACGGAAGAACTCACTAATGGTTGCGATAATTGGCCTGGCATTAATAAGCTGGACTGGGGCAATAGACTCTTCTGGCTTTACCAAAGACATTTTTTCTTTGATACTACGCTCCAAGCGAAGCAAGCCTATTCGAAAGGCGGTTGCACCCAATAGCTCACCAACTCTGCGGACACGGCGGTTACTTAAATGATCAATATCATCAACTTGCCCAACTCCATTTTGAAGACCAATGAGGTATTTGATTGCGGCTACAACATCCTGTTTGGTCAATACTTGATTGTCTGGCTTATTTTCTATGTTTAACCCCAATTTTTTATTGAGCTTGTAACGACCAACCTTGTCTAGATCATAACGACGAGGATCAAAAAAACTTTGGAAGAAAAGATTTTTGGCATTTTCGAGAACTGCTGGCTCACCTGGCCTGACTTTGTCATAGAGATCAAGAAGGGCTTCTTCTTTGGTTTTGTTGGGGTCTTTGGCTAGGGTTGCAAAAATGTATTGATGTTCTTTGTCGGTATCAACATCTTTAAATAGGGCAAGGATCTCTGCTTCATCTTCGATACCCATCGCGCGGAGAAAGGTTGTTAGATAAAATTTGCGATGGCGATCGATCTTGGCAGTAAGCGTATCATTTTTGTTAACTGTCATTTCTAGCCAACTTCCTCGCATTGGGCGTAGTTCGCCAAAATGAAGAACTCTACCAGAGGTAGATTCGACGCTTCCAAAAAAGAAAATGCCAGGTGAACGAACCAATTGATTGACAACGGCGCGCTCAATTCCAGAAATAATAAATGTGCCACGATCGGTCATCTTGGGAATATCTCCCAAAAAGACGTCTTGAGTTGTTTCTTCGGAGGTGACTCTATTAATAAGGGTAACGCGAACGCGCAATGGCATGTCGTAGGTCATGCCTTTGAGCATACCTTCTGTTGGAGTAATTTTGGGTTCTTCGAAATAATGCTCGCCAAGGCTTAATTCCCAGGTTTTGCCAGTAAAATCTTCGATTGGACTAACTTCTTGTAGGTACTTAGCAATGTCTTTTTTGAGGAATTCATCATATGAGTCGCGTTGGACTCGTGTAAGATCTAATTTGGGAAGTGGAAGATCCTGACTTCCCCAATATAAGCGATTTGACTTTGCCATGGAGTAACCCCCTAGATAATTACTGATGACTAATGATCGCCAAACAATACGAAAATGAGCGTACGCGAGCTATCTTGTACGCTCTTTCCCATACAACTTTGGGCGTGTGCTATTTAACCATGAGAATTGAGTATGGTCAATGGGGTAAAATGTATTACCTTATGTACTTGGCAATGTTACTCTCGTGCTCGGCATTGGTAGCTGCATAGTGAATATTACCTTGCTTGTCATGAAGGTAAAAATAGTAAGGTGATTGCTCTGGAGAAATAATTGCCGCTAAACTTACTAAGCCTGGATTACAGATTGGACTAGGCGGGATTCCCTGATTGAGATAAGTATTGAAGGCAGACTTTAGCTTGCGATCACCCAATAGTGGAATTGGCCACCACCCTCCTTTTTTACCAAGCATATATTGAATGGTGGCATCAACTTCGAGAGCCCATCCTTCCGCTAGGCGCTTCTTAAGAATACCAGCAACAATCGGCTTTTCGGTGTTTGTTAATGTTTCGCGCTCTAGAATAGAAGCCAATATTACTTCATCATAAGTAGGAGTACGAGACAAAGTTGCAACTTTACTATCCCATGTGGAACGAAGTTTGGTGATAATTTCTTGTGCAGTTGTCTCCTTTCCAAAGGCATAAGTATCTGGAAATAAATACCCTTCTTGCCCCTTGCTCGCCAAAATAAAATCACTGTATTTGATTGCCAGCTTACTCTCAACAGTTTCGCCAATTTGCTCTAGACGATACCCCTCAGGAATTGTTAATATGTTGTCGGTTGCAATCCCTCGAGTAAGAGCGTTGCTTATTGAGCGTACAGACTGATTTTTGGCGAGTTGGTATTCTCCTGCCTGTAGCTTGTCTCCAACTTTTTCCAAGTAAACCGCTAGACGAAAGGCCAATGAACTTCGGATTAGGCCAGATTGTGTAAGGCCAGCGCCAACGTGGGCCACATTGTCACCCCGATCAACAACGAATGTTACTAGATTCGCATTGGATGGATTGATTGGCGAAAGAAGATAATTGAGGTAAGACCAAAGTGCAAAACCCAAAATTACAAAAAGCACTACAGTTGTAGTTAAGGCAAATATCCCATGAGATCTAACACGTGAGTGAACCATAAGTATTATATTTCAGAAAAAAGCGCGCGATGATAACTTTTTTTGATATTGTCATATATGAAAATTCGACCGCATTTACAAGTAACTTTGTCACTAGTTGCATCTTTTTTCTCGACTTTTCCTTTACCAAGTGGCATGCCACAAGCAACGCACTGCCCTCGTAGTAACAACCAAGACTGAATTGGGGCAATTATTGTTTTGAACATAAGACTCCTTTTATCCAGTGTACTATATTTTGACTAAGTTGGGATTGGCATCCAGATAATCTTCAAGAATAAGACAAGCGGCAAAAGCATGATCCTTGGCAAACTTGGCACGACTAGCGCCTGCTTCACGCAACTTGATTACAGCTTCTTGAGAACTAAGAGTTTCAGGATGAGTAACAATTTGCGCTTGGAAGAGAGGTTTAAGAGCGGTAACATATGCCATAACTAATGTGGCAATCTCACCTTCTGGGATCCCCACTACTATGTAATCGGGGTGAAACTGATCAACAACTTTGGTAGTTGCAATAATTGCTTCACCCATACTATCCACGTGAGCTACGGAAAGAGGTGTGGCAAAAGGAGTTTCGGCAGTAGCAAACCCTAAGTTGCGTACCCCATAATCGACGCAAAGAATTTTCATAATAAAACTCCCTTAATAATTAGACGCCGTAAATATGTGCCGGGTGGTGTGCAGGTGATTAAAGTCAAATAACGATTATCGTAGCGTTGCGCAATTGGTGAAAGATCGTCTGGTTGAGCTTCATACATCTCCTCAATAACATAGCGAAAAGTGGCATTGCCGTCATTGAGGAATATTTCATCACCTTTTTTTAGCGTATGAAGAGTGGAAAATATTGTAGTGTAATTGGTGGGATTAAAATATTGTGGAAGTACCGAATGACCAAAAATAACAGCATTACCAAGTTCCCCCGGAGCAGCTGTTCCCTGATAATGAATTAACGATTGCCTGAGATCAGTATGATCGTTGCGAACACTGGCATTGTTTATTTTGAGCTTTGGAATTGTGAGACTATAGACAAGCGTTGTAGAGTCCACCTGTTGAACAGAGCGAGTAGGATACCAAAATTCACTATCTGTGTAATCTAGCTTGGTGCCAACAATTTCTGGTAAGACCACAGGCTCCGAAGCCTTGAATGTTGCAACTTCAAGAGGATTGGTTGGAGGTGCAATTGGAGATAACATCGATGAACTACGCTGTAACCCTGGGGCATAAATGAGCTGATAGGAAATAAGAGGATAAATTACTGTTGTAAATGATGCGATACCTAGGGTAAGTAACATGACCGAAAGAAAAATGCGAAAATAATATATGGGATTTTCTGGTTTTTGGAGAGTAAATCCAGGAGGAGCTTTAATGTATGAATATAAGGTCATTATTGTTTCTCTTTGAATTTATTGCGCTACAGCTAAATTGAGAATGATGTTCTCGGCTTTACGAGGAAGAGTTTTGAAACGAGGTGGGAGCCATGTGGGGGTAATTGTTACTTTGACCCCAACAAAACCCGGAACCACTCCTACCATTTGCTCTATAGCTTTTTCATCTTTAATGCCTTGAAGTGTGGCAATAAGGCTACTTTTATTGAGTTGTGGAAGAGCTTTAGCGGTAGCTTTCACGTTGACTGACTTGGCGTCGCCTTCTCCAATTTCGACTACTGGCTCGCTAATTAGCTCAAACCCCGAGAGCTTTTGAACAAGTACCTGCCGACTTAGCCCTACAACATCTGATTGAGAAAGAGAATAACCTTGAACAGTGACTGTGAGTTTGGCTGTTAAAGTACTAGCGTCATCTCCTACCTTAGCCGAATATTCCTCAGAGGTAACTTCTACTGAGTTGGGTAAAATATATACAAGCCCTCCACCAGATTGAAGCTGACCTTTGGCGTCATTTTCTAACTTTGTTTTGAGCTCTTTTACCAGAGCAATTTTGTCTTTGGCGCTAACTGCACTTACGCTTTTGCTACTTCCTCCCTTTAGGGCTGATTCGTTTTTGCCAACAAAACTATCTTTGCTAAAATTCCCAATAACAAACTCGTTCCCAGATTGAATATTTCCAGTATCGCCGATATTATTGGCAGTAATCTTGGCTACTGCCTTGCCTGGAACATCAACATAGTCTGAACCCGCGGATTTACTGGCAACATTTACATCTTCATCAAGAGTAAATTTGATAGAACCTGAAGTAAGCAAGGTTCCTTTGGTAAAAGTTTTTTTGAGAAGCGTGCGATTGTAGAGCGTTATCTCACCAGTACTTGAATCCCCTATTTGTTTTGTGCCAGATGTTTCAGCGCTTGCTTCTCCAGATACATTTGTACTAACCTTTTCTACCGGAACTGTGAATGTAATTGGATCGATAGTAGTTGCTGCAGGATCTAGATTGAGAGTGAATTGTGTAGATTCTGTTTTCGGAGTCACTGAAATCGTAACTGTAGCGTGTGGAAAAAGCCAAAGACTGCCAGCTAGGAGGAAAAACACGAACGCAACAACAACAAAAGCTATTATGGCGCGAATTGGGATGTGACCTACGGAAAATGGAAGGGATAATTTGGGGATGATAAGCTTGGGGATTGTGATGTGGGGCAGAGAAAATTTGCGGGGAACCACAACTGGTAATTCTTGTGGTTCATTGAGGATTTCGCTTGGAGATTCATCTTCCGTAGTAAATCCAAGCGCCTCTAGATCGACTGCTGATGGAGTTGAGAGTGTAGGCTCCTCAACTGGTGTTTCGCGAATTGTAAAACCAATAGACTTGGCAACTTCGCTACCACCTGCGACGCAAAGTGCTCGGATAACTACATCCTTGGAAAGAGATTCTATTTTGGGAATGTGAAGAAATGGAAATTTGGCAGTCCATTCAACGAGAGTAAGATTTTGAACTACATCTTCAAGATCATGCATGCCGTCAAAAACAATAAAGCGCGAGGGAAGTTGAGTTAACCCGCGCACACAATGCTTGATACCAGACTCAACGTCTTTGGCTACGTCATCTGTGCGAGGGACATTAGTAATTGCATGTGTTTTCCCAGAACCGACCGCTGCTATTGTTAGCTCGGTGTCTGCAACTTGTATAAGGATTGCAGTGGTTGGCGTACCTTCCTGCATGCGCAGAAAGCGAATCAAGCTATCCATTATAACAACAAAACCTAGCGGTTTAAGTTCTAATTCTGTATAAATTTTTTTGATAAAAACTTTTTTTTCTGTTTTGACAGCATCTCCATCTAACCAAGTTGTGGGGATTCCGAATATTACCTGAATGGGGGTGGAGGATAGATTTTCCGATGCTTTGGTAATCGTGGTATCAACCGCAGTAATTAACGCATCTAGGTTTCCCGTATCACCATTCCATGGAATGGGAGTGCCAATGGTGACTACTTCGGTTACATCTTTTGCAACATGCCATACAGCGGCCTGTACTATGTCATCAGTAAGCTCAAGAGCCAAAAATTTCTCTGATTCTTCTTCTTTGTGACCAAGATTTCCTAACAGATTACTAAGCTCCATAAGACAACTGTATCATAGTGTCACCAACTTCGCGTAAATTCGCCTTTTCCCTGAGCCAAGCGACTCTTCTTTGAAGATTTTTATCCCACCAATCTCGCCCGTTGCATTCACGTGTGGTCCTCCACAGAGCTCTTTACTAAACCAATCTTTTTCTACGTTTCCTACTATGTATACACTCACCTCGTCCGGATATTTGTCGGCAAAAAAAGCCATTGCACCACTCTTAATTGCTTGAATCTTGTTTTCGATTTGTCGGGTAATCGGAAGGTTTTTCTTAATTGTATCGTTGATCATATTTTCTATTTCAATGAGTTGATCTGGAGTTGGCTTGCCAGAAAAAGTGTAATCAAAGCGAAGTCGCTCGGGAGTAATATTACTACCTGCTTGAGAAATCTCATTACCAAGGATTTTGCGCATGCTAGATTGCAACAAATGAGTTGCTGTATGAAGCTTGGTAGTTACCTCCGACTGATCAGCGAGACCGCCCCTGAACATCCCAACACTTGCAGTGCGACTGTCATTACGGTGAGTTTGAAAAACTGCATCAAAGTCGGATTTACTTAGTGTTACGCCTTTTTGTTTGGCTAACTCTTCGGTAATCTCGAAGGGGAAACCACTACTCTGAAAAAGGTCAAAAGCAAACCTTGCATTGAGATCTTTTGCATCACACTTCTCTAGCTCCCTAAGCCCTTTATCGAGAGCTTTGCCAAATTTGGTTAGCTCTGTAGTTGCTACTTCTATTATTCGATCTGTTTGACCGGCTTTGAGAAACCCAGCAGAGACATATTCCTCTAGAATTCCTGGGATGCTTTGTTTAATGACTAATGCTGCATCTACTCCAAGATGACGCGCCTTTACAGCAGCGCGACGGAGGAGGCGACGTAAAACATAACCCTGCATTTTGTTACTTGGTTCAAGCCCCTCACCCATCATGAAGGTTGCTGCACGCAGGTGATCGGCAATAACTCGCATGGGAGCGAGATTATCGCCTTCGTATTTTTTGCCAGACGTCACTTCGATAATTCGAATTATTGGAGCGAACATATCGATTTTGAAAATATCGGGGTCGTTGTTACTTGCGGCAACAATCCTTTCAAACCCTCCGCCAAAGTCGACATTTTGAGCAGGTAGTGGTTTGAAGGAATCATCTTCCTGTTTCTCGAACTGCATAAAAACGGAGTTACCGATCTCAAGAAATCTCCCACAATCACAGTTGAGGTGGCATAGATCATCTTTCCACGTAGAATTCTCGTGAAACTTATGATCCTCTCCAAAGTCGTAAAACATCTCAGAGTCTGGTCCACCAATCTCACCAACTGGCATTTTAGTTGGACCGCCTGCCCTACTCCACCAATTGCTACTGTAGGTATAAATTTTGATATTAGGATCAAATCCCAGTTTACCATCGCGAGCAGTAGTGGTGTTGCCAAAAATATCCTGCCAAATTTTGATGGCATCCTCGTCTTCGGGAATCCCAGAATCACCGGCAAAAACTGTAACATAGAGCCGTGTGGGATCGAGTCCAACTTCCTCTGTCATAAACTCATAAAACCAAGGTAGTTGCTCTTTTTTGAAGTAATCTCCGAGGCTCCAATTACCTAACATCTCAAACATGCAGGTATGGCGATTGTCGCCAACCTCTTCTATGTCGTCAGTGCGAAAGCTAGGCTGACTATCGGTGAGGCGAGTTCCCTTGGGGTGAGTAGCTCCTTTTAGGTAAGGCACCATTTGTTGCATACCAGATCCCGTAAAGAGCGTTGTGGTGTCTTCAAGAGGCATAATTGAAGCTGCGGGAATGATCGCGTGACCGCGTTTTTTAAAAAATGCTAAATACTTACTTCTAATGTCAGAGCTTTTCATGAGGAGATTATAACTTATTTTTTGAGAGGAGATCCACCAGAAAAGAAAAGATGGCGTTTGACTGGCGGCTTGGCATTTGAAGTAGACTCGACAACCCTAGTTGCAACTTCGTTGACTTTTTCGCGTGCAACATCGAGTGCTTCGTTTTTTTCTACTTGAAATTCATTGACTTTGGATACAAGTAGTTTGACCGTATCATTGCCTTCTAAGTCTTGCAACTTGTCACCAAATTGAGAGGTAAGAGTCTTGAGTAGTGCTCGACCTTCGTCTGTAGTTAAAAAATATCCACCTGCCCCACCTATAACAAGACCAAGAAGAAACCCAGAGGAAAATCCTGATTGAGACTCTGGTTCGGTGACATTTATTGATTGCATAATTATGACTGTTTCTTGGAGGTTAATGCGCTAAAGGCTTTGGTGGCAACGCCCGCGAGCTCCAACCCACTTCTAACGCTCTCGACAAGGTGGCCAACGGTAAGTGATGATCGAGTAAGATTACGACTCATATACTCAACATCACCCAGAATATTGTCAACTTTGCGTAAAGTTTCTTTGGAGTCTTTGAGAATAAAAATAAGCTGAATACCAATGATTATAAAAATGATGGCAACAACGAGAATTACGATAAGAAGTACGAGTTGTGGTATATCCATGGGTTAATAATACACGCTTATTCAATAATTTGAAAAGTACGTTCAACAAGACGAAGTTTGTTGGCGCGACTCTCTGCCTGCAACAACACCGAGTGAGTGCCTGGGGGGAAAACTAAATCGAGATTGAAATTACCAGTTTGATCAATTAATACCTTTTGATTGTTAATAGTAATAGTTGCATCAAGATCTGTTTTGCCGCGAATTGAAACCTTACCAACATATACTTCACCGTTGATTGGCGAATACACCTCTAATTTGGGCAGACTAAGCCAAGAAAAGATTTGCCAGCCCAAAAAAGCCAAAAATGTCAAAATGCCAACACTAATAAGAATCAGATTGGCAGAAATTAGACGCGGCTTACGAGAGAGAGGCGTTAAAGTTCCCTTGGGAATGATTTGCCCTTTTTCGTTTTCATCAAAATCTCGACGAAACATGGCTAAGATAGTATCGGGATTGAGATACAAAGCTCTTGCATAATTGCGTAAAAAACCTTTGGCGGCGGTATTTCCTGGCAGGACACTATAATTATTACTTTCAACTGCTACTAGATATTCTGGTCTAACCTTGAGACGACGAGCAACATCATCAATAGTAAGCCCTTTTTCTAGGCGTTTGTCACACAATAGCTGACCAGCTGTTTTCATGATTGATTTTGAGTTGATTTCCACTGATCGAGATTGGCTACAAGCACAGTTCTGGGTTTGACACCATCGGCAGGTCCAATAATGCCAGCAAGTTCTAGCTGATCCATAAGCTTTGCGGCGCGATTGTAGCCTACTGAGAGTCGACGTTGAAGATAACTTGTGGATGCCTTGCCAGCCGAAGTGACAATACTAACTGCATCTTCGAAAAGCTCATCATGCTCGCCACCACCCTCCTCGCCACCCTCGCTTGCCAAATATTTTTCAGTTACTTCTTGTTGATATTGAACTGGCTCACCAGCATTTTTCTTGAGGTAATCAATCAACGCTTTGATCTCATTATTGGTGACGTAAGTGCCTTGAATGCGAAGTGGCATGGGCCTGTCTGGTGGCACAAAAAGCATATCACCTTTGCCGAGAAGTTTTTCGGCTCCTGGCTGATCGATGATGACTCGAGAATCAATCATAGAAGTGACTTGGAAACTAAGGCGTGTTGGGATATTGGCTTTAATTAATCCGGTAATGACGTTCACTGAAGGGCGTTGGGTTGCCAAAACCAAGTGAATACCAATGGCGCGCGACATTTGTGCCAAGCGGGTAATTAGATCCTCTACTTTACTTGGAGCAAATAACATAATATCTGCAAGCTCATCGATCACAATAACTATATATTCCATGGATGAAAATCCAGCAGCCTCGTTGTATTCTTCAATATTGCGAACTCCAACCTCAGCACACATTTTGTATCTTTTATCCATTTCTTTGGTTGCCCACTGAAGAGCTGAGACAACGCGTTCTGCGTCGGTGATTACTGGTGTAAGTAGATGAGGAATGCCATTGTACCCAGTAAGCTCAACGCGTTTGGGATCGATTAATATCAATTTGAGTTCGGCTGGAGAATTGCGGAAGAGAAGTGTAGAAATAATTGTATTGATGCAAACTGATTTTCCAGAACCGGTAGAACCAGCAACTAATACGTGAGGCATCTTTTTGATGTCGGCAACTGCACACCCACCTGATACACCAAGTCCAAGTCCGACAACAAGTTTGGACTTTTCCTTTTTCATTTCGGGTGATTGCAATATTTCGGCTAAGGTCACATATTCGGCAGAGCGGTTGGGGATTTCGATACCAACCAAATCTCGACCAGGAATTGGCGCTTCGATTCGAATCTGCCCATTGGGAGCAGAAAGCGCTAGTGCTAGATCAGTTTGGAGCGCCTTGACTCTACTCAACTTTGTACCAGAGGCAATTTTGATTGCATATTGAGTAACGGCAGGACCACCATTAATCTCTGCAACCCTAGCTTTTATCCCAAATGATTCAAGTGTGCTCTCAATGATGTGAGCGTTTTCTTTGACATCGCCGCGATCAGCTTTGGAACCTTTAGTGGCGCTTAATAAGCTTAGAGGAGGATACTTCCAGACAGTTTCAGTATGACCAGTGTTAATCTGACTTTCAAAATCATTATCTTTGTTCCCAGAAGATTTTGGTGCAAGACTATCTTTGGCATCCGATGCTTGAGCCTCTTTATTGTTGGGGATATTAATTTTGGGTTTTTCAGAATTTAGATTGAAAAGAGGAATGGCCTGCTTTTCCTCTTTGCGTGATTGAAGCGCAGTGTGAGCAGCACCAAATGAACCAAACAGACCACTGACCCATACGACTAACTCAGGCAAAGAAGTATTGCTTAATACCATAAATCCAGCGAGAATAATGAGAATAAAAAGAATGCTAGACCCAACTGTGGTAAGGAGAATCGCCACACTAAGATACATTTCTCTGCCGAGAACGCCTCCCTGTGTAACCCCTAAAAAACCTAGGAATGTGAGGGTACCGCCTAGTAGCATTTCTGGCTTGGCTATTGTCCACTTTAGTCCAGTGAGCATCAAGCTAACTGTAAAACAAAGAAATGGAAGAAACATTGCTGCCCAACCTACTGCGATATCGAGACGATTTTTTAGAGAACCCAGGAAGATCCCTTGCTTGGTAAAAGACAAAAGTATCACAACTCCAAGTAGAGCAAAAGAAAGTGAGGACAATGAATATAAAAGCTCACGTCTGAGCTTAAGTGCAAATGGTTTCTTTCTTCTACCTCGCTTGGGTGACATAACTAATCCTCAATAATAACTGGGATTACCACGGGGTTCTTGCCAACTTTATCAACGAAAAGTCGACTAACCTCCTTGGCAACCTTATCCTTACTATACAACTTATCTCGAGTAATGTCTGCTGCCCCGAGAGAATTTGCCAATGACTTTTTTATCTCAAGCATTGTGGATTCATCAATAAACTTAGTTATACCTTTTGGAATAAGATCAATGCCAAGATGATCACCAATTTTCTCTAGAAGCACAACGACTACTCCTTCCTGGAACATAAGTTTGCGATCGGTTATTTGATTGTCTGCAGTTGTTATCTCACCGCTTTCTACATAGACTGTCTTGAGGGTAAAAGCTTCTCCTAGATGAACTGATCCATCGGCCTCCATTACAATTTCTTCGTTCTCAGAAAGCATTACACGCTCTTTACCAATCCCCATCTCGCCAGCTAGTTTGCGATACTGGATCATGTGCCTGTAGGTTCCGCCAATTGGCATAACAAAGTGAGGCTTTGTCATTGCCATCAGCATCATAAGCTCTCGACTACTAGCGTGACCAGAAACGTGAAGATCTGAAGAGATATCGGAATAGGAGACGACTATTCCCTTTTTACTCAACATGTCTATGATACGATAGACATTCTTTTCGTTACCTGGGATGGGATCTGAAGAGAAGATTACTTTATCACCTGGTTCGAGATGAGCAGCTTGATGGTTGCCTGAGGCTAGGCGATCAAGGGAAGAGCTTAGTTGACCTTGGCTACCCGCAGCGATAATACAGACCTGTTCGTCGGGAAGGGATTTGATTTTGCGTTTGTCGATCATAAGACGCGGTGGGATCTGCAAAAAACCTAACTCGGTTGCTACCTCGACGTTTCTTTCTATTGAGAAACCGACAAGAGCGACCTTCCTATTGTGTCTTTTGGCAACCCAAAGTGCCTGTTGGATACGACTAATGTTACTACTCATGGTGGTTACTACAACCTTACCTTCACAACCCCTAAATTCGCGTTCGAAAGAATCTTCGACTATCGACTCTGATAGCGAGTATCCGGCTTTTTCACTACGCAAACTGTCTGAGAGCAAGAGATTAACTCCTTCGGCTCCGGCCCTGGTAATGGATTGAATATCTGGAAGATCTTGCCCTATTGGTGTCCAGTCAAACTTAAAGTCGGCACCATGATAAATTTGGCCATTGGGAGTTTTGATAATAAGATGCTTGGTGTCTGGAACGGAGTGAGTTACAGGAATCAACTTGACTTCAAAATCTCCAAGAGAAATAGGTTGCCTATCTTTGACAACGTTTATAAATTGGGGATCTAAATTGTATTCGCGAAACTTTTCTTTGATAAAACCGGCCGTGAGTTTGCCAGTGTAAATTGGAATTGATTCTCCAAGCTGAGGAATAATGAATGGAAGACCGCCAATGTGGTCTTCGTGGCCATGAGTAATTACAATGCCACGAATTTTGCTTAGCTTGTCTCTTAAATAAGTAATATCTGGGATTGTAAGATCGATCCCCGGAATAGCATCTTCAGGGAAACCTATTCCACAGTCAACAATAATTATGTCTCGAGAAGACTCATAGACATACATATTGTTGGTAACATTTCCCGTGCCACCAAGTGGGATAATTTTGATAGGTGAATTGACATTAAAAGTCATAATTTGATCAGTGTTAGTAATAATTAATATGAAATCATGTATGATTTGTAGTTGTCTGCATTTAACAAAACTGAAGTGGCGCTTCCCTCGACAATTTGCTTGGCAACTTTGCGCACAACTGATGCCATAGTGCGATCGAGAGTGCGAATACCAGCATCATAACCCAAGGGACGAACGACGAGAGGCCAGATAGCGGGATCGATCGTTAGCTGCTCCCTGGAAAGCCCTGCATTTTTGAGAGCTTTGGGAAGAAGGAATTGCTGAACAATATGAATTTTTTCTTCATCAGTATAACTAGGCATTTGAATAAGTTCGAGACGATCAAGAACAGCTGTTGCAACGTGGGGAGTGTTGTTGGCTGTAGCAATAAATAGAACTTGCGAAAGATCGACGGGAAAATCGAGATATTGATCAAGAAAACGATTATTTTGCGTGGGATCAAGAAGCTCGACTAGAACACCCATAATATCCATTCGCTCCTCAGCACCGACACGATCAATTTCATCTAGTAAAATAATTGGATTCATGGTTCCAGCTTCTTTGAGAGCTTTGAGAATATATCCTGGTTCGGCCTCAGGGAAAAGTCGCGAACGGCCTCGCAAGTCGCGCGCGCTACCCAAGCCACCAAAAGGAATACGAGCAAAGCCTCGCCCCAATACCTCAGCCAAAGTATAAGCAAAAGTAGTTTTGCCTGTACCAACCAAGCCCACCAAGAAAATAGCTGGTGCACGAACGGCACCCTCTACTTGATTGTCTTTGCGTAATTTCATGGTTGCCAAAAATTCGAGAATACGTTCTTTGGGTTCGTTCATACCATAATGCGTGCTATCCATAGCAGCTTTGGCTTTGGCAATATCAATATTGTCGGTCGTATATTTCCCCCATGGAAGGTTAATTATCCAACTGACATAGTGAGCAAGTCGATCATATTCGGCAGAGTAAATTCCTGAATCTACCATGCGTTTGAGACGAGTAATCATTTCGAGCGCTTTTCGCGTAAGTTCTTCAGGGGCACTACTAGATTTGAGGCTATTTTCGAGTGAGACAATTTCGTCTGTGTTGTTGGGTTCCATAGATCTATCTTAACATTCTTTTGTCACTATCATTGAGGTTGAAGAGTTTTGACAATACTATCCATTTCTTTGAGTACGCCTACATCATATTTGGCTGGAACTGCATAATTTAGACCACCAATATTTAGAGGGGTGACGAAATATGTATCCGTTTCGTTCTTGCCACAAAATAAGAAAATGCTATTGTCTCCTTCGTTGCCTTTGAAGTAACGACGAAGAATATAACCCTGATCTGAAGGATATTCGGTATAATCCTTGGTACGAAGATCGCCAGATGATCCCTGGAATGAAGGACTATCTTTGAATAGACAAACTGCATTACCGACGGCGGCTTGAGAGATGATAATTTTATAACCATTTCTGGAGATGGTAAGGGTTGATGTTCCTTCAGTTTTTTTGGTTGTAACTGCCCAGGTTGCTGGAAATGATATGGTATATGCAGGATAGCTAAGACCTGATACTGATTCACTCTTAAATTGCTTCCACTCGCCAAGTCTATCGGCAATATTGGTGATTTGAAAAGTTGTCATTGCTAGATGAAGTTGTCTGACCAATTCTTGATTAGCAATTGATTTGTTTTTGCCAGTTGGGATAAGAGCAAACGTAAAGACATCTTCATTAACCATAAAGTAACTAACAATATATTCCTCGCCAGTTGCTGATATCAACTCCGTGCGCTCAAAACCATCATAATTGCCGATGCGAAGTGGTGTGCTTTTGCCAACTGCTCTAGATGGCCTACCCTGCCAGAGAGTAGCACGCGAAGCATCTAATCCTGCAATATAGGCCACTACGTTGTCAGCTTGAGTCTTGGCCATACTAATCTCAAGTCGAACACCGTCTGAAAGAGAGAATGCTTTGGTACTTTCAATGTTGGTTGTGTAATCGAGAATTGACCAAGTAGGATGGATTTGCATCTCGTAAGAATTGTACGGATCTTGGTAAAGAGGCCAATCGGTTGTTACGGTGTCAGTGCCAGTAATTTCTGGCCCAGATTTTGTAACTATTGGAACAGCTTTTTTGGCGGCGTCTGAAGAAGAAATGGCAATCTGGAGAACGACAGCCAACACAAGCATGAAGCCACCAAAAATACCTAGCATTGCCCTTTTGTTTTGCTTCAATTTATTAAACTTTTCTAGATTGAATTCTGGTAGATGAAATGAGTGAGATTGGGTGGGATTGGGACTAGGTGCAGGCACTGGTGGAAGAACTGGAGTCGCTGGAATTTCGGGAGCTATTGGGACATCTATAGAAACTGCCGGTTGTGAGGGTAGCGTGGTTTCTGAAAATTTATCAAATGAACTAGGCATATAGATATCTTAACATGATTTTAGAGCGCGCCACCTTGAAATCCTGGGCAGTTATCCTTGGCCCATTTGAGATATTCTGGTTGGCATTGAGGGCTACTGACAGCATCTGGTCCTGGCATACAATCAACCCAAGCGCCAGAAGGACACGTGATGAAGCGAAAGGTATCTTGCCAGGAGTTGTCGGCTTTGTCGCCAGTTAGAGCGTACTGACCAATACTAAAGAAGGCAAGTTTGGTGGGGTGGGCCTGATCAATTAGAAAATAAGCTACACCACCGAAGGATAAATATTTTGAGGGACACTTGTCGACATATGGCCCAGCAGTTTCCATATCTTTAGAGAATGAGGCTGGAAGACCAATTGTTGCTGTGTTATATCCGTCAGGATAAACCTGCGTATTACCGAAAGATCCTTTTGTTCCCTTAATAGTAATTGGGCAATCTTCTGGCAAGTAACCGAAAAGAACAGACTTTGCTATTGCACTATCGATTGAATCTGATGCATCCTTGTCGAAAAGCTCAACATATTGGCCTTTATCAAACTGCATATTACTTGAGTATACGTAAACTTTGCTGCCAATCTCTTTTGCTGCAATAACTTCATTACTCCCTTTGTACTTTTCTTGATACTTGAAAGTGATCCCTAGCTTCTCGGAAGTGAACGTTTTTATGTTGAGATTAGAACTAGGGGAAGGAATTGGAATAATTGATGGAGCAAGAGTGGAGGTGGGGGTGGGTGTAGAAAGAAGAGTTGGTGGGGCAATAGAGACCAGTGGATTTTGAAGAGATTTGGTACGAAAGAATAACAAGGCTCCAGCCGTAAGTGCGACAAGTAAGAGAAGAAAAACGAAAGATTGCTTGGACATAAGACTAGTATAGCGGAAATTATACTGTGGTTGAACCCTCACAATATATGTGAGGGTTCAACCTAGTTAAATTACAAATTATCGACGAGGGCGGAAGCCGCCGCGGTCACCTCCCCTACCACCACTAAAACCACCGGGACGTCCACCTCCGAAACCGCCTTGAGGGCGATCACCGGGTTGGTCTTTTAGTTGATCAAGTGGAACCATTGAGAGATCTAGTCTACCTTGAGCATCCATTCCTTTGACCCAAACATGCACAGTGTCACCCTCTTTGACTAGAGCTCCTGCATCAGCCACGTATTCTGTGCTCATACGAGAAACGTGTACGAGGCCTTGTTTTCCTGCGGCGATCTCAACGAAACAACCGTATGATTCGACGCGCTTGACGATACCTTCGTGCTCTTCACCAACCTCTGGGATATGAACCATGCCTTTGATCCAGGTAACGGCTTTGTCCATCGCAACTGGATCTACTCCAGAAACAGTGACCATGCCTTTGCCAGTAGAATCGTCAATGTCGACTTGAACACCAGTCTCAGCCATGATCATCTTAATCATCTTGCCGCCTGGGCCGATTACCTCACCTATTTTGTCGGTTGGAATCTCGAACTGAACAATCTTGGGTGCGTGTTTACTGAGTTCTTTCCTTGGTTCTGGAATTGCCTTAAGCATAACTTCCATAATTTCCATGCGAGCTACTTTGGCCTGGGCTAGAGCTTGAGTTAGAACTTCAAAACTAATGCCTTTGACCTTAATATCCATCTGAAGAGCAGTAATACCATCGACAGTACCCGCAACCTTGAAGTCCATGTCTCCGACATGATCTTCAATACCAGCAATATCTGTAAGAACTACTGATTTTGTGCCATTGGTCATAAGACCCATCGCAATACCAGCAACTGGTTTTTTGATAGGAACACCTGCCGCCATAAGTGACAATGTACTACCACAAACACTAGCCTGGCTTGTACTACCATTGCAACTCATAACCTCAGAGACGACATGAATTGTATACGGGAAATCTACTTCACTTGGGAGAACTGGCATAAGTGCCCGCTCGGCAAGAGCACCATGGCCAATCTCACGACGACCTGGGGCGCCAAATCTACCAGTCTCACCACTAGCGTAGGGTGGCATAGTGTAGTGATGAATGTATCTTTTGACTTTTTCGTCTTCCATGGTCTCAAGAATCTGACCAAGTGAAGGAGCTCCAAGAGTTGTAATGCTAAGAACTTGAGTCTGACCACGCTTGAACATGGCACTTCCGTGTGGACGAGGGAGAATGTCTACCTCAGCAGATAAAGGACGAATCTGAGTAGTTTTACGACCATCGACTCGAATCTCTTCAGTTATGGTCATTTCCCTCGCAACTTCGGCCATAGTATCATGAATGATCTCAGCGAGTTGCTCGCTATCAAGTTTTTCGACGTAAGAGTCTTTGAGAGCTTCAACAAAACTTTCAACAAGTCCATCCTCAGATTGAGGAACGCCAAACCTGGCTCGGATATCTTTACTTATCTTGTCACTTATTTCTTTGCGGAGTGTTGGATCAATTGTGACAACTTCGGCAAATTCGAGCTTGGTGATACCAACTACAGCTCTTAGCTCTTCGATGCCAGTAATTATTTCTTTGATAGCATCGTGAGCAAATTGAAGGGCTCCAAGAGTAATCTCTTCTGTTACCTCTTTGGCACCAGCCTCGACCATGACGATTGCATCTTTACTACCGGAGACGATAAGATCTAAAGTGGAAATTTCGCGTTGTTCGTAGGTAGGATTTATCACATATTGGCCATCAATATAGCCAACGCGTACTCCAACTACTGGACCTTCCCAGGGGATATTGCTAACGTGTAAAGCTGCGCCTGTTGCTACCATTGCTACCATGTCGGCATCGTTACTGCCATCGGCAGAAAGAACGGTTGCGATTACCTGAACATCTCTTTTGACACTTTTTGGAAATAAAGGACGGATTGAACGATCTATAATGCGACCTTTAAGTACTGCCTCGTCGCTTGGGCGACCATCTCTTTTGACCCAACGACTACCCTTGATCTTGCCACCAGCATAGAGCTTTTCGGCATAATCAACGGAAAGAGGGAAATAGCTAAGTGTTGTATCTGATTTACCCATGACAGTCGTCACGTGCACAACAGTTTCACCATAGGTAGCAAGTACCGCGGCGTTGGCTAGCTCTGAAAAGCGGCCTGTTTCAAGAATAAGAGGTTTGCCACCAACCATTATGGTGCAGGAATGTTTTTGTAACATAAATCTATAACTCCCAACTACTCAGGGAGATCCTTATATAATTAATTAATAACAAAATTATAGCGGAAAGTTGGTTCATTTGGAGAGATTGAGACTAGCAAGAAGAATTTTGTAACGATCCTCGGCAGATTTCCTGAGGTAATTAAGAAGTCTTCTACGTTTACTAACCATTTTGAGAAGACCGCGGCGTGAATGGTTGTCTTTTTTGTGTACTTTAAGATGGGTTGTGAGCTCAGCTATCTTCTCGGTAAGAAGAGCTACTTGGACTTCTGGACTCCCAGTGTCGCCCTTTTGAATAGCGAATTTGGTAATTATTGTGGCTTTTTTGTCAGTTTTTAACATAGTGGGTGCATTATACAGATAAGAGGTCTATTTGTCACTACCACTTGTGAAGATCTTGGGTTTGAGCCAATCTGGTTCGGGCTTGATGGGTTGAGACATTGAATGAAGCTCTGTCTCTATTGCAATAATATCTTTTTGATCTTCTTGCTTTCGCTCCTCAATTATTGGGGTGTTATCAATGATTGTGGCAGTTGGCATATTTACTTTTGTATGATGCCTAGCACCTGCCCTATAAAGAATAGCTAACGCCTCAAAAGTATCTGCCGTCATACTATCTGATTGAAAATTATTTGTGGCCTCTTCTATGCCCTGCATAAGATTGCTGGCAATGTCTTGAGAAAGTGGGAGTTTGAGCTCCTGAAGTAGTGCAGTTGCCAACTCACAAAGAGAACTACTTGGATCAACCAAATTGATATGTCCAAAATTACCCTGATTATTACTTATGTTGACAAGGGTTGTTTGAGTAAAAAAATCGGCTTCGGACGTAGCAATACTACCAATACTAGTTAGACTACTTCCTCCAACCACAAAGGTCAGGTCGCTGCTTGCACCACTACTACCAAAAATAATATTTTCTTTAGAAATAGACTGCTGGCCAACTTTGGGTACGATAGTAAGACTCAATTTACCATCATTTACAGCAGAGGTAACCTTATCAACTATGTCACCCTCAACGTTAACAGTAATAATAAGATTTTGTCCACCAAGATCGGCCTTGATTTTGTCGACTCCAACAAGATGAGAATCGCGTACAGTGGGTTCAGTTTCGCACATTAAACTCACAGTCTTGCCAGCTGCCAAAAGACTAAGATATAAACCAAGAGCACCAGCCATAGTATCGTGAGAAGGATTTTGGGCGATTAGAATTAGAAGATCTTTGACCGAATCAAGTTTTTCTTTGAGAGCGATTAGATCGTTTTGCATAAATGGGTCCTTATTGGGGCAGGACTTTTTATGTAGGCCTAGAGAAGTTCTCCTTCGGCCTTTTGATAGCTGATTATAACGTCTTTTTCTCTGATTTCAATGTTTGGAAAAAGAAGAATCCCACATTCAACTCCAGATTCAGCTATTTTGACTTCATCCTTACCTATTCGCATAGCCTTGATGCGAGCATCTTTGGTGGTTCCGTCGGTATGTTTTAGATGAATAGTGTTGCCAGTTTCGAGCTTTCCAGAACCAACTTTGACTCCAGCTATCTTATCGCGATTAATCTCAAAAACCTTTAGGATTAAGCCTTCGCCAAGAACTTTTTCATCGTAATTTGGCTCTAGGAGACGCAGAATTTTTTTCTCGATAAACTCTAATAATTCATAAATTATTTTATGAGACAAGATTTTGACGTGTTCTACTTCGGCTAATTTTTTGATACTGCTTGTAGCTTTGGAGTTGAAGCCTAGGATTATTGAACCTGTGGTGCTAGCGAGCAAAACATCTGATTCGTTGATATCTCCTGTACTACTGTCAACAATATTAACTTCTGCTGGGAAACTGCCCATAATTGCCTCTAGAGAACCACGAGTATCTGCTTTGAGAATGATGTTGAGATGTTGACCACTTTGAGAGATAGGGGTTGTTGCTACGACAACTTCTTCATTTGGAACATAGACCCCCGAAGTTACAACTTCTCCTACTCCTGGGAGAGAATCCCAACCCAATAATTGAACAGGGGTTCCTGGGAGAGCTTCCAAAACCTGTTTGCCAGCGTCGTTGTACATAGCTTTTAGCTTGCCATTTGCCGTACCTGCATGAATGTGATCACCTATTCTTAACATTCCTTGTCGCACAATTGCGGAAACAATGTATCCGCGATGATTGTCTTTATGAGCTTCTATTATAGGAGCCTCGAGAGCACCTTGAGTATCGCCTTGAACTTCTTCTAGTTCTGCTAAGAGCAATATTGTCTCTAGCAATGAGTCGATACCTTTGCCAGTTTTGCCAGAAATTAACACAAACGGAACGTTGCCGCCATAACCTTCAACAAATACTTCTGCTTGAGTAAGCTCTGCTTTGGCAACCTCTGGGTTGGAGTCTGGTTTATCAATTTTGTTTATTGCCACTACATATGGAATTGCTGCTTCTTTGAGATGTTTTATCGATTCAAGAGTCTGAGGCTTGACCCCATCATCTGCTGCAACAACTAAAACAGCGACATCAGCAATGCTTGCACCTCGACTTCGCATTTTACTAAAGGCTGCGTGTCCTGGAGTATCAATAAATGTAATAGATTTGTCCTGAAAAGTTGCTTGATAAGCTCCAATGCTCTGTGTAATGCCTCCAGCCTCACTGGCAGCACGATGAGTCTGCCTAATGTAATCTAGAAGCGTTGTTTTACCGTGATCGACATGGCCCAATATCACAACAATTGGAGGTCTTCCTGTGGAAATTTTCCCGATTGTTGAAGTTTTCTTGGTCATATTTTTATATATTATTTGCTTCCTCAGATTGAACGCGGGCTAATTTTTCTGCTTCATCTTGAAGTTGACTCTTACGCTTCTCACGCCTTAGAACCGCTTTACCAATCTCAACTTCTGCTCTAAAGTCTAATTCGTTGAGAGCAACTGCAATTGAAGGAAGTTTGGCAACCAGGTCTTCGATCTTGGTAATCCCAAGTTCAAGAACTGCATTGCGAATCTTACTATTGAGTCCCAATTCGTCGATTTCAAACTTTTCATCGCCGGTAGTTGAGACAGAAATACCACCCTCTCCGTCACCTTTAATGTCTATTTTGTAATTGGTAAGTCTTGCGGCAAGGCGCGCATTCTGGCCACCCTTACCGATTGCAAGACTAAGCTGATCTTCTGGCACAATTACTGTTGCCTTTTTCTTACTCTCATCGATTTCTATTGAAAGATTATCGGCAGGGGCAAGAGCCGCGGATATGTACTTCTTAGGATCTGTGCTGTACTCAATAATATCTATTTTTTCGCCATTTAATTCATTAATAACTGCCTGAACGCGAACACCTTTTTGACCAACACAAGAACCAACTGGATCAACTCCCTCGGCTGTGCTTACAACCGCAATCTTTGTTCTATGACCAGCTTCACGGGCAATTGCTTTAACTTCAACACTGCCTGCACCAAATTCGGGAACTTCGCGACGGAAAAGCTCTTCTACAAGTCGTGGATCTGCTCTACTAACTATAATCGCCTTGCCTTTGTAGGTGTCTCTAATTTCTTTAATAAATACAGCAACGCGTTGGTTGAGACGATAAAATTCATTGGCGATATTTTCACCAGGTGGCATAATTCCTTGACCACGACCAATGTCGACAACTACATTTGGACCATCAAACCTTAAGATCATACCCGTTACCATCGTGCTCATGCGATCTTGGTAATCAGAAATTATGGCGTCTTTTTCGGCTTCGCGAACTTTTTGAAGAATTACTTGTTTGGCTACCTGAGCAGCAATACGGCCAAAGCCAGCGGGAGTAACGTCTTTACCTTCTTTGGTAATAGACATAACACCTGTCTCTTCGTTAACAACGGCCTCATAAAACAAAATGTCTTCCTCACTAATACCAAAATCACGACGCATAGCCGCAAGAAGAGATTGTCTAATTGCTTCTAGAACAATTTTGGGGTCGATACCTCTTTCGGCACATATTTGATTGAGAGCAAGGGCAAATTCTGATCTAACTTGCATATGATTACCTCCGATATTATATTTTTATCTCGATAAAAGCTGTAGATAATAAAAAAGGTGGTCAACCCACCTTATCCATTACACAAACAACTGGGGTTATTATAACACTCTGATTCATCAAAGGCTACTTTGGCTTATTTTATGTCGGAGAAGTCTTCGGGGAGAATATTGGTATTATTTAAATCTGATTCAATACTATTAATCTCTGTACTTGCAGAAGTGTTTGGAATTTTTTCAAGCTCAGGATCAACTATTGGACTAGCTGCAGGATTAATAATTGTTGGAGCTGGCGTTGGCGCTGGGCTTGTTGTAGGTGATACATCTGTTGCAGCTTCTTTATTGCTCACAATACTACAACCACCAAGAATGATAGAAGTAAGACTAATGATAACTATTTTTTTATACATTTTACCGCACCCCCTTGATGTCCTTAATAACTGAAATAGCTTCAACCATCTCAATTTGAGCTTGTTTGTATAGTTTTCGCGATTCTTCGGCAAGGTCGCGAGCGATAAACACCTTATCCTTTTGCTCACTAAATTTGGATGGATCTATGGCGCGAAATGCTGCAACAGATTCTATTCCCTTAGTCTTGGCAGATTCCAAAGTTAGTATTGCGGCTGAAAGCTTAACCTGAACAGAAGTTACATCCTTACCCTGATGACCCAATAGGATAATATGTGAATGTAATCGTTCCCAAATATTTTTGAGTCGTGTGTAATATGTGTTGAAATGATTCTCTAGGCGATTGGCATGAAGTTCGGCAACGTTATCCCCAATCTCTTGATGTATTTGTCCACCGCGAGGAATGATCGATTGGGCTGGACTTGCACTTTGAGCAAATGTGGTTGGCGCGATCCACAAAGATAATAATGCTAATATGCTGGTAGTGAGAAGTTTTTGCTTAATCATGTCGCTCCTTTTATAAAATTGGGAAAGTAAATGTACTAGTGGCTTCATTGCCTTGCTCATCTTTGACTCTAACCTGATATTTATGAGTATCATTCCTATTACCACTTAGGCAATATTCGCTGTGAAGATCGCGCCAATCATTGTTGTCCATGCGCTCTGACTTGGTAAGTCGATCACTTTGGGTAATGTTGTCGGAAATATTAACAACTTTGACACACGTTTGACTTTCGCCATTTTTCCATGGTCCTTCAAAATTCATGGTTGGAGCTTGCTGATCTGTAACGATACTCCCAACAGCTTTGGTGACAATTGGCTTGGGAGTAGATTTGACTTTGGTAATTGCCTGTTTTGTTGAAACAGGTGACCTTGAAGGCTGAGAAGTTGATGATGGCTTAGTAGATGCAATTGGCTCAATTATAGGAGATGGAGCTGGCACAACATTTCTGTTTGACAAATCCTTAACCCATGTTGTTAAAACACCAGAACTTAATCCCAAGATTAGCATAGTTATGACTGTGCCTGAGGCTAAAACTATGATATTTTTTAACATAAGTTCCTTATTTAAAATGACAGGAAATTAAGAAGTTTGGTGAATGCAGATTCGTTGGTACTAACAACATCGCCAGTTTCTGTTGAGACATTTACTTGGCGTTTTAGATTGATTCGAAAAATACCAAAAACCTTCTTTTCTTGATCTGTGGAAAATTTGTAAACGGCCTGGCCATTTATTTCTGATAGCTCTGGGCCAGAAGTCGCAATGCCTGCGCTATCGCTTGCAACATTAAGACCCTTTTCTCTCAAGCGACCTACTGCCTCATCTGGCAAAATAGTTAATATCTTGGTTGTACCATCTTTTTTCGTGAGCACTAATTCGTTATTCTCATTAATACTAACTGGCATGTCGGTGTTAACTTTGACTTGATCACGCATGATTTCTAGTTTCTTAGCAGATTTGGCGCTTACCTTAACGATAGTACCATCGGGGCGATTAATCTCGATTTGATCCTCACCTTCTACGGATTTGTCGCTTTCGCTAGCTATGGTTCCATCTGCATTAAAAATGTGCTCTCGGACTATTAACATTGAAGGCTTGTCCATTTCAGCTCCCGGAGTGGCGTCTTGACTTATTAAGTCGAAGTTGGCCGTTTGCTTCTTACTTTCAAGAAGCTTCTTCTTTGCTTGTATGTATATTTCTACTTGCTTCTTAGTTTCCTCGCGATTCTTTTCCATGTTTTGCTTAGCTTGTTCGCGAATTTTTTCAGAAGCTTGTTTGGCGCGTTCACGAGCCTGTTCCTGAGATTTTTGCGTGTTACTATTTACTGAAACTGAGTTTGACTGAGGAGTCTCGGTTTGCTTTGGAACCACTGGCTCGCTTGACTCAATGGGCACGGTCATATCGGTCGATTGTGTTTCGTCACCCAAAATTGAACTACTTATATAGCTAAGAATACCAGGCTCACTGATAAACCAAGAGGCCGATGCTGAAGTGGGGGCAGAAAGAGCGATAAGTGAGATAACAATAAACGTGATGTAATTGTTTCGAGTAGACATTCTAACCTCCAAATATGTTGGTGATATAGTTATGACAGATTGAAAAGTAATGTCAACTTATAGTTCGTTGTCGAGCTGTTCAATCAATTTTTTGGCATTTCGCGAAAGCTTGTCTGGCAACATGACCTTAAATTTAATATATAAATCACCTGACTTACCCCCGCGCACATTCTTCATGCCTTTACTGGATAAACGAACTGTTGTGGATGGTTGTGTGCCAGATCTAACCTTTAGTTTGAGAGGTCCTTCTGGTGTATTGACAATGGTGTCCCCACCAAGAATGGCAAGGGTAAATGGAATTTCGTGATAAAGAAACAAATCATCGCCTTCGCGACGATAGTTTTGGTCTGGTTTGACATTAATAGTTATATCAAATTCGTTGTAGCGAATACGCGTACCATCGTCGGCTCCTGGGGGAATCTTGACAGTGTATTGTTTGCCTTGGTGAATAAACGTCTTAGTAACGCCTTTATAGCTTTCCAAAAATTCTATAGACAGAGAATAATGTGGTTTGGCTTGATAGCTACCCCCAAAAGGATTGCCGCCAAAAAAACTTTCAAAAACGCTAAATGGATCACTCCCCCCTCCAGTTCCCCCAAAAAGATCTTCAAATCCACCTCCCGTGGAGTAGGTATAGGAAAAAGGCCCCTGTCTATACGTCTGTCCACCTTGTTGGCCACCAAAACCAGCGGATGGATCAAAGGCGGCGTGACCAAATTGGTCGTACTTGCCTCTTTTCTCTTTATTACTGAGCACTTCGTAGGCCTCATTAATCTCTTTAAACTTAGCTTCTGCGCCTGATTCTTTGTTGCGATCGGGGTGCCATTTGAGCGCGAGCTTTCTGTATGCAGACTTCAGCTCGGCTTCGGTAGCGCTTCTAGTAACACCTAGTAGTTCGTAATAATCTTTCTTGGAAGTCATAGATTGCTATTTTATCAGATCGACGACAATATCTCCTTCTTGATCAGTACGACGAATGGTGGCACCAACCTCTTTGAGCCGAGTAAGCGCCTCAATTGTAGGATGTCCATAAGTATTTTTGGCACCTACGCTAATAACTGCGAGCTCTGGTTTGAGAATTTTTAAGAATGAAGCCGAGCTACTATATTTGCTCCCATGATGACCAACTTTGAGAAGATCAACGTCTGTGAGTAAATTATCATTTATGAGTGATTGTTCTGTTGGTTCGCCAATATCCCCAACTAATAAAGCTTTGTACCCTGATTCATCCAGTTCGATGACCACACTTCTCTCGTTGGTATTTTTGACAATGTTAATCCCAAGTACGCGAGAACGTTCTTCTTTTGTAATTGTTGGATCTAGTGCAAGAAGTGTTTCTTTATTGGGATTTTTGGGCCAAAGAACGCGAAAGAGCAATGAATCATTTTGTCCTACTTTAACAATATCTCCCTGACCAACCTGATCTACGCGAAGGTTTTGTGAGCGCAGAATATCGATAAATTGAGCTGTTGCATCGCTTTCACCCATGCCATCTCCAGTAATGATTTTGCCTATTTGGTATCTAGTAAGTATGCTATTTATCCCATTAAGATGATCGTAATCAGTGTTTGAGAAAATAACTAATTCGATAGTTCTATCCCAAAAAGGAATGTGACGAGAAAGACATGCAAGAACCATATCCCCGCGTGGACCTCCGTCAATTAAGACCTGAATATCCCCTTTTATAAGTAAAAGCGCATCTCCTTGCCCAACATCACAAACTATTAATTTGGCAACTTTACTGGGTAGCGAAACAATGATCAAAATAATCAGAGTTAGAAAAAATATAACAGCTGTGTATGTAGTGGAATTTTTGACATGCATAACTATATATTAGAACGAACCAAAAAAATTAACGACTTGTACAAAATACAATAATGGCAGATACAGAATTGGAGAAACCCATGATGATAAGAATGGCAACATACTAGCAATTACTAAAAATATTGAGGTTAAACTCATTAAGAGCGGGATTATCGGCAAAATTAATAAATTGCATAGTGGACCAATCCAGGAAAATTGACCAAAGGTTATTAATGAAATTGGTGTAGTAGCAAGAGTTGCTGCGATTGTTGGCCACCAGAAATCGTGCAGAATATTATTTAATTTTGATAATCGGGAGGGGAGCACAAAATACTTGGAAAGTATTGGTTCCAAATATAGAATGCCAGCAGTAGCGGCGACAGAGAGCTGCCAACCAACATCAAACATATAAAATGGATCTACTAGCAACATTGAATATGAAGCAATAATAAATAATCTTTTGGCATCTTTTTGACGACCTAATCCCGTACCAAGAAGCATTAGAAATCCCATTATTCCGGCACGAACTACGGCTGCCGACCCACCCGAAAGCAGACAAAAAACTAAAATCCCCAAGCTTGCAATCAACAATGCAATTCCATGAGGAAATGCATATGTTGCAATTCCTAGAATATATCTTGCAACAATATTGACGTTGTACCCACTGGCCGCTACCGTATGCAAGGTTCCACTTTTTGTTAAAGAAGTACGAAAATCATAAGAAAGATCTCGCTTGACTCCCAGCAATATTCCCGCAGCCAAACTACTTTCAGGCTCTGGAAGGTTACGAGCGAGAAGTGAGGTAAAATTATTACGCACGCGAGCAAGAAATATGAGTGATTTTTCTCCTAAATTCAGCGATGGATTATTGGTGATTAATTGTGTGTTTTTTGCAGCAAGCGATAATCTCGAAACCTCACCAAATTGAATTGTGGGAACGATGGTGCCACTAACGATATATTTGAACCCAAGATCAAGTGATTGATATTCTCCCCACTCAATCGTAGTGTGACCTATTTGATACCTAAATTTGTTTCCAACCTGCGTTGGAGTATCTAGTAACACGAACTCATAACTAACTATGTCACCATTGTTATAAGATTTTGGGATTAACGAAGGCTTAAAATACAAACGAAATAAATATATTAGTGCAAATACGATAATAGGCCATACGTACTTGTGCATCAGAGGGAAATTTCGATTTTAATTTTTGAAAAAACACTATCTGGTATTTTGGCCTTGCTCTTGAGCTCATCTATAGTTGTATATGGACGATTGGTGATAATATCTTGGGCTCTAGTTGGACCAATCCCCCATAATCTATCGAGTTCACTTTCGCTTGCTGAATTAATACTAACGAGAGAAGTTGTATTTCCGTTCGAAGTAGTAGTAGTGTTTGTCGTAACGACTGTGGGTACTTCGCCTTTTTTTAGAATATATATTTTGCTACCATCTGTAACTACTGATGCTAGGTTAACGTTGCGAGCTAAATAATTCTTATCAGCTACTACAGCGAGTCCACCAGCAGCAACGAGAGCATCACTTACTCTAGAACCTGGAGATAAAGTGTAAACTCCTGGATTTTCAACAGCACCGGAAACATCGACAACAATGTTTGAAATTGCGGTAGGCAATGGTGAGGGACTAGTGTTTGCTTTGATTATTTCTACAACTGGAGGTTTTGGAATAAATAATTCTTGTAGACCATATCCAATTAGACATGCACCAATTATACCAAGGGTCATAATTGGAAGATATGAACGCCATTGTTGCCACATTTATTCTACTTTAGCAAAATATTCTTTCATTGGTTTCCAGTAATTGTCTTCCCAACCTTCCCGTAGCTCTTTGAGATGCTTTGGAGGCACGCTGGTTTGGACAAAACTTAAGACGCAACCGTTTTTGTGAGAATCAAAGCTAAGTTCCACGTGGGAAGGCTCCTCTTTGCTCCAGCCGGGCCAGTCAAAGTGCCAGTCTTGATCGATCGAGAGCGATTCTTTGTCGATACCGGTTGTTACTCCAGTAATAGTCCTTCCCCATAGGCGAAACTTGCCACCGATCTCGGGGCTAATGTGGGCGTCGGCGTTGACCATGGCGCTATGAGCTTTCTCATCGAGCCATGCGTGGAAGGCAGTTTCTGGCTCACAGGGAAGGATTATCTGTTCTCTAATAGTACTCATGAACCTCCTTGTTTACTCGCATCTTAACATCTGGACTTAGTTAATGGTAACACAAGATTAAATCCGTAGTGCGACGAGAAGTTTGGCAGCGAAAACTTGGCGAATAGCTGGGTCGGCAACCTCTTTTTTGTGCATCATGTTTTGATGAAGGTTGTCACCAATGTAGCGAGGGTAGATATGCAAGTGATAGTGAAAGGCGTGTTGATCACCTGCAGGCTCGTTGTTTTGGAGAGTTGTAATACCATCACATTGATAAGTTTTTTTCATTGCAAGAGCAATTTTCTTGGAAATTGTAAAGATTTGAGTCCCTACATTTTTGGGTAAATAATACAAATTTTCGATATGTTCATTTGGTACGACAATTACATGACCCGGGTTGTTTTTGACCCAGAAAGAATTGATAAACGCACTTACCAATTCATCTGTGTAAATTAGATCCTGTTTTAGAAGTAGTGTGTGCGAATTTTCTATTCCATGAATACCAAGACAAATAGGACAGAGATAATCGGCTGATGCATGGCTGTACATATAATTTTGTAATGATAATTATTATTATTATTTTCGAGGTAAAATTGATATAAGGTCTTGCATTTCTTTTGAGCTATCATCTTCTTTCGCATGGAAAATTTTGTGCTGTAGGCTAGCGTGTGTTGTGTCGGCAATAGGAGCAAGCGGCACTTCTCTGTACATATGTTCTTCTAGAGCTGATTCATCTTCGTGACTGTCCATGGTGTGACCTTTGTCTATCCATTCTTCGGTTACTTGTTTCGACTTTTCCCATGCACTACGCAAATCTGCTGGCAATAAGGAAACAGCAATCTCTGATGCTAAATCAATTTTGGCAATAGTATCTCTTTGCTTTTGACTTAATTCCATATATCTAACCCTCGTATTTTAATAAGATTATCGCATATTTCCATTTTGGCACGAAATACTCCAACGATTCGAATCATCGAAGTGACAACAATAAAGCCCCGGAGTTAGCGGGGCTTTATGTTTAACTCTGATTAATTGATTTGCTCAATATCATACTCCTGGAGTGTGATTATTTAGCTTTGCCATCATCTACTACCTCGCCCTCTTCGGCTTTGACGTCCTCCTTCGCTCCCGCTTGGGCAGACGAGTCGGATTGGGGTTGAGCATCTTCGGGCTTGGCGCCGTCTGCTGGTTTCTCTGCTTCGGCAGCGGCTTTATAGAGTCGTTCACCATATTTACTGAGAGACTCAGAGGCTTTCTTAAAGGCCTCATCTATCGACTCGACTGTGGCGTCATCTTTGTCTTTGGCATCTTTCAAGGCTTTAACAGACTCTTCGATTTCTTTCTTTTCGTCCTGCGTTATTTTGTCACCAGCATCTTTGAGAGTTTTATCTGTTTGAAAGATAAGAGATTCTGCCTCATTCTTCTTGTCGACAAGGTCTTTTTTCTTCTTGTCCTCATCGGCGTGAGTAGCAGCTTCTTGCTTCATTTTCTCAACTTCTTCTTCACTTAGATTGGTGGCATTTTTGATACTAATCTTTTGTTCTTTGCCAGTACCTTTGTCTTTGGCACTTACATGCAAGATGCCATTACTATCAATGTCAAATGTAACCTCGATTTGTGGGATACCGCGAGGAGCAGGAGCAATACCATCTAGTGAGAAACGGCCTAGACTTTTGTTATCCTGTGCCATGGGGCGCTCGCCCTGGAGAACATTGATCTCAACCTGAGGTTGATTGTCACTTGCTGTAGAGAAAACCTGGCTCTTGCTGGTTGGAACTGTAGTATTTCGTTCGATGAGTGGAGTCATGACAGCACCCATAGTCTCTAGGCCTAAGGTTAAAGGACTTACATCAAGAAGAAGGATGTCGTTGACTTCACCGCCGAGAATACCAGCTTGAATCGCGGCACCCACAGCTACCACTTCATCTGGATTGACACCCTGGTGGGGATCTTTGCCAAAGAATTTTTTAACTTCTTCTACGACCTTTGGCATACGAGTCTGGCCACCAACCATAACAATCTCATCGATGTCGGAAACTTTGAGTTTGGCATCTACAAGACACTTTTTGACGGGTTCAATGGTCTTTTTAATAAGATCATCTACAAGCTCTTCGAGCTTGGCGCGAGTAAGAGTCATTGTAAGGTGAAGAGGACCATTAGCACCCTGGGTAATAAAGGGCTGATTGATCTCTGCGCTACCACTACTACTTAGCTCGATTTTGGCTTTCTCGGCGCTATCGCGAATTCTTTGGAGCGCTTGTTTATCGGCACTAAGGTCGACATTATTCTCTTTCTTAAATTCGGCAACGATATAGTCGATAATCTTGTTATTAAAATCATCTCCTCCAAGAAAGGTGTCTCCATTGGTTGCTTTAACCTCAAAAACACCATCGCCGATTTCCAATATACTGATATCAAAAGTTCCACCGCCGAGATCATAAACTGCAATTTTGCCAGTCTTCTTCTTATCAAGGCCATAAGCTAATGCTGCTGCAGTTGGCTCGTTAACAATACGCTTGACATTGAGTCCAGCAATCTCGCCAGCTTGTTTGGTTGCTTGGCGCTGAGCATCATCAAAATATGCAGGTACAGTAATAACGGCAGAGTCTACTTTTTCACCCAAATAGGCTTCGGCATCGGCTTTGATTTTGCTTAGAATCTTGCTACTAATTTCTTGAGGGGAATAAACTTTGTCGCCTATCTTTACCGCCGCCATATCGTCTTTACCACCAACGATTTCGTAGGGGACTTTTTTCTTACTCTCTTGTACCATTTTGTCGCTAAGGTGCCTACCCATAAGGCGCTTGACACTATAAATGGTATTTTTGGAATTAAGAATCATTTGATTCTTGGCAACCATTCCAACTAGATTTTTGATTGGTTCGACGATACTGGGTATGGTATTGCCACCTTCTGCGCTTGGAATAACTTTGGGTTTGCCACCTTCGTAAACTGCAATACAGCTATTTGTAGTGCCTAGATCAATTCCTATTGTTTTACTCATTTGGATTCCTCCTAAATTTATATATATTTTGACTAATTAATACGTAAAGGACTCTCCTTTCGCCTGTCGGCGAGCCCTTCTTGGCTTACAGCCAGGAATTCCTGTTAAGGAGAGTCCTTGGGAGCAACGCCATTACCAACAATAACGCGGGCAGGGCGAAGAACGCGATCGAAAAGCTTGTACCCAAGACGCACCGTAGTTACAACCTCGCCCTCTTTACCTGCGACTTGCTCCTGGCATTCCATAATGGTTGGATCAAACGCACCAGTAGTTGCTATTGTGATTACACCCTCATCTGTGAGGATTTTGTCGAAAGAACTCATGATCATGCTGAGACTCTTGTCACCGGCAGCTGCCGCTAACCCAAGATGATCTCGTACTTCTAATAATTTCTCAAGTATCGAAGAATTGGCGTATTTGATCATATTTCCACTCTCTCTAGAGTAACGAGCTTCGAGATTGTGATAATCGGCCACTGACCGAGCGAGGCGCTCTTTGAGACTTGAGATCTCAACATCTGAAGAGTTGGTAATTATGCTTGGCTCTTGAATAATTGTTGTTTGTTTTTTGGTCATATTTATTCCCTACTTAACAGTTGGCTCCTATTTCACCGAGTAATGACTGAAAATGACGCAACATGGGCATAACGTATGGGTAATTAAGGCGAGCTGGGCCAATAACCCCTATGTGACCTGACCTAGATCCTGCTTGAAAATCGATGTATGCAAAGGCGCAAGGATAAAGCTCTATATGGCCAAATTCATCACCAAGAATAATATGGAGAGTATCGCTACTGCCAGTATTGGCGACATGAGCAAAAAGTTCGGCCATTGCGCGATGAGATTCAACCATAGTCAGAACCATGCGAGTGGTATCAATATCATAAAATTCTGGGATTGCGAGAATATTGGCATAACCACTTGAAAAAACCGAGCCATCATTGGTAGTTGCAACGCCCAAATTCCCAGTTTTCTCAGACAAAACCCTCGTTGCTTCCTGAAGAAGAACATCAATTTCGCTTCTAGCATCCCAGATTCGTTCTTTAACAGAAATGCTCTCTGTTATGGGCAATTCTACTTCTTGCATAAGCTCAGTTACGTATAACTTGAGAGCAATTGGAGTTGGCACACGACCAGCAGAGGTGTGTGGTTGTTTGAGATACCCAAGATCTTCCAGACGAACCATTTCATTGCGAATAGTGGCTGGGGAAACTCCGAGATTATATTTTTTGTCGAGAGTTTCACTCCCAACAGCTTCGCCAGTACTCGTATATTCCTCTACTATGGCTTTGAGTAGATTTATTTGTCGTTGCGATAATGGTTTCATATTAGCAGTATGATACCGAGAGTGCCAACTGCTGTCAATGGGGGAATTTAGAAACCGATCGTCATCCAGTCCTTGATTCTTTGATTGTTGCGGCCAATAAATACGTTCTTCAGGTTATTTACTATTTGATTCGTGTCATTGCCAACTTTAATGAAAGAATCAATCCAACAAAGTAACGTTTTGATCGAATAGTTGTCTTTTCCTCCCAGAATGTAGTTACTGAGGACACCATGGTGGATGGCGGGTAGGAAATAGTCATTATCAATGAGCTTGTCTAAAATGGGCCGAGGAATACCAACGCGACTTAGCATGTTTTTGACCTTGTCTGCGAGATAGTAGGGCGATAATTCGTTAATAGATACGTCGCTAAGTGTCATTGCTCTTTTGCATGCATTTTTTGCGAGAAGATCAACTTTCTTATTCTTAGATTCCACGTTGTGCGCAGTCATGATCACTTTGCAATCCGAAGTAAGAAGTTTTTGGAAGAACTCAATTCTTTTTTGTGCTAGTGGTCCCAAATTGAGATTTCCCTGCTTCTCCCATAGATAGTCGGCGCTATCTAGCATATAGATTGCACTTGGCGCTGCAATCTTCCCTTTTCCAAGATAATAATCAAGTCTTTCCATTGCCTTATCAATATCCGCGGCCGTGCCATGTGTCAAAAATCCAAGATCAAGTCGCATGTATGACTCCCCCGTAGCTGTCCGTTGTGTTTGTAGAAAAGTCCCAAGTTCACCAAGAAAGGTTGTTTTACCAAAGCCGTCCCCACCCTGCCACCATACCTTTTGGCCTTTTTGCATTTTCCACCAGGTATCTCTAATTTCTTGCTCCCGCAGACAGTCGCTAAGTTGAAACTGTTCGGGCGTGGGATAATCGACACCGAGGGCACCAAGTAAGGCAAACCCAATACCGCCTTTTTGCCCGCGGAGACCATGCTCAATCACCTGATTCATTTCACGGGTATCCAGTTGCTCTAATGGTGTTGTTTCATGAGACATCATGACAACTATAGCGCAAATTATTAGTATGGGTAAATTTGTTAACCTTAAAGTTGGCTATGGGTACCAAGTCGCACAAAAATAACTCTATGCCTGTCATCTTTTAGAAAGATGGCGTGCCAATCGCCAGAGATATTGATGCTGTAAGAACCTGCAAATTTACCTGTCAAGGCATGATCATTGAGAATTGGTAACGTTGGATTGTTCTGGAAGAGTTCGAGGCGAGGAAGTTAGATTTTTAAGATCTCTGTGAAGGCTTCCTGAGGCACAGCAACATTACCAATCTGTTTCATTCGTTTTTTACCCTTCTTTTGCTTCTCCAAGAGTTTTCTATTGCGACTAATATCACCACCATGCAACTTGGCTTCGACATCTTTCCTGTAGGCTCGCACTGTCTCTCTTGCAATAATTTTGCCTCCTATTACTGCTTGAATAGGGATTTCAAACTGCATGCGGGGGATAGCACCCTTGAGCTTTTCGACGAGCACTCGACTTTTGCTCTCTGATGCCTCGCGCGGCACAATAAAGCTTAGAGCATCGGCGACAGTGCCGTTGAGCATGATGTCAACTTTGACAGCGTCGACCTTTTCATACCCTGCGTGATCATATTGCACTGAGGCATAGCCAGAGGAAACGGACTTGAGTTTGTCATAGAAATTGGTAATTAGCTCTATTAAAGGCATCATGTATGTCAACTGAACTCGGTCTGCTATATATTGCATGTCAACAAAAGTTGCGCGCTTGTTTTTGCACAATTCCATGATTCCTCCAACGTACTTGTCTGGAGTAAATAGAGTGAGCGCAACTATTGGTTCTTCAATGTGAAGGATTGACTCTGGTGCTGGGAAATCGGCGGGAGAAGAAACTTCAACATATTCGGACGAATCCACGGATTCGCCCCTACGGAGATGAATGTGATAAGGAACAGAGGGAGAAGTGTTAACAACATCAAGATTAAACTCACGCGAAAGCCGTTCTACTACAATCTCGGCGTGCAAAATCCCCAAAAATCCAACGCGGAAGCCATGTCCAAGTGCTGGACTTGCAGCTGGCTTGTAGGTAAGACTAGCATCGTTTAGAGCAAGCTTGCCAAGGGCATCTACTAGATCTCGATATTGATCGGCATCGACTGGATATAGATCCATAAAAACCATGGGTTGGGGTCGTTCATACCCAGGTACAGGGATAATGGTTGAACCAATTGTTGTTACAGTATCGCCAACCGTTACCTCGCGAATGTCCTTTAGACCCGTGGCAATATATCCAACAGTGCCTGCTGGAAGCGCGTCTACCCTATTCATGCCTGGCTTGAAAATGCCAATCTCTAAGGGAGACAGCTCTTCTTTGGTGGCGTGAAGAATTAGACGAGCGATATTTGTCTTGTTTAATTCTCCAGCAACTACTTTGACAAAGGCAATAACACCCATGTGCGTGTGAAAGGTAGAATTGAAGATGAAGGCTTTGAGGCTTTTGTCTGGCTCGACATGTGGGGGTGGTATACGATCAATTATCTCGGCGAGCAACGCCGGTACGCCTTCTCCCGTTTTAGCTGAGACCTTGAGAATTTCGCCTTCTTTAAACCCAAGAGCCACAAGCTCCTTTATTACTCTCTCTGGTTCAGAACTATCGAGATCTATTTTGTTGAGGGCTGGGATAATTACAAGCCCCTCCGCTCTAGCATGTTCAAGATTAGCAATTGTCTGAGCCTGAACTCCCTTAGTAGCATCGACCACGAGCACAGCCCCTTCACATGCCTTGAGAGATCGACTAACCTCATAGGAAAAATCGACATGGCCTGGAGTGTCTATCAAATTAAGAATATATCCTTGGTATTGCATCTGAACCGGTGCCAGTTTGATAGTGATCCCACGTTCTTTTTCGATAGGATTACTATCCATCAAACGTTCCTCGGACATTCCTTTTTGAATAGTGCCGGTAGTTTCTAGTAGCCTGTCAGTAAGCGTGGTTTTGCCATGATCAATGTGAGCAATGATGCTAAAATTTCTAATTGGTAAATCCATAGGAAGTTATTATACAGAGGATTCTTGAGATTCGAGCGATTCGCCACTAGCGGTAAGAGCTTTTTTCCAATCCCCAACCTTTTTGACTATGCCGAAAAATATTTCCAACTCTCTAATTTTGAGTAAATATGACAAACCAATATACACACTAAGACCAATGATCGTTACTACAAGAGTTAGTAAAATTAGAGGAATAGTACGAGTTGTATCAAAAATCAATCTATCTAGGAGGCGAAGTGGGCCCCAGAGACTAAATCCCATGATTGTACTAGCTAGTAACATGCGACCAAAAGGAATTAGAGTAGTGCGGATTGGGAAATGAGCGATGTTGTATAAAAAAGCGGTTAGTATTATTGTCTCCAAGATAGAAGCCGTCGTAATTGCTGCTGCCATACCAATAACTCCAGTTTGAATAATAAATAGAAGATAATAGCTAAGGCCAACGTTTATGACGGTTGAAAGCGCGCTTATAATTAGAGGAGTGAACGTGTCGTGTAGAGCATAAAAAACGCGAATCACAACGTGGGTGAGCGAACGTGCGGCGATCGAGAGAGCAAGAAGCGCAACTAGCTTGCCAGTCATAACTGTTTCGGCCCAAGGAAAAGAATCAGCCCCATAAGCCAAGCGAACTAGTGGAATGCGAAGAATAAGAATCAAGATACTTGCGGGTAAAGCAAGATACAACATCTGCAATATCGTATCGTTTACCATGCCAGCGAGACTGCCTAGATTATTCTTAGCACTCTCCTTGCTAAAAAATGGAAGTGAGGCTTGGCCAATGGGTACCCCAATGAGGCGAACTGGAACTCCAGCAAGCTGTTGGGCTATAGCCATAATCGTTACTGAGCCCGCGGAAAGCCAGGAAGAAAAAGCAATAATGGCGGTGGCTTCAATCTGACTCAGAGAAAGAGTAAGTACTCTTGGAAGCATTAACCTGCCCATTTCGGAAACTGCCTTGTGGGGACGAAAATTAAATGAATAACGAAAACCAAGCGCGCGCGAAAGAGGAATCTGAGCAAGGAGATGTAATATAGCTCCAAGAACAACTCCTAGTGCTGGACCAACTATCCCAAATTGCTTGCTGAAGAGAATTGTTCCAATAATAATACCAACATTATAAAGAATCGGCGAAATGGCAGGGATAAGAAATCTTTTTTGGGATTGGATTATACCAGTGAGAAAGGATGAAAAACCAAAAAGAATTTGGGCTACTGCCATAACTCTAGTAAGCAGAGTCATGAGCTCTATTTGACTATCGTTAAACCCGCCTGCAATAAGATGAGATAGTGGTTTTGCCCAGATAATGATTCCAACAACCAAAATACACATTATGCCAACGACATAGTTGATCATTGTCGAAGCAATTTGACTCGCCTCCTTTTCCCCTTCTTTTTCGTGATACTTGGTGAAAACAGGAATAAACGCTGACGACAAAGCACCAACAATAAAAATTTGAAAAACCATATCGGGGAGTCGAAAAGCTGCCCAAAAAACGTCGACTAGGCCTTTGTCGGCGAAAAAATAGCTGATTAGTAATCTAGTTCTAACAACTCCCAGAAAAGCCGAAATTAAAGTGGCGCCCATAATAACAAGAGCTGCAGAGAGAATTGAGTTATTTTCGCGCGAAATGAGAGTTTTGCTGTGTCGAAGAAGACGATTAAACATATATTTACGAGTGTAAATGTAAAAGTGCAAAGTGTATAGCCTCAGAATATCTGACTTTCGTGGTATAATTTGGAAGACAAAAGACATTATATATAGGAGTTATCATGCCAATCATCAAATCAGCCATCAAAAAATTAAGAGTAGACAAAAAAAGAGCCGCTATTAACTTGCCAGTAAGAGCCAGAGTAAAATCGACAATGAAAGCTGCTAGAACTTTGGGAGATAAAGTGAGCGTAGCTGCTGCTTTTAGTGCTTTGGATAAAGCAGTAAATCACAATCTAATGACTAAAAATGGTGTTGCCAGGCTAAAATCTAGGTTAACAAAGATGATTAAGGTTAAAGGTAAAATAAACCCTTTTTCTAAGTAAGAAGTTTGCTATACTGGGTATTGTATGAAACTGCCCAATATAAGTAAGCGTAGACGCCAAGTAAACTTGCTCCCTAGAGATCCTTTCGAAAAAAGTTGGTGGGGCATTGCCCTTTCTTGGGCGTTAACTTTTGGCAAGTGGTCGGTGATCGTAACACAATTAATAGTAACAATAGTTTTCGTTACCCGCTTTGGTTATGATCGTCAATTGACTGATCTAAATAAAAATATTGCCACTCAGGTATCTATAATAAAGTCACACAGTGAAATTGAACGCGATTATATTTTGACTCAGAAAAGAGTAACGTACGCTGGTACTATTTTATCCCAAAACAATACAATGGTGAGCATGTTAGACAAACTACAAAGTCAAACACCTGTTGATGTTTGGTATGAAAGATTGACGATTGGGTCAAAATCAACTTCGATTGTGGCGGATGCTGGGTCGCTACCTGGATTTAGTCAGCTCATTAGAAGTTTCTCAACGGACAAGGCATACGACTCTGTATCGATAAATAACCTACAAGATGGAACAAAAAGAGGAGCTCGCTTCCAATTTGACATTACACTTGCATATACAGGGAGCAATGGCAAATGAGCGTTTCCACCAAATCTCAAGTGAATAGATTTTGGCATTACTCCAACTATTTGCTTAAATATAAAGATAATATTGGAGTAAGAGCAACTCTTACGATTATATTGTCCGTAGTGCTAATGAGCATCTTCTTAATTTTTGCGATTAAACCTACGCTTATGAAAATATTTGAACTGAGAACTCAAATTGCAGAATCAAATAAAACATTAGCAAAATTAACTCTGAAAGCCAACACGCTCACTCGTATCGCCCAAAACTGGGAAAATATTAGCTCTAAGCAAATATTTTTACAAAATGCGATTCCGCTAGGCCCTCAATATCGAACTTATAACAAAGAAATTGGATATCTTGCACAACAGACAGGTGTTTCAATTCTGAGTCTAACCTTGGGCAAAGTGCTTGTGTACGCCGAAAAAGTTGACCCTTACCTTGCTAGTTCCAAACTAGAAATGACTCCGATCCCTGTAACGATACGAATTGGTGGTAGTTATGACCAATTATTAACTTTCCTACAACAATTAGTTACGATTGATAGAATAATGAAGCTCGAGAGCATAACTATGACACCAGATACAATGGTAGGATCGACTAGTAAATATGCATTAACAATGAATATCACCGGAACGGTATATTATATGGCAGATACCACTCTATTATCACCATTTGTAGATTGGGCCGAAAAAATTCAAAAATAATCATATGATCGCAAATACAACAGTCACAATTAATAAAACCCTTTATCAAGTAATGATCTTGTCGTTTTTTGGCGTACTTATGTGGGTGGGGTGGGGTATCTATCAAGCCATGATCGTCCCAACCAAGTTGCCCGTAGATGCTCAAATTCTTGAGCCTATGCCGAACTCATTTGATGAAAAGGTAATGGAAGATATTGCAGGTCGAATACAACTCTCAACCAACGTAAATGAACTTATGTTACAAAATGAACCAAAGATAGTAATAAGTAGCGCAAGTGCTAACTCCACTGTATCTGGAACTGCAAAATAAATTAAATTGCTCGTTGTGGGGGATATTTTTTTCGTGCTAGTATGAATTGTGGCAGTATTGACGCGTAAATTTCCAGCGATTATTGGGGTGCTTGTTTTATTGGTGGGCATTGGATTTGGGGTGTGGTATGTAAACTCCAAAAAAACTGATCAAAACACTGATGTCGTGCCAAATAATGTCAAAATTACAAATACCGCCGATAATAAATTTACTGTATCTTGGACTACAAACATCGCAACAACTGGTAAGGTGAAATATGGAAAGTTGACAGACAAATTAACGCAAGAGGCAGTGGATGAAAGAGACTCATTGGGATCTAGTTCGGGAGGATACCTAACCCATCATATTAACGTAAAAGATCTGCAACCCTCTACGGCATACGCTTTTCGAATAGAATCAGGGCAAAGCAAAACACTATTTGATAATAATGGCTCCCCGTATAGCATAACCACAGGACCCACAATTGCCGCAACGCCTCCCGCGGACACGATTTACGGGCAAGTCCAACAAGTTTCTACCCTGCCAGCCGATGGAGCAATTGTATACCTTACAATGCCTGGCGCAGCTCCCGTTTCTACCTTGGTTAAATCCTCTGGAGCATACACTATACCTTTGTCTATTGTGCGAACTAATGATTTGAAGGCATACGTTAATTACGACCCGAAAGCAACCATCATGAAAATAATGGTAGAACAAGGTAAACAACAAGCTAATGCAGATGTTAGTACTACAAACTCTGCACCTGTACCAATGATTACCCTCGGAAAGACGCATGATTTTCGCGCAACCCAAACTATCGATCCGAAAGTAGACCCAATAGTGGCACAAATTGTGCCATTAGTATCTTCGGCAAGTGCTGCTGCGAGTGCTTCTGCCAGCCCATTGGCAACAATAGCCCCAGTATTTAATATTGAGGCTCTCGGAAGTGCATCTACTAGCGCAATGGTAACAATTACTAACCCCGCAGAAGAAGGAGAAAAACTATCATCTGCCAAACCAGAGTTGCGAGGAAAAGGCTCAAGCGGAACTGTATTATCATTGGTTGTGACATCTACAAAAAAAACTTATAAAGATACTGTTGCAATTGCCAACAATGGTCAGTGGTTGTGGGCACCAAGTACGGCACTTGCAAATGGGACATATACCCTAAGCCTCGCATACATTGATACAAAGAACAAAGAACAGACTGTTAAACGAAGTTTTGTAATCGATACCACTATTGCTACTCAGCCCGCATTCGTGTCGACACCCTCAGCTAGCATCAAACCATCGCCATCACCAAGAGTTGCGCTCCCAGCTACTGGTTCGGGAGTGCCTGTTACAGGGGTAATCGAAAATACCGTGTTGACAGTGATTTTCGCAACTGTCATTATGGTAGGAGGAGCCATGCTATTGGTTCTTTAATAATATATGAATGACGATCAAATAATTAATCCCACCACCAATCTCAATCCTACAACGCCTGTTGTTCCCGTCGAACCCGTTACGGTTGAGCCACAGACAACCATTGCCGAAGAGCCCATTAAGCTCGATGAGTTTGGTGTGGAGGTTGCTGCAGTAGCTACCGTTACTCCAACAGTAAATCAAATTGCATCTACAACTGTAGATCCAATTACACCCTATCCATTTGCTGCTCCAACACCCATCCCAGTACCAGAGACTACCCCAATTCTTGAGCCGGCTACCGTAGTTACAACCCCCGCGCCACAACAACCAGGTGAAGATCTACCACTAGCGTTTGCTGGAATTGGAAATGAGATAAAACCAATTACTGACTTACCTCAGAGCAAAGATGAGATAGTAAATATCCCAGCACCACTCCCCCCAGTTGAGGCAGAAGTGCCCAAGAAAAAAGGACTAGGTTCTAAAATCATCGTCAAGGTATTGATTGGAGTTGCTATTCTGGGATCGGTGATAGGTGGAGGATGGTACGCCTATGACTATTATTCAACAGCCGCGACGATTGCTAAACTTAGCACTGCCAGCATTAAGGCAGATTTAGCTGCTGGCAATATTAGTAAAGACGAGGCAAAAACAGCCCAAAAAGTTGTGGATCAAAGAGAGAAGCGAATAGATAATGCACCAGTTTATAATGATGGAAATAAAGGTCAATATGAAAACGCAACTGGTCTTAACCCAACATTGCCAGAAAATCAAGCAGGGTTCCAGAACTATATGGTAGAAAAACAAAGTGGTAATGCTAATCCAATTATTGGAGTGAATGACTGTAATGCTGATCAGATTTTTTGTGGAGATGGAGGGGGATTTTGCCTAAATAAAAATGAAAACAAGACATGCATACAGAGCGCGACCGAGAAAGGGATTACTGTAGTATCTGGGTATTTACTATGTACAAAAAATGAAAGTGGTAATTGGGTAGCGGATGCGAGTAAATATGTAACTGGCGCTAATCTGGATGCTGAAAATGCAAATTGTTCCGTTGCTGATGGGGCAGACAATGGATCTTTAATGACCCAATGCAAACCAGATGTTGTAGGGGCGTGCACTGAAGCCAATGGAGACATAATTAAATCTATGCCAAGTTGTTTTTGCGGAACAATACAGGTTGATTTGGGAACTAGCGGGCACAGAAGTTATAAGGGATCTTGTGGGTGCGGAACTGCGGATAAAACTTCAACTACCGCCTCTACCCCTCCCAGCTCGACTCCACCCACCTCCGCAACGCCAACCCTTGCTTGTACACAACTAATAAAGGATAAGGCGGATAGTGCCATAGCAATAGGTACCAAGATTACATTGACGTGTAGTGGTAGTACTGCTCCTGCGGGAGCAGCTACTCTAACTTATAAATTTCGCTATAGTGTAAACAGTGGAACGCCAACAAGTCTCACCAACGTAACCACAACAACAGCTGCAATAACCCCAGATAGATGTGGCACCTATAGCGTAGAGTGCCAAGCATGCGGAACAATAAATAATGCGGTCGTATGTGACCCTGTATGGAGCGCTGCTAGTGCGCAATAAAATATGAAACTAAACAAAAAAATAATATTTATTTCATTAGCTGTTTTTGCAGCTATAGTTAGTGCAGTTGCGGTGGTGTATTTTGTTCGGGGAACGACATCTGCTCCCACCCCAAGCCCAACTAATAAACCAATACCCACTATTGCGGCATCGCCAACAGTCGCGCCAATAATGCAAGTAGTACCGGTGACAAATGTTTGCAAGTTGACCTTTAATATACCATGTGGAAGTAGCACGCCAACGCCTTCAGTCTCTCCAAGTCCCTCAGCTGTCGTTGGAGCTAATCTAGACTGTTTGTATAAAAGAGTTTATGAAGATGACTCTCGCAACCGAGCTGGATTTTATTATGTAGAAAAGCAAGTTACTGATACTTCAAGCCTCAAGGATGGTCAAAGTATTGTTTATAGTATTGCGGCAAAAAATCAAGGTGGAGCTTCCGCCTCCGATGTCGTTATTAGTGATGTGCTTTCATCGAGCTTAACATATGTTGACTCGGACAAAGATTGTACTTATGCAGCAAGTAGCCGCAAGGTTACCTGTACGATTGGGACACTTGCTGGAGGAGTTGAAACGAGCCGCTCAATTCGAGTCAAGATCGGAATTTCCAGCTCTACATCGATTGAGAATACGGCCGAAGTGTTCTCGACAAATGGACAAAGAGATACGTGTAGCGTCAAAGTTGATGCTAGTGGTAAGGTGATAACTAGTGTTGAAACTAAAGTATCTACCGTAACAACCAAACTACCAACTGCTGGTGTGTTTGAAGTGACTGTTGGAACACTAGGAGCAGGAGTGGTCTTATTGTTACTCGGCGCTTTGGGACTCTTGGTGTTATAGAGATTTGATTGTTACTTCCAACTTGGAAATACTTTGAAGAGAGTGTCCCAATATACATTACTTATTGGATAACCATAATAAACTGGTGTAAGGGCAATAAAGGTACCAAGGAATATCAAAATACATATTAGAGACCATTTCTTGGGAAGTTTTGCAAGAATAATCGAGCTAGGAATTGTGAGAAAAAATGCAGTGGGAAGATAGTGATAAAAAAACATAATGCGGGGTGAAAAGAACCAAGGAACAGTAAAAACACTACATATTAATAGTGGAATGTAATATTTTCTAATTCGACTAAGTGCAAGAGCAAAAAATGAGAATAAGCCAAACCACAATAGAGCTGGATTGCCTTGAGCATATATATTACTCTTGACTCTATCTCCATACGCTACCCAATACCAAACTGGCCGAGCTACTGCGATCCATTGTAAGGGAGTAGATTGATAATCATGAGTGGCTACTAAGTGAGTGTGGTAATACCACATTTGGCGATGAAGTTCGATAAACTGTTCGGTTGTATGGCCACTAAGAAAAAATGGTACAAAGCTAAGTAAATATACTATTACTGCAACCACAAGAATTCGGATGGGGATAAATATATATGAAACAGCTAATTTGATAATGTTGCTTTTGGAAATATTGGGTATAGTAGATTGCAAATAAACTGCTGCCAATGGGATGATGCCATATATAGCGCTCCATTTACTTGCAAGTGCAAGACCATAAAAGATCCCAGCAATTTTCCAACGTTTGGATAATGCTGATACCAAAGACCACACAAAGAACGCGAGCATGTAGGCATCATTCATACCTATGCGAGACTGCACAAGGTGCAAACCTTCAATGCTAACAAGAAACATGGCAAGTTGGGCAGTAGAGCGAGATGCTGTGAGTTTGAAAGTAAGAAAATATAAACCTATGATACTAATAACTCCCATGACAGCTGACCCAATGCGCCAACCAAAACTATTTTCGCCGAAAAGAAGCATTCCGATAGCCATCCCATATTTAGCAACTGGAGGATGAGTCCATTCATAGGCAAAGCCTTGGGGAGGAGTTGTCCACCATTCCCACGCGGCTATATTGTTATGAAGATATTCCTTGGCGGTAAAGCCGTGATATACCTCATCAAAAATCATTGTTGGAGGTTGACTAAGATTGATTAAGCGAAGAAAAATTGCAATTAATACTATTAATATTTCTAACAGGTATTTCCTATAATCAAATCGCGGTCGAAAAGAAATAACACCCGTTAAGATTACGACTAACCAGGAAAAGACCGACAACAACCACTGATTAAATGGCCAAACTTGAGCATTGTTAACCCAATAAAGCGCTCCCCAAAGATTGCCGACATATAATAGGGAAAGTATCATTGTAATAACATACGAAAAACAGGTCGTGGAACCAACTATAAGAAAAGGCAAGGCAAATAGTAAGTGTCTTTCGTGCATGCGAGTTGTAAAAGTGTAGAAACAAAGGAGAAGCTGACCTGCGACTAAAATCGCATGAGATTGATCAAATCCCTTTTTAGACCAATTGCGGATAATAGTAAATACGCAAAACGCAAATATCGCATATCCAATTTGCGACGCGGTGAAACCAAGAATTGGAATGTTGTCCGGTGCCCAAAAAGTGCCTTGTACTGACCAAAGATTCCAGCCATTAATTGTGGTTCCGGGATACATGCTAGATTGATATGCCGATTGTTTGATAACAAACTCAAAAGCGCGAAGTGGTGCGGCTATCGTTAATGCTAATGAATTTGAAACGACTGCAGGTAATGCTGTAATTGTTAACGTGAGGATGCCAGTCACCAATAATTGTCCCAAAGCTTTCTTTTGCCAACCTAAGATTATAAATACGGGAGCTGTAATGAGCATAATGGGTTTGATGGCGACAGCTAGTGCAAGCAATAATGCACTTCCCCATTTGTTTGATTTTTGTAATAACAATAACGCTAGAACTGTAAGAAGTGTGGGAATGCTATCTATCTGACCCCACCAGCCAGTGTTGAATAGAAATGGAGGAAAAAGCCATAATATGGCAAAAAGCAAATAATTTTTTGATTTGTAATTGTGGTGTATATAGTATATTAATATTGCCTCTATAATGAGCCAAAAAACACGAAAAAGATCTGCGAAAGCAAATGGAACAATATTGATCAAGCCTCTAATAAAACCAAAAATTAACATGGGAAATGGAAGATAATCGCTCCAAACATTTTGATAGGTGGCAAATAGCCCATGAATCCAAACTTGATCTCCCCAAGCAGTAAATGTTCCCATATCGTATCCCTGAGGTATCTGAGAAAGAGCCAACAGGCGAAACATTATTCCCATTGCTGTGATTGTAAAAAAAGTGTATTTACTCTGCCAAAAACGTTGCCACATAATCTTTTAGATCATCATTTGGGATTAGTACCCATGCCCCACCAAAAGGTTTAAGGTTCTTGGGGTTAGTTAAATAATTTTCAATTGAACCTGATTTAATATCACTACCACCAGTCTTATATAAAAGACCAAATTCAAAAAAACTACGAATATAATCATTTGAAATATCTGTATCAATCGAAGTTTGAAGACTGTTTTTTATTTGATTGAGGGTGCTCAAATTGAATATCGTTTGATTGCTAAGCATTTTGTTTTTAAGTGCAGTAATTATTTGTTGCTGTCTTTTGCCTCTTGCAAAATCTGTTCCCTCATCACCCAAAGCGTGGCGAGAACGAGCAAATTTGAGTGCTGTAATCCCATCCATGTGCTGATTACCTGCATCAAAATGAAGGTGTTCATAGCGATCAGACTCCGGTTCGGCATTTTCTTTGCCTGGAATGGGATATTTGTAATCATCGAATGAGTTTTGCACAACTATATCAACCCCGCCGATGGTATCAATGAGTTTAATAAATCCTGAAAAATTAATTACTGCTGAATAGTGTATTGGAATGCCGAGCACTTCTGTAAGAGCAGTGCGAGCAAGCTTGATACCTTCACCAGCTCCCTTTTCGTTGCCGTAGTGATATGCGGCATTAATTTTGATCTTAAAAGAGTCGACCCAGATGTCGCGAGGTACTGAAAGAAGTTTGACGCTATTGTCTTTGTGGCGCAGCGAAACTATAAGAATAGTGTCTGTGAGATCACCGCCTTCGTGCCCCTCACCACCCACCCCAAGTATTACTAAATTGGTAATACCACTCTCCTGGATAAGTGGCTTGGCGTCAACAACAACTTGCACAACAGTGCTTGTTTGGCGAAAGTACCAGATTCCAAGACCTAAAAAGAAGGATATTAATATAACAAGCATGGATTGAAGAATGCTTTTTAGCTTAGACATGAGGGGAGAATCCTTGAACAACCTGCGCAAAACTTTGCGGATCGAGACTGGCTGTTGCAACAAGTAAGCCGTCGACAATACCAACGAGGCTGTTTACGTTGGCCGGATTGACTGAACCTCCATACAAAATCCCAAGTGAATTGCCATTGGTATATTTTTTGAGTAGTGCAATCATCTCGACTATGTGAGAGATTGGAGTTGTTTCTGTACCGCCAATATCAGTTAGCACTTCGTAGGCAAAAAGAGATTTTTTAATTGTTTCTTCTTGTAAAGCGGCAAATTGTGAGGAAAGCTCTTTTTCACTTACACAAATTATGGGGGTTATGTCCGCAGATAACAGTTCTTCTGCCTTGTCGGCAACTTCGATTGAAGTTTCGTGAAAATACTGACGCCTCTCAGAATGACCAATAAGACAGTATTTGACTCCAAGATCGGACAATTGAGTAGAGTTTACCGCACCCGTATAACTACCAGGTGGAAAGGGAGATGCATCTTGAGCCCCCAACTCTAGCTTGAAAGACTTTGCAAGATGAAGATATGGAAATGCCAAGGCAACAATAACCTTGGAATCGGATGCGATATTGTTGCAATCTGAAAGCCAAGAGTTGACCTCGGAGGTAGTTTTGTGAGATTTGAGATTGGCAATCACGTATTTCATAGTAAAGATAGTATAGCGCAAGAGGCAAACATTTTGGTATTATGAAACACATGGCTTATGATTACCTGAAAGAATTAAACGAACAACAGCTTGAGGCGGCAACTCACACTGGATCTCCCCTCATCATCCTTGCGGGAGCTGGAAGTGGCAAAACCAAGACATTGACTTATCGAGCTGCACATATGGTACATAGTGGTAAAGTTAGGCCCGAAAAACTACTATTAGTTACCTTTACCAACAAAGCGGCTGGCGAAATGAGAGAGCGTGTTTCCAAAGTTGCAGAAATGTATCTCCCTAACGTTGGTACCTTTCATTCGACTTCAGCCCGAATCCTGCGGAAGAAAGCCCCACTCGTTGGATTGACGCGTGATTTTGCAATCTATGATTCTCAAGACCAGCAAGACCTTGTAAAAGAAGTGATGGGCGAGCTCAATATCGATGTAAAAAGATTCAAACCAAGCGCAATTCTCGGGGCTATATCTGGTGCCAAACAAGAGTTGGTTACGCCAACTCAATATCAGGGGATGGCGAGAGGGCAATTTCAAGAAATGGTCTCTGACGTATACACTCGCTATCAATCGCTATTACCCAAATATGGAGCAGTGGACTTTGATGATTTAATGACTTATGTTGTCAAATTGTTCAAAGAGCACCCGGACACCTTGCTGGAATATCAAAATATGTTTGAACATATTTATATAGACGAATATCAAGATACCAATAATGTGCAATATCAACTGACAAAACTACTGAATGGAGGCAGGGAAAATTTGGTGGTGGTTGGCGATGCTTCACAGTCGATCTACCGGTGGCGGGGGGCAGACTATCGAAACATCACAAGGCTTAAGACTGACTTTCCTAATATTAAAGAGATTCGACTTGAGAGAAATTATCGTTCGACTCAAAATATATTGTCAGCTGCTTCATCGGTAATTAATCATAATACTAACCATCCAATACTTGAGCTGTGGACTGAGGTGGGTGATGGAGAAAAGATTGGACTAATTGAAGCATATAGTGGTAGTGACGAAGCAGCACAAGTAATTGATCAAATTGGCAAGCTTGTAGATGAAGGTTATACCTACAACGAAGTGGCCATTCTTTACCGGACTAATGCGCAGTCGCGAGCTTTTGAGGAAGCGATGATTAGAGCGAGTATCCCATACGTACTTGTGGGAGGCACAAAATTTTATGAACGCAAAGAAATCAAAGATCTTATCTGTTATGTTAGATTATTCATAAACCCTCAAGACAATGTGTCACATACCCGCGCTGAGAAAAATGGCAAACGCAAGCTTGCGATGTACGAAGCAACTATTGAAAGCAAACGTAATACGATACTTTCTCCAGCAGAGCTCTTGAATATAATACTTGAATCTACTGGGTACCTACACTCACTCGATCAAGAAGTTGATGAAGATTTGGCGCGAATTGAAAACATTAAAGAACTACAAAATGTGGCAAGTGAATTTGCAACCGTAACAGAATTTTTGGAAAATGTGTCTTTGGTACAAGCTGAGTATTATGCGGGTGAAAAAGGAGAGAAACCTAAGGATTGTGTTACTTTAATGACTTTGCACGCAGCCAAAGGGCTCGAATATCGCGCTATATTTTTGGTGGGACTGGAGGAAGGTATATTTCCCCATGCAAGATCACTAATGGATGACGAGGAGATGCAGGAAGAAAGAAGATTGATGTATGTGGGAATTACGCGTGCTAAAGAAAAGTTGTTTATTAGCCATGCACGTATGCGCAACTTGTATGGGAGCAACAACCCAGCCTCACAATCGCGATTTGTGCAAGAAATTACTCCGATGCTTATGAAAATAATTTCAAGCAATACTGGTAATGGTATGACAAAAGCACCGTGGAATGGTGGAGGTAGCACAATTAGTGCAGAGTATGAAGATCTTTTTGGCGTGATACCCACTTCGCCAAGGCTTCGAGGAGCTAGGCAAGGTTTTGGATTTCCCACAGCGACAAAACGATCCGGAGTTAGAATTGACTCTTTGGGCGACTCAACACTTGATGATTTTTTGGCGGGGAATATTAGCGTAGATGAGTTACTGAATAGATAACTTAGTGCTATTATGCGAATATATGGATAATCCTGAGAACGATACGGATAATAATAATCCTCTTAGGCTTAAGTAGCAAAAAGAGTTGATTTGGTGTGTGCTTTGGCCGTGTACATC
>JBAXNV010000003.1:0-55583 GCA_037133595.1 bacterium
TTTGGAAACAGGTAGTTTCTGCCGGACAATCAACGCAAAATGCTACTTAAGCTAGGAAGTGGTTCTTTAAATTTTCCCCCGACAGTTGACTCCATATCTTGGCGCATTGATTTCAATGTGGCACGCGTATTAGATAGCTCTACCTCTTCTTCATCTTTCTGCTCACTTGCAGCAAGTGCGTCATTTAGTGCTTTGAGATTTCTTTTAGCTGATATTGCTGGATCGTAGACAAACCCAGGGATATGTACAGATGTTTGCGCCAATATCATACCAATTGATTGCTCTAGATCTCTGAAGTTGCTGCCGTCTCCATATATTCTGTCCTTTGCATTATCTGAAAAACCTCTAGCTGTCATAATTTGAGTTAAAATTTCTCTCGCCTCATCGTCGGTCATCTCCTGCTCTACGACTGGAACAGTAGTTTCAGATGCGTTGGGAGTTACTTCTGGTTCTGGAGCTGGAACTATTGCTTCTGGAGCTGGTTCTGGAGCTGGAACTATAGGTGCCGGTTCTACGCGTACTATTGGTGCTGGAGTAACCTCAGTTATTGGAGTTTTTGGAGTTACTGGGGGGACTATTGGCAAAACTACTGGAGGGATTGTTGGTGGAGCTTTGGGTGGAGTGTCTTCCTGCCCATGGTCATCACTAGCAGTAGGAACAGTATCAACCACTGCCGTACTTGGAACCTCGGAGTTGCCATTTGTTTCCAATGCGCGATGCCACTCTGAAACTATCGGAATAATCGGAATGATAGGAGGAATAATTGGAGTTATTGGCACTTCAATAATCTTTTCTTGGAACATGGTAATAATTGGCGTCATCATATCAGTGTCTACTGTCGTTGTACCACCAGGTTCTGGTACCCAGGTTTTGGCATTTAGGAACATGTCCTTATAAAGATTATAAGCATCCATCACGTCCTTTTCGGAGCCGCGACCACTAGATACCCACCCCTTCAAATCCAGCATGAGTTGGTCCATTGTATGGCCATTGGCAAGGTAGTCCTGGGCTTCTTTTGGCAGAGATGTTGCCAGAGGTATGGTTTTGTTATCAACGTAGGCTTCGGCTATAGAATAGAGCTTATTTACTGAGTCTATACTGGTTAGATAATTGGCTGGAACCTTGGCAACAGAGTCGAGAGCTTGGCCCCCGACAAAATGCTCAGTACCAAATGCTGTGGTTGTTGCGTGTACTGCCTGACCACTTTCTCTAGACCAATCTACTAGCCCATCCTTATCCATACCACGGCCAAAATTCTTTACCAAACTGAGAACTGGTGGTCTTGTATTTGGCCTACTTTCGGAAATAATCTGCCACAATCCACCATCCTTGGTTCCTGGCTTGAGAGAAATCTTGTCGGTGATTGCTGTTGTTTCCCAGTGCCCTCCATCCGCAGTAATTGTTCCCGTTTGAATCGTTGGTTCGTGAGCATTATCAAAACCAAACTTGAGTCCATTGGCTAGACCTTGATTGTGGAGCTCTGTAATATTTGTGATTGAGCCATCTTTGTTGAGCATAATCCCTTGAAGCATTTGTTTGTTGTCTGCTCCAAGAAGATCATATGAACCATCTGGATTATTCATTAGATGTGTGCCCTTGGGTACGATAGCGTTGAATGGATGTTCTACCCCCGCGGTATCTTTAATGCTTGCAAGACCTGGGATCTTTATGGTATCAGCTGGTGCAACTGATTCGATCTTTTGCTTGATTGAATCAACGGCTTTGCCGACAATTTCGCTGTGATGCTCATTCCAGTATTGCATGCCAAAAACGGACAGCCCTGAGATTCCACCAGTGATCAAACCAGATTTTATAGCTTGGCCAGTGCGCCATTTGCTTAATAGAGCTTTACTCTCTGTAATAGTTTCGGCTTCTTTTACCGACACGCAGCCAAGTATGGCTTGATATTCGGTAGATAGAGTTGAGCTGTCGATAAGCTGCTCTCTCTGCGTCTGCACAACCGATTGGAAAAGTAATTCGACATCTTTGGAATTTGCGCCTGTGGGAGCTGTAGTGCTTACCCCCAACTTGGTTGCTAGCTCGCGGAAAGTAGTGGGATTGTTACCAAAGTACGTGGTTAGCGCGGTCTTGGCGACTGCACGAGACTTGTCGTGTAGCATAACTTCTTGTTGGTAGCTTGTGAGTGTAGCGGCAGAACCATCCATCGGACGAGTAGCTGAAAGTAAATTAATACCATAACTATCACCTACTTCTTGGCGAGCATAACTATCTGCAGTTTGAGCAAGAAGCGTAAAGACAGTTGCTAACTCTGGAGCCTCTCCTGCAAGTTTTGTGGTAAGTTCTGTGAGCGAGCCGATACGATCTGTCATCTTGATGCGTGTGTGATCGCGCTTGGCGAGTTCAATATTTCTTTTGGCTGCTTCGGATTGAGGGCGAGTAAGACCAAGCGCCTCTGTCATGTCGCGCTCTACAACCTGGCGATTGATCATTGCATATTCGGTAATACCAGATTTGATACCGGTGAATATACCAACTGTAAGTGGTGCGGCGGCGGCTGAAAGACCCTTAGTAACGCCAACTGCCATTTTGGATCCAACAAGTGCTGCCATGGCCATTGTTGGCGCGCTTGTAGTTACCACAGTTGCTGCAAGTAAAAGTCCAGAGCGACCAACACCCCGAGCAATATCTTGTGAGTCAAAGGGGTTGCTTGCTAGATTTGCTTGGGCACGAGCTCTAATCTTGTCCCAAACTTCTGCATTGAGGTGAACTTTGTTTTCGCCAAACAAGAAACTACTTGGGATTTCACCATTGGGACCAAACTTGGCAGTGCCCAAAGTCATCTCGATATTGAGATCAAGTTTTTCGACACTTCGGTAATAGTCTTGGCATTCTTGCACGTTTGGTACTAGGAGCGATTCTGCTTGTTTGATAATATCGGTTGAATAGGTAAGAGAGTCGTTAATTGCCAGCTGTTGCTCGACAGTAAGCTCACTACTTGTACGCCATTTGGTGAAATCCTCGGTCATAAAGTAGTTTTGCAACTTGCGATCAAGATCGAGTCGAAGCTTGGGGTCGACATCTTTGATGTTTGTTTCGCCAGCGTCAACTCTTCTTAGGGTGTCTTTGGCAACAGTGGAGAAGATCTCTTCGTTGAGGAATTTGAATACAGGTGCACCAAGCTCAGATTCTTTATTGACCTTGATGGATTCTGCAGATCGTTTTTCACCTACGTGGAGTGTTTCTTGAGCATATTCACCTCCAAAGCGAGACGCAACCGCTTCGCGAGCGGCAACGTCGGAGAGGAAGAGGCGAGTAACAGCATTATCGAGATTGAGAGGGTCGGCGTCAAAGGAGGCGCGCATCTCCTTCATCACAGCTACACGGTCGGCATGAAGCTGGCCTTGCATCCCAAACATTTCGGTAAATAGCTTCTTGCTAGCAAAAATTCGCTTCTCAAACCAGTTACCACTTTGGCGCTTGGCCTCGCCGCGCTTGCGAGCCTCGGTGTCAACAATATCTAGCGCGTCTTGGGTAATGTCACTTGTCCCAGCACTTGCCATAAGCTCAAGGGCGTGCTTGCGTTCTTTTTCAAAATGAAGTGGCTCGGAGAAAGTGCTACGCCAACCGCGATTGAGAATGTTTTTGGCTCTAATGCCAAATTTTTCCCAGAAAGGCATTTGCTCTATTGCCTTGGGATCCCATTCGGGGGGTTTGGCGTCGAGTTGACGCTGAGCAAATAGTTCGGCATTGGTGAGAACAAGTTCTTGTTCTAATATATCTTTGCCATTAGCGCTACCAGTTCGCTCGACCTGACCCTTGGCACCAACAACTGTTGTTTTAATCTCGGTTAGAGGTTTAGCAACTGAAATTGGTTCTGGGTCTACATGAACTATCTCTATTGGTTCTACATGAACTATTGCTGCTGGAGTTTCTGGTTCTACGCGAACTATCTCTGCTGGTTGTGAGGGGACTATTGGTGTAAGACTGGGTAACAGATCCGCCAATTTATTTTTTTCTCCTTGTTGTTTGATTGCCTCATTCACGAGTTCCTGTGGAGTTGGAGTTATACCATCCTTCTTAACTGGGGTTGGTTCTGGGACTAGAGTTGGAATGGCACTGTCTTTCTTCCAATCTTTGATAGATTTCTCTAGTGCGGCAAGCGCATCTTGACCTACAAGACTACGAAGAGCGCCAAATCCCATATCGGCGTAGTGTTTGCCTTCAGCATTATCAAAGTCTTTAACAAAAAAATATCTATCAAGTTCGCCTCTTAGATTAGTCAAGACATCTGTGGCAGAGTCATAATCATCAAATGCAATCGTTGGCTTACTCGTACCAGCAAACACTAGTTCGACTTTTGGCCTAGAGTTAGAATCTTGCTGTAGAGCTTGTTTGTCGAAAACTCTCATTTTGAAGGTGGATTTGTCTGGCTTCTTTGCGGTGGGATTTTCATCTTCAATAATTTGAAGGAAGTATTTCTCTGGAGTTTGTTTTTGGGTGTTTTCGCTTCCACTGTTGTAAAGCTTGACTTGTTCGGAAAGCCTATCTATTAAAGAGCTTTTGTTGTCTAGTTTTGAATCAAACTCAATTCTTCTTTTAAATTTAAATTTATCTAACGTTGGCTTGAGCGCCTCCGCATGAGCGACTGATTGTATTGAAATCTCAGGCATATACGATTCTCCCATATTATTCAAGTCCCAGGAATGTTTTTCTAAAACTAATAAGGGTATTGCCAATGAATTCGGTGGGATTGCTTAGCTTGCCTTTGATGAATGTTTGAATCTGCTCTTCGGAAGGATTGGTATCGAGCATGGTACTAAATTCTTGAGTGTCTTTTTCATTAAGCTCAGCTACCACCTTGGCCATCATGAATTCGTTTAGCCTACGAAGTAGATCATTCCTAAGTTCTACGCGAGCTTCTTCTGTTAGCGTAGTATAGTTCTTCTCCTTTATGAGAGTATCGGCGTAATCAGAAAGAGAGGGAGATTTAGTTTGATCGTCCATGGCAGGCCCCTTTAAAACAAATATCTATATTAATAATAGATAAATATTTAGGGCTTGTAAAGAGGGAATTCTAGGATAGATTTCTCGACCATGCTAGAGATGACACTAGGCCAGGCGCGAGTTGACATTGTCCCAGTTGACGAGATTCCACCATTTGTCCACAAACATACCACGATCATTCTTGTAGTCCAAATAGTATGTATGTTCCCAAACATCGAGTACCAATAAAACCTTACTATCGACTAGTGAAAGTAAATTGTGATTTTGGATTTGCAATATGTGAAAATCACCCTCACTCTCAACAAGAGCGGCCCAACCAGAACCTTCAACCGACTTGGCGGCGCCTGCAAACTCTAGCTTGAATGCGTCGAAACTACCAAACTGCTCTGTTAGCTTGGTTGCAATATCGCCAGTTGGGAGATTATTTTCTTTACTTGCGCGCATATTGGTCCAAAAAATAGAGTGAAGTTTGTGACCATTGAGGTGAAAGGAAAGATCTCTAAGAGTAGCTTTGTAATCGATTTCAAATCCCTCACCCGCACGGGCCTTTTCGACCTTATCCATGGCTGCATTGGCACCGGTAACATAAGCTAGGTGATGACGTGAGTGATGAAGTAGCATGATCTCTTCGCTGATAACTGGAGAAAGAGCGTTGTATGCGTATGGGAGACTAGGGAGTTCGATTCTTTTGTGCTTCATTACCAGATATTATAACACGTCTGGCTTTGAGTCGCACGCTCCACAACATTCTCCACAACATTCTTCGTCGTTTGCTATTTCTTCGCGCTCTAACTTTTCGTTGTACTGGTAGAGGCTGTCGGACTTCTCGCCTTCGATCTTGTGATGATTGCCGCAGCAGGTACCATCCTCGTTGGTTGTAAGACCACATCGGCATACTGCAACTGTGTCGCCACCTTTGGTTTTGATAATAGCTGGACCCTTGGCGGTGTGAATGACAACTCTGGACATATGACTCCTTTTTATTTTGTATTACTTCGTATTCTATCCCAATACTTGCCTCGGCGACAGAGGCGATTTGCATCTTTTTTGTCGGCAAGAAGAACTTCGACCACGCGCTCAAGCAGAATTGTATTTTGGCTACCCTTGATAATGACCCAAGACTTGGCTGGGAGATTTTTGGTGAGATGAGCATTAAGTTCTTTGATTGTGTCAAAATGAAAAACAGGGAACTTGGCGGTTACTAGTCTTGGAAGAGTGTAAGCTTTGGTTTCGTTACCAAATAAATAACAGATGTCACAATGTTGCATTATTTCATCGGCCAATTTGCGATGAGCGGACTTGCTAATAGTACCAAGTTCCCTAAGGTCGCCAAGCACAGCTACTGCCTTACTCCTACCTGCAATGTGCCGTAATAACTCGAGTGCGGCAGATACTGTTTTGGGCGAAGAGTTGTATGAAGAATCGATAAGTGTACTACCTTTGATCCCGTCGAAAATTCGCATACGACCTGGGGGGATTATTCGACCAAGATTTTGCGCAGAGCTAAGTGCCTCTACGCCGTGAGCAACAGATACACCAAGACTAGCCCCAACGCCTAGTGCGAGCCCAAAAGTGAGAGCGTAGTTTTTTTCGAGCAAAATAGGCAAGTTGAGAGTATAAACTTGTCCCTGGTAGCGATATTTGGCGGCAAAGCCAGATTTGTTGATGATCGTCTCGACGAGTTGGAGCGAAGCTTTTCTACTTGTGCCAACCCCAAGTTGCCTGGCCCTTGAGCTACGCACCAGCTGCCTGATTATTGCATTGTCATAGTAATACACGGCGACCCCACTAGTAGACAAGTGAGTGAGCAGTTTGCCATTTTCACGCACAATTGCCGCCTCAAGCTTGAGGCTACGACGAGCTGGGTGGTGATCTGTTACCAAATGATCAAAACCGTCGCTATGTACAACACCCGAGCTTACATATACCCCAATGTCGGGGCTTATTATTGATAGTAAGTAATCCATATTCTTGGGTGATTTGGCTGAATCTGCCTCCATCTCGGCGACATAATAAGCGTAGGATTCGCGAGACAACAATCGAAACGGCGCTAGAGCACACATGCGCAACCAATCTAGAGGCGAGTAGTCTGTTGGCGTGAGATTGAGAATATTTAACGAAATACCAGATTCGGAGTTGGCATGTATCGACTCTTTGACTTGGCCTTTGGTGGCAAGAATCTGTACTATGGCTTTGCGGCAACTCGTCTTACCGGCGCTACCTGTAACCCCGATTACGATCGGATGATTCTGGGCAAGCTTGAGATGCGCAAAAAACCGCAGATAATTGAGAATAAGTAAGCCTATTTTTTGACGCATATTAATATATATTATTGCGCATTTAACTCTTTGACCAATGATTCTGCCACATCGGCATCGGCGCTGTCTGCTGCTATTCTAGCCTCTTGTGCTTTGGATAGCCATTTTTTGTTGAGCATGGCAGTCTCGACCTCGCTGGCTAGTTGCAACCTTTTGCTGAACAAATCTATTAGTTTGGTCAATTTGGCTTGATCTACCTTGGAGCTACTCTTCCCCTCTTGCCAGCTAGGCAATACGCTTTCGAGATTTTTGCGCAGCTTGGTCCAGCTCTCAATAATCGCCACATCATAAACTGGGGGAACATACCCACCAAAATGGCCAACTACTACCTGGGTCGGGCAGTCGTCAACTTCTTTGGAAACAGCGGTAACGCCAATATCTTGATACACAGGGTTGCTTATTTCTTTGGCAGTAGAAGGATAATAGCTTATGCTAGAAACCCATTCTTCGGGAGTGAAAAATCCATGACTAATCACCTCGCCTGTTGCAATATTGCTGTACCCCGCTTTCTCCATTGCCTGACTGTAGGTATAGCCTGAGCTTGTTGCAGTTGTTGAAAAGTCGTTGGTTGCAAGCATCACTTCACCTCGACTTTTGGTAGATTTCTGAAGAGTGGCATCAAGCTTGAGCTTGCCTACTTTGGCGTCTTGGCGTATTTTATTGATCAGCTCGACAGTTTTATTTACATCAAGTGATGGTTTGCCAGCTGCATCAAAGTCGTGAGAAGTATCTCGCCAAAGAGATCGATAATTTTGTTGTTTGGAAAGAGGCAAAATTGTTAATAGATCGGAATCCTTTACAACCCCTAGCTCACTACGCGAATCATCAGACAGAGGTCGATTGTCCCCCATCACAAAAATAGAATCTGGTGGAACGACCAATGGATTGCAATCTGCCAGAAAGCTACCCCCAAAGCTACTGCGAGAGCGAATAATATATGGCTCATCAATCTGTTTGCCATTGAGAATGACATAACCATCGCGAAGCTCAATCTTGTCGCCCTCTAGCGCTATAACTCTTTTGATAAACCCAGCCTGCGGATCTTTGCCGTTACTTGAAAGAATAGAGATGGTTGCGTTGTTGCGGAAAGCTACGATATCACCTCTATTAATCACGGTTTTGCCATAAGTGCTACCACGAAAAGAAAAGCCTGGGTAGTAGTGATACATACTCGGCTCAATACGCAGCTGAGGGATTGTAGTGGTTGTAAAATCGTCCTGACCACCCTCGGATTTGGCCCAGTACAACGAAGGGTACATTGAGCCTGTGCCAGCGAGAGGTACAACAAAGGTAACAAGACCCAGATATTTGCCAATTTCTCTAACACCCATATACCCGTATGGCATCGACGCAGTCGTGACAACTGCAATTAAAATGTAATGAATGATTTGGAATAATCTTTTCATGTTGACGTAGATGCAAGATGTTGGCAAACTCCGGTAGCCTCTTTAAGAACATGAGCTCTTTTAACGGGATTTAACACTTGCTGATACTTGGGCGAAAGCACATCAACACAAGTAACGGCTCCAAGTGCGATTAGCTGCTTTTTTTCACCCAAAGTAAGACTCTCTAAGATGGTAAGTGGATGCAAACCCGTGCTTTCGATAATATCCATAATCCCTTTACCCTCTGGGAACCCCCAGCTAGTAACGCGGATGTCGCGACAACGCGCATACTTGAGCGCATCGGTGGAAAACCTGGTATTGGTGACAATCCAAGGCTTGAGCTCGCCCTCTCCCTGCCAATTGGCCAACAGATCTTCGTAGCGAGCGCGAATATAAAGAGTAATCCTCACATCCGTTCTTTGGTTGGGGGAGCTATGAAACTTGGCTTCGATTGCGTAGGTAACTCCATTTTTGATCGCCACTACATCCACCTCGTGAGTAACACATTCACCCTGCCATATTTCGTTGGTGCGAGTTTGGTACCCTGTTGCAGTAAGTAGCTTGGCGACATATTGCTCAAAAGGATACCCCGATGGACCCAGTTGAGAAAGAGCTGTTTTTAGATTGTATTTGGTTGCAAGGTATGGTGCCTCGGACTGGCTAAGAAAAGACTTGATAATGGTAAAAATATCGGTTGTTGTAATACCATCATAAAGCCTGGCGCGAATTTCCCCAATCATTTTGTTAAGCAGATTCTCGGGGACCCCTACCCTTGTTGCCGAAGCCCTAATTTTGTTCTCATCATATGGTTCTTTATCCCCACTTTGCTTAACTATCATTACTGCACTCATACACTTCCCCCTGCGCAAAATTTATGATTATTGATGAACATATACAAAGTATACCGTACAATGTGGTTTATGGATGGAATCTTGCCAGTATGTAAACCAGTGGGGATTAGTAGCTACGATGTGATCAGAGTTTTTAAGCAAAATAATCCTCCACCACCCGGTCAAAAAAGATGGAAAATTGGCCACGGCGGCACATTAGATCCATTTGCCGAAGGGGTGCTTTTACTACTATTAGGGAAAGCAACCAAAATGATGAATGAACTTCAAAGTTTGCCAAAGACATATGTTGCAACGGCGATACTAGGAGCAAGCTCAGACACGCTCGATTGCACTGGAGTTGTTACCACGCAGACTAGCGAAATAGATAGCAAGCAGATCGATCGGCTGGATCAAATCTTACCTAAGTTTTTGGGGGAGATTGAGCAAAAAGTGCCCGACTTTTCGGCTGCCAAAGTAAATGGCACACCACGATACCTACTTGCAAGAGAGGGTAAAGTGATGGAAACCAAAATCAAGAAAGTCTTTGTGCACAAACTAAAGATTGAGGAAGTTGCTTGGCCCAATGTAGTTTTGCTTGCAACCGTGTCTTCGGGCACCTATATTCGCCAGCTTAGCTATGACATTTTTGCATTACTTGGCATCGAAAGCCATCTTAGCAAACTGGTGAGAACAAAAATTGGACAGTATGAGGTGGGGGCGTGCGCTACGATTGAAGAAGTGGAAAATGGTGCATGGCGGCTTCGAATGCTTTCTCGCGGTGAGTAGGATAAACCCCAAGAATGTGGCCCAACATCTTTTGATATTGTGGCAGGAAAAAGATTGAATGAAATGGCATCCCCTCATCTCTAAGCTCAAGTGGCTCGAACGCAATCTCGCCTTCTAGGTACCCATCAAAAGTTTGGATAGGCTTGCCCGAGACTGCAACTGCAAGAACCGTATGAAACTTGGCTTGCCTCTGCCCAACTAGTACCCCCTGCATTCTTTTAAGACAGTAACTTATTACCTCCTCGTCGGTTAGCTCCTTGTTATGATCAACCCATCTGCGAACATAAATCCCAGGCTCGCCACCAAGCGCTTTGATCTCTACTCCAGTATCGTCGCCGATTACAATCGTGCCCTCTGGAACATGAGGGATATATGCCATGGCCTTAAGCTTTGCATTCTCTTTAAGAGTGCTCCCCTTTTCATCAACCTTGAGATTGAGACCAAAGTCATGTGGACTCAAAAGCTTAACACCAAATGAACTAGCTACCTGAGCCATCTCTTTGAACTTGCCGGGATTGGTGGTTGCGTAGAGAACTTGATTCATTGCAACTTTTTTTCTTCAAGCTTGGCACGAAGAATTAATACTGGGACAAGAACAGCGAGAGTTGATAGGATGCCTGCAAGTGATTGATTGGCGAGTGCAAGCCCAAAAAACGTAAGTGTAATACCTAAGTACATTGGGTGCTTATATCTCCCATATAGCCCGTGAGTTACGCGCTTGCGAGTGACTGGCAAAACTCCAAAAGAATGACCAAGCTGAAGGTAGCTAATAATCCAAAATATTACGCCAGTGCCACAAAGAGCAAGACCAAAAAGCTGGAATACAAGCGGTACGGCAATGGTGCCGCCAAGCCATACTGTATACAAAACTCCAAAGTACAAAAGAGGGATCGCAATAGTACCGTAAAATTCCAAGATATACTTCAATTTCATTGTTGCCTCCAGATTTTTCCTAACCAAGCCAGAGATAAACGCAGGTTGGTTCGCCAAACACCCCAGGTATGCCAACCACTTGTAGCGCGGAACTCGTGCTCGATATTAAGACCCGTAAGTAGTGCGTCAAACTGTTGGTTGACTGGGAGATACTGATTGTCGCTTTGACCAACATCAAAATATATGTGAATGTGTGGAGCACTTGGGAGCGTGGGCAAATATAAGAGCGGGCTATTGTAAAGATATGCCGCTTGATCATCGCCCGAAAGTTTTTTGCTTGCTGGGTCATTATCTAGGAAGTACCCGCTGTGGCTGATTGCGGAGGAAAAAACATTGGGATTGTGGACCAAGAGATTAACTGCTCCATATGCTCCAGTCGAAATACCGCCGAGTGCGCGACTGGCTGAGCTGGTGCTTGTGTTGAAGGTGGAGTCGATCGCTGGGACAAGCTCTTTAACAATGTGATCTTCCATGGGCTGATTGATGAGCGTTGCGTTTTGATACTGGCTATCATTACTTTTTGCTCCATTGCCATCCAAAAGAATTACCAAGAGTGGGGGGATTTGCCCACCTGCTATAAGCTCGTCGAGTAGCTCTGCCAAGCCAGCATTAATAAGCCAATCTTTGGGACCACCAGCAAACCCGTGCAGCAAATACAAAGTTGGATAGCTATCTTGTTGAGATTGATAAAGCGGCGGCAAGTAAACATAGGCTGTACGATCACTACCCAATAATTTGCTATGAAAAGTAAAGGGAGTGACGAGGCCACGAGGGATATCTGCCGACTTGTTGATTACCTGACTAGCGCGATTTAGATAACCATACCAAAGATGGTTGATAACAGTTAAAAATTCTCCAAAATATTGAACAAAAAAAACGATGATAATAATAATAAGAACAACTACGCGCGCAATTTTTTTCATGCCACATTACCCATGTGTAGTCGTAGAATCGACAACAGAACAGCAGGCAGCTCATGATTGTTTTGATAGACCAAATACTTGGGAACCCAAACTGGAGCAAACTTGTTCTTAAATGCCCTTAGTGGCAAGAATTTGTACCACTTCTCGATTCGTTTGAGAATGCTAGCTTGAGCACGATTTTGATCCGTACTAGCAAGTGGCACGAGGCTGAGATTGAGCTTGGTATAACCTGCTTTGCCAAAGTAGTTAATGGCTTCGACGATTGCAGATTCCATAATCCCATTTGGGGCAACCTGGCTTTTGAGCATAAGATCCAATACGCACTTTTTTTGACGTGCATAAGAAAAAAATGATAGTGCGCAAACTAGCTTGTCTTGCTGATACCCAGCCAAAACGTACCCTTCCTGAGAGGTTGGGAAGGGGAAGTACTCGACTGAAAAATGCATGGGGGGGATATTTTTGGCAGCTATCCACTCGGCGTGAAGAACCTCGATTTGTTTGAGTAGATGCCAGGGTATATCACCAAAATGATACCAAACAAAACAAATACCACTTTTGAGGATTTTGGTATTGGCATTGCGCACGTCTTTGAGATTTGAGCCAGACAAAGCAAAACTGGGGATATCGATTACAGCCTCTTCACCAACTGAGATAAGACGCAAATTGTGCGATTGATAAATCTCCTTATTGTCGCCGTCTGCGTTGTACCACACAGCCTTGAGCCCACAAGTATGGCAGTAGTCGATAAAATTTTGGATGATTGGGGCTATCTCTTCGTGATACCCAATTGGATCACCGAGAACCACGGCATAATTACTATTGATTGCGTAAGCTATAAAAGCTGTTTTGTCGGCATTAAAAAATAATTTCTTGTCGCTCATCAAGCACAGAGGTGAGACAGAGTTGGTGCTGAGTCGACTTACTAGTGAGGATGCAACCCCCCAGGCTTCACTACTCTGTGACTGACGGCTGACAAAAGGAGCAAAGAAGGCCGAGAAAATAAATATGAGGCTGGCAGTTTCTAGGACAGAGATAGATTGGTGGAACCAGCGCGCCCTAGCAGTAGTTGGCGTTAGTACGTGCCTCCCATAACCGGTACTTAGATACATCGACTCTTGCGCTATCAAAGACGGAGTTGGAGCAGTATGAAAGCCCGATGATAAAGCATAGTACCCGACAACAATATAACCAAGTGTAACAAATAACGTAATTGCGATTGTTTTGAGAATGCCCTTGTTGGTAATAGCACTACTTTTGACATAAAAAAGATGCCTGGTGCGGACAAGAACAACAAGAGCCATGATATTGATAACTGTTTCTTCGATATCGAGGCCTTTGATAAGGTGAGTAATTAGCGAAGGAACAAGTAAGAGAATTGCAATAAACCACGCTCTCCCTTTGCGCTCGTACAGCTCTTTGGAAACGAGAATTAAGAGAATGCCGATAATTACTGTGATTGTGCGAGACAAGTTGCTAACTTGGAGGGGTATAAACTGCGCCAAAAAGACTATACGAGTGGGGGCCTGCGCCCAGAGAGAAGAGATGATGTTGATCACTCCAGCTATAAAAATGAATAAGGCAATAAAACTTACCAGGCGCGAACTACGCATATGTGGTTTATTATACTCAACTTCGTCACTTACATACAAACTGGTACACGTGCCATGAAAATCGGACAAAACACTCGCCTTCTGGGCGAAAATTTACTGGCCTTTGATTGTCGCCGAGATAGATATAGAGCGGCTTGGGGAGTTTTTTTAATAGATCAAGCTCGATAGTACGGTTGCCACTAAGCCAAAATTGGTCCCACTCATTGTACGACCAGTAGATGTCGTACTCACCGAACCCCGGAGTAATGGGCTTGCGCAAAGAATATCCATAAACCCAGGGAGTGTATTCATTATCGGCGACGAGAATATATGAGCCTGGCTCGGTTGTACGCAAGAGCGCTATTTCCTTGAATTCATCTTCCTGGATAAGAGTTTTAGAGGCTTTGAGGAACTGCATACAGAAAATTAAGGCAAGAGCCATAAAATATATACAAAGTGTTTTTACCTTTAATTTTGCGAGTGTTGCCGAAGCAAATATTATTAGAAGAATATCAAGCATGGGGATAAACCTTCGAGAAAGAAAGACTCCAAAAGCAAAGAAGGCGCTAACCAAAAGCGTGCGTGCTAGTTCGGGATATTTGCGAAAGTTGTTCCACACCCCGACAACTGCAAGGGGGAGGTATGGCAACATATACCAAATAGATTCTTTGACACTATAAAATGTACCAGACTCTTGCCCATACTTGCCAGACAGAAATCCAGGTACGATACTCGTTGCAAATGCTGGCAAAAATGGTAATAGAGTGTGAGCAAAATTGGGGAGATAGTAGGCAGCAAAAGTAAGTGCTACTACGGCAATTACCTTGTAGTTAGCGCGAGCCATTAATAGCACTCCCATGAGGATTGCGGTAGGCTGGTGAAGAAGAACTAGCGCGGGGGCAATAAGATATATCCATTTACTTTTGCGCCGCAGCATTACTGCAAGTACTAGTAAAAGCGATACGGCAAAAATATTCTTGACGTAGTAGTACCAATAAAAGCGATACTGAATAATAGAGAGGGAGAGGAGAGCCACGGCGATCGTTGCGGCTTTGGTGTTAAAGAAGTTTTTGACAAGAAAATATGTAGCTGCAAAAAGTGAGAGAGCGGCAAGAAGAATAAGAGGGATTAAGATCTGTTCGGGAGTAAAGATGGGGGTAACGAGCCAAACAAGGAATGGCAACAGTGGGGGATATACCTCGACAAGCCAACTAGGGAGACTGGTAAACGAAAATGGTGAGATATGGGAGTAGATGCGAAAGAGGTAGAGATAAAGACCTGGATCGTAGCCAAGGGGCACGACCGAGGAGAAGTAAGGGAAAATGCGGATCAAAAGATAAGCGATAAATATAATATAAATCATTGTGCACTAGCCTCACCCAAGATCACAATTATCTGGTGCGCGCCGCCTGTTGCTAGAGGAGCAGTAAGCACAACACTATATGTCTGGCGCAGAATATCTGCAACCTGATTACCCGCACCCGCGTCCCCTTCCCCGAACATAACTGTTGTACTTGTAATCCCTGGATCTGGATCGACTGCCCCGCCGACTATTACGTAGCCATGACCGGACAAAATTTGTTTGTAACTATTGATATAGCTTGCACTCCCCGAATGATTGTAAAGAACAATCTGGTAGTCGGCTGGATTGATACTAATTGCTGTAGTTTCTAAGCTAGGAGAGAACTTGATTTTATTTAACCCCCAGATGCCTGTAGGTACGAGAATAATGAGTACAAGCACCAGATACTTGCGAGAAATTTTGGGAGCGTGCCACTCGTAGTCCTCTGGCAATACAACTAAAACAGAGGTTAGTAATATTAGGATACCCGACAAGCCGGAGATGATTTGGCGAAGAGGCGGCTCAAGATCGATCTTGTAGTAGATAAGCCCGGCACCCAAGAAGCTAAGTATGAGAGCTACCAAGAGATCGGACTTGTGGAATGGTTCTTGCTTGGGCTCAACCTCGGGGAGCGGGAAGATTGCACTGCCGATGCCAAAGATAAGAACTGGGTAGAGAAAGTAGTTGAGCGAGAAAACTGAGGAAACAACTCCCGGCACTACACTTTCGAGCAAAAATAAGATGAGATACAACACCAAACTAAAGGAGAAAAGAATGGACAATAATTGGCGCCACATGGACATATTATTTACTTGGAAATAAGCGTGAGGTCGAGCGCACTAATCTCGAGTGTGCCGCCGTGCTTGTCGAGCTCTGGGATAGCTAACTCAAAGAAGATTTTATCACCCTTGAGTTGATAGTCGGAGGAGCTAAGTAGTAGATCGGATACAGTCCAGTCGCCATCTTTGGTGGTTGGGGGGAGAGTTGTTAGGATGTAGTCAAAGTTCTCTGTAATACTAGTTGGGGTTTCAAAGCTATTAAGTGCCTGTGACCGAGAGATTGTACTTGGATCAAAATAGCTTTCCTGGGAGAAACTAAGATAGCCTGTAGTGGATAAGCTCATGTTACCTTTGGGGACCGCGATCTTGTAGAGCTCACCTTGCTTTTTGCCGGGGGAGAGTTTGTTTAGGTCAAATTCGTACTTTGTTTTGATTTCTTTAACCGGTAGATCTGCCTTGTCGTCGAGACGAAGATCTTGAACGGAAGATTCCCAGCTAGTGTTGGCCGTAAGCTTGGGAGAGTCGGCGTAGACCGTGGTTGCAACGCCACCATAAGCCAAGAACCCACCGGCAAAGATCACCCTCTTTTGGTTGATTTCTATCCTACTTACGTAGCTATCGGCCCCCTGACTATCATATGCAAGCTCGAGCTGGTAGACCCCGGGTTTGGCCGCTGTTACAGTGATTTCACCTTGCTGAGGAGCTGTTTTGCTACTACTTTTATCTTTTATGCCATCATCGCCGATTGTTGCTTCCTTGACCTTGGTGCCATTGAGCGTGAGCGTGAGGTGGAGAATATCCTCCCCTTCGTACATATTTATGTCTTGCTTGTTGAGCTTGATGCGTAGATCCCCTCCCGTATGGAGGATTTGTATCGTGGCACCACCTCGGATAGGGGTAGTGATTATTGTGGCTACTGGCTTGGCTTCTTTGGGATAAATTGCCTGGATTATGGTAGCAGGATCGACCATGTAAGTGCCTAGCTTTTTGTCTTGGCTGAGATTTTTTAACATGTCACCAATTTTGGTAAACTGCCTATTCTTTTGGTACAACATGAGCCCATTCTCCTCTACCTTGTCCCAAGATATGCCCACAAGCGGAGCAAAGTAGAGACTACGATAGACAAAAGGACTAGATTCGTCGCCTCTTACCCCGAGCTTGATCTCGGACTGGCCAGATTTGTAGGCCATGTGGACCTTAATATTCGATAGATTCTTGGGGATTGGGAGCGAGAAGCGAGTGGACTTGGTCTTGATGATAGTACCTTGCATGGTAAGCTTGTTGGCAGAGCGATCGAGGGAGATAAACGAGTCGGTAGTTGGGAGGTCTTGCGTGTACTTGTAGGTTAAAGCCTTGCCAAAAGGGGCAATATAGCTAAAAGCAAGTTTGCCAACAATATAGACAATGACAAAATATAGTACTGCAAAGAGAATATTCTTTTTGTTAGTAGGCATGTGTGGTATTGTATCAGAATATGTCATTAATGCAATTATATAGGATATAATGTTTTGTATGAAAAAGATTAGAGAACTCTTACTACAAAATGTCAGCACAAGCCAGATCCTGGTAAAAAATTCCCTGTGGCTTGGGATGGTAGAGGTTGTTGCCAAGATCATTATGTTCTTTGTGACGATATCGGTTGTGCGCTACTTTGGCGCAAGCGACTTTGGACGACTCAACTATGCCCAATCGTTCGTGGGCATTGTTATGCTACTTTCGGACTTTGGGATCAACACTATCCTGATTCGAGATATTGCCAAGGACAAAAGACATGTAGCTGCATACCTGACAAGCGCTCTCTTTGTCAAACTAATTTCGACTCTTCTGGTTGTACTTTTGCTTGCCCTTATTGTACCCAATCTTTCTAGTACTAGAGCTGATATTGCACTGTTTTTGTGGGTGGGGGCATTCTTGCTTATGCAGAGCTTAGGCGGACTTTTTAATGGGGTCTTAACGGCATATGAGCGAATGCAAGATATTTTTGTTACCCGTGTTATCTACTACCTATTGATCTTAGCTAGTGTAGTGACTGTTACCTATTTTCACCTCGATTTGCATGCATTGCTATCGGCCTATACGCTGAGTGCCATTGCCGCGGCACTGGTTGCTACTATATTTTTGCGCAAACTTGCGATTGGATTGCTACCCAGAGTCGATATGGCGCTAACCAAAAGACTGCTACTGGAGAGCTTGCCCATATTTGGACTTTTGGCGATTAACCAGATATACCTCAACCTTGATACAGTGCTAATCCGCATGAGCCACGGCGCTATTACGGTTGGATACTACCAGGCAGCATACAAGATACTTTTTGCATTCCAGGCCATCAACCTTATTTCGACTGCTACCTTCCCTCGCATTGCCGCGCTATATCACATGGGCGAGATGGCACAGCTAAAGAAGCTGGCCAAGCTGGTGTTAATTGGGACTAGCGCCGTATTTGTACCCTTTATTGCATTTGTCTTTGTTTTTGCACCTGCACTTATTAGCCGTATTTATGGTGCGAGTTACCTACCATCTGCAACTGTATTACCCATCTTATTAACGGCAGGCGTGATCATGTTTTATCGCACATTTATTGGCAACTTCTTTTTGGCTGCACATAGGCAGAGCTTGGTCTTCCGCGCCTCTTTGATAGGGCTATTCATAAATGTTGCCCTCAACTATCTTCTCATCCCTCGTGTGGGGCTTGTACAGGGTGGGATATCTCTCGTTGTCAGTGAGAGTGTGATGCTTGGGATATTGGGTAGTTCACTGACACTTAAAAAGACTATCAGTAATTGATTTATTGAGTTTGTATAGAACCAAGTAATTGACTGATTGGTCAATTGTGTGAGGCAATCTATCACAATATGACAAGACTTCATTCGTGTTTAAATGGGCCATTTCATGAAATGCAAAATCTGGTGTTAGCCGGAATATCTCACACTCTTTATGCAATTGATCGTATTTGATCACTTCATTGAAAGTTGGTTCCATCTCGCCAAAAAGATCGTCATAGTATGCGATTGGATTGGTTAGTAAATATATTTGCTTGTATTTGCAGATATCGTCTGGAATTGAGAATGATCCACTGGAATATAGTGCTTGGCTGACTTGGCCATCATTCGTTGAATAGTCAACTAGAGATTGATGAGTCACTGCAATTGTTGAATAGTCGTATATAAAGTGAAGTGGTTCAGCTAGCTTATAATTCCCTACGTTGTTATAGTCAACCATTATTAGATCACGCGATTTGTCTAGGGGTAACTTGTTAAATTCCTCTAATTGATTGTATATTCCCTTATATTCTGAAAATAACATAATTGGAGATGAAATTAATAGATTGATCGTGATTAAAAGTGCAGTAATAACAAGAACGATTTTTTCATTAAACTTGATCGAAATAAGATAATAAAAAGCAGTCACACTTATGGGAATAATTAAAGGATAAAACCGTCGTAAGAACCATGGTTGATCAAGCGTTATCATGGGATTGAAAAGATAGAACAGCTGAGGAAGAGATAGAAATATAATCAGAGCCAGATTTTGAGATTTGACTTGCTTCAATTTACTTATTGCAACAAATAAGGCAGGAACTATAAAAATATAGAATATTTGATTGTACTTAATTAACAAAAAATTTGTTACTTCTGGAATGTGATATTCTAAAGCATTCTTGCTTAGAGCGACTGCATTCTTTATTGATAACGCTGAGTTACTTATCGTACCTTTGTTTAATATATTGCTTATGATATTGTCTGTCATAGAAATGAGTTGCGAAAGATAGTGCCGATCTACTTGAGTGTAATAAGCGGCGACTATCCCAATACATAGCAAAATTAGCAACATGTGCGAAACCTTTAACTCTAGCTGCTTTTTTAGTAATGAATAAATAGCTAAAGGTAATAGCATGCCAATAAATAATACTGACTCGATTCGGACGCAAATCAAAAGTGTCGACGCAATTATAATGTAAGCAAGTTCTCGACTTAGCACTGAATTAAGAATAAACATGAATAACATGAATGCAATGTTTTCGCTGTAAGTGGACCTAGTAAACCAAAAAAATGGAAATGAAGTAATTGTAACTAGCAATGGAGCTAGAGGATTAGTATTTACAATTTTTTTCAAAAGGGCATATAAATTAATAAGGCCAAAGAAGAGTAATACCGAATTAGCAAACATGATATTTTGATACCCAAATATAAGTATGAATACTGATAACCAGCTTATATATCCCAAAAAGAAAGCCGGTTGGTATACTGATCCGTTATTTACTTCGTAACCAGGATATGAACCAATGAGTTGACTATCAATCTTGTAAGTTTTTGTTTTCACGATAGATAAAGCACTATTAGCGTATACCCCATTATCTCTCCCGCCGAAATATGTTTCATGATTGAACAATGATAGAAAAATTACAAAACTGGCAATAAATGCAACTGGAATTATCTGACTTAAGCTGGGTAAGCGAAAATTATTTACAGGAGCGATGAATAGACAACCAATGCCAAGCAATACCATCGCCGGGATAATTGTGTAAAACGAGAATACGCCAATGATCGCTGTCAACATCGCAGCAATATTTGTCATTATTAAAAATATATTTATTTTTGATAGTATTTTCATTCGAACAAATCTTTCGGAATACTAACTTCCATGAATTTCTTGCACTGCCTTGATTGTTTCACAATTACATCATTTCGGTATACTCTATTGGTTATTAGTTCGTATATCTCACTTGATAACCCCTCTACATCATCAGGGTCAATTTTTTTGCATGAATTTCCGACTACTTCTGGCATACTGGAAACGTTGGTAGTAATTACTGGACATCGATAATACATTGCTTCTAGTGGTGGGATCCCAAATCCCTCGTAAAGTGATGGATAAACAAACACATCTGCATGCGTGTATAAATACTTTTTTTCTTCGTTACTAATATAACCAGTAAAAATGACTTGAGAGTCCAAGCCAAGTTGATGAACCAATTTGTAAGTACTTTGATATTTCCATCCGTTTTTACCTGCTATAACCAGTTTATGCTGAATTTTATTAGCTAGGTATAGTAAGGAGTATGCTTTTATTAGAGTGTTTATATTTTTCCTGGGCTCTATTGTACCGACATATAATATGTAATTATTTGAAATATCCGACGATGGCTTCTTTTCCGCTGATGGTGGCTTAGGTAAGTTGGGATAGATGATACGTATTTTATCCTCAGGGACATGATAATACTTGATTAAATCATTCTTAGTATTTTGAGATATTACGGCAATTTTGTAACATGAAGTGACCGTTTTACGAAAAAATAGCAAATTAAAAATTACCCTTGACAATGGGTGTGTCCACCAAAATAAGAGCCATGAAATATCATAAACGAAGAATACTTCTTTTTGATTATATTTTAAATAATGAGGAATGCCAGTTAGATTTATGACATATTCAACTTCAGTTTTCCTAATGTTAAATGGCAAAAGATGAGCCCAACTATACGTTTTAAAATACCTCGTAAATAGTGGTATTAGCAGCAGATTTAATTTGTTAAACGAATTACGCTGGTAATCTATATATAGTATATTTGGGTAATTGATTTTGATTTGTTTTGCGACTTCTCGAGCATAATAGCCTATACCAGTTGATTGATCTCTTATCGAATCTGAAATAATTCCTATTTTATACATACTGCTTGTATATTAGTTCGTAATTATGAATAGCATTCATAGTTGATTTATCTTTCTTAGATGTTCGTAAGAAGTCGAGATTATTGCCACCACAAGCGCCTTTACCGAGCAGCTTAACGATGCTGACTATAAATAATTTTACTTGATTAGTCTTGCATAATATACCATTATTTTCTGGAGTGACTATTTCAGTTATTGATGAATTGTTCGAGGCAATAACTGGTATGCCACATGCTATTGCCTCAGCGACTGCATAACCAAAACCTTCTAACCGCGTAGGGAAAAGTAGTGCGTCGCACTTGTTATATTCCTTAGCTAGCTGAGCTGTTGTCAACTTGCCCAGCGGGATCATGTTGGGTAGATCGAAGCCCCTGGGAGGTGTACTTCGGAGACCACTTGTGTAGTGAAGGACATAACTATCTCCCAACCCCTTCATTATCTTAGGGAGAAGGTCTGCACCTTTTCTGCTAATAAGATTACCAACGAAAATTAAGTGGTGTCTACCATCTGTATTGTATTTATTTATTCGAAGCGGCTTAAAGATGGCAAGATCGATTCCGTTATATATGACTTCTACATTACTCGCATTTTTGAATACTCGATAAATTTCGTCACGAGTATATTTGCTGACTGCAATAATTTTTTCTGATGCATTGATTGATAAATATGTACTTGGCAGTAGCACTAGATAGTGAGATATTTTCTGCCATACTGATGTATATTTTTGAAATTCTTTATCAAACACCAAATGATGTGCTGTTGAGACGAGTGGCTTACCATTCTCTTTGACGGCCCATGCATACTCGATGTTTGAATGGATTATGTCTCCGTCCGTCTTACGATTTAGTAATAGCATAATGATGGGGAAATATTGGCAAATTTTGGGGTAGTAATAGTAAGCAACACTTATCCCACTTCTCTTAAGACCTTCTCCTAGTGTCGTAAAGTAGGTGTCGTTTCCAGAGCCAGTTTTTATAATTTTGAAGGATATTTTCATAGTAGATTAATAACTCGCTTTGATATTGCACTTGTGCTTGTAGACCTGATTAAGTCTTCTTTCCTAATGATATCCCCTATACCACCAATATTGGTCGCAATGACTTTACACTCTGATGCAGTTGCCTCTGCGATCGTAAGACCGTAACCTTCCGTGTCTCCATCATCTGTTTGAATCGAAGGTGCAATAAATATATCTGCTGTTGCAAAGTATGGTGGGAGATCTGAATGTTTGATTGCACCAGTGAATACTATATTACTATCTACTTTGAGACTTGATGATAACGACTTGAGTTCATTCTCTAATGGGCCAGAGCCGATTATTAATAATTTTGTTTTTGGATGCTTCTTTAGTATTGCTGGCATTGCTTCTATCAGGTACCGAACACCTTTCTTTTCCACGAGCCTACCTACAAAGAGCAAGAAGGGGCCAGTGATGCCGTATCTTTCCTTTAGCTTTTGATCGTATTTATTTGGATTAAATAATTTGGTATCTACACCCATCGGAATTATTTCAATTTTTGATTCTAGTTTTGGATTAATTTTGAGAATCTCGTTCTTGATTGCAGAGCTTACTACCGTTATTGACTTGGCGTTTTCTAAGATGAGTTTCTTTAACTGAGTTAATAGTTTCCCCTGCAATCCAAAAATATCACCACCGTGTGATGTCACTATGTACGGCGTTTTGTTTACGAGAAAGTTGATATAGGCGGCGAGGCCCTGGGGAATTATCCAATGGGCGTGGATTGTGTCGGGTTTGAGTTTATTTACCAGCTTGATGGTAGCTATGATCTCGGCAAGGAGAAAGAATGGGACTAATAGATAGTAAAACTTGTTGGACTTGAGCACGGGGAGAATTCCACCATTGCCAGCGAGCTTTTCCCACTTTGAAAAAAAGTAATGGAAACGATGGACTTTGAGGCCACTCATAATTTCATCATCTTTGGCACCAGGATAATGTGGGGCAAGTACCGTGATATCCATGGTCTTAGTGAGGCCACGACAAAGATCGAAGACAAAGGGGGGATTGGTATCTTCGACCCAACGAGGAAAGGTGGAAGCGAGTACCAAGACTTTTTTCTTATTTTTCGAACTTGGCATATTTCTCTCTTTTCTGGTTGAGAAGTACTTGTTCGATAAGTTTGCGATTGCCTGCTATTAGGTCAGAGACAAGGCCAAGGACCCAGATCTGGAAGCCCGCAAGAAACATGATAGATCCAAATACGATAGATTGTAGGTGGCCAGAACCGTTGCCTAGTAGATAGAAGTATCCAAAGCGGGCGAGGAAGAATGTGCCAATAAGGATGAATATTGTGCCGAGATGAAAGAAAGTCTTGAGTGGCTCAAACATCGCAAACACGCGTACCATAGTAGAGCCTGTCATCTTGATGTGCTGAGCCATGTTCTTGAACAGACGAGATTCGCGAGTCTTGGGGTTGGTAATTACGGGTACTGACTGGACTTTGAGCCCTATTTTGCCAGCTTGGATAATGGTCTCGGTAGCATAAGAGAACTCGGTAACCACATTTAGCTCCATTGCAGCAGCACGAGAATATGCGCGAAAGCCAGACACAGCATCTGGTACATAGATACCTGCGAGGTTGCAGACGACAGAAGAGCCAATGTACTGCATGAGTTTTTTGAGTGGGGAGAAGTGAGCGATCTTGGCGGTCTGCCTATCGGCTATTACAATATCTGCCCTTCCATTGAGAATTGGCCAAACAAGCTTGCCAATGTCTCCCTGGGGGTACTGATTGTCGCCATCGGTGTTGACTATGACATCAGCACCCATTAAGAGTGCTGCATCTAGTCCATCCACAAAAGACTTGGCAAGACCACGAGTTTTTTGGTGAATAATAATCTTGGTTACATTATGCTTTTGGGCAACCTGGATGGTTGCGTCTGTACTCCCGTCGTCGATGATCATGGTTTCGATTGTATCGATACCAGAAATTTTCTTGGGGATACTACCAAGTACGAGAGGAAGAGTCTCTTGTTCGTTGAGACATGGGATCATTACAACTAGTTTTGTCATACTTTCTCTGTCCTATAATCTTTGGATTATATTGCTTATTCGACTAATATACAACCCCTGTAATCTACTATCGAAATAGCTTCACTTTAATATCGCCCTATATATTTTGGTTATTGCGCTTGCTTGTTGAGATGTTATAATTTCGGAATATGAAAAATTCAAACCAAATTGCACAGATTGCGCTTACAAGTGTTGTCGCTATGGCACTATCTGCCTCACCAGCTCTTGCTGGTTATGGCTCTACTCCATCCAATACAACAGGTACCCCAGCCTGCAATGACGAGGCACCAGCCAAGCCAACCTTCTCATATGTACGCAAATCCGGTGCTAGTGAGATCGAGATCGGCTGGAATGCTGCTGATCGTGCTACCAGGTGGACTGTTGCTTATGGTAATGAATCTGGCAAATATATCTATGGCTCCGCCGACTTTGGAGACTCCGCTAGTCGCTCAATCAATATCTCCATGTTGCCAAAAGGTGTTTACTACGTTGTAGTAAAAGCTAGTAATGGCTGCAAGCCTGGTCCCTTCTCCGACGAGCGCAAAGTTACCGTAACTGCCGATGGATCGGTACTTGGCACCAAAACATTCCGACCTTTCTCTGGACTAGTTCTTGGTACTAAAGTTACTTCCTCCCCTACACCAGCCCCTAGTGCTACACCAGAAGAAACTGTTTCATCCCCTACCCCAAGTGCTAGTGGCACTCCAGCAACTTCTGAGAGCCAATTGAATTGGTTTCAGAAATTGATCAAGTACGTTTTTGGAGTGTAAGAATAAGAAACATGCGCTAGGTGGAGCGCAATTCTTACATAATTGGGTTATAGCTAGAGGTTCTGGTAAAGTTATCTGCAACCTCACCATCTATTTCTAGTATCCTGTTAATTCTAATTTGACCATCTTCGTTTGGTAATACATCCACCTTGGATCGCCACTCTGGGACAGTTGATTTATCCGTCATGGGCCAAAATCGTATGGCAGTAGAAACTCTTCTGTCGGCAAATTTGGTAGGGAAATATCCATCTTTTATTGGAACTTCTACTTGTTGTAAGACTTCTATATATTTTTGCCACAATCCCATCCCCATATCCACATCATCTAGTGGATGATTCATTACTGCCTCTTCGTCTAGTGGTTGGCCATCTTTGCCAAATAGCTTGTATTGGAGAGTTATTGGAAATTTCCATGGATTGTGAATAACAAGATCAATCTTGGTGTTGCTTGGAGGATCAATGTAGATTGAATCATCTGTGCCGTATGGAAAATTAGTAAAGAGAGGATTATTGTGATGCATTGAATAATGAGTTGATGATTGTTCGACGACCATGGGGCCATAAAGCGCAGCACGGAAAATATCAGTCGAAGCTTTGCAAATACCAGAAGCAGGAAATTTGGCCCAGGGCTGATCAAATGATTTGCCGACAACAAAACCTTTTTTTGGATCAACGTTGTCTGGATCACATGTTCCATCTGGGAACAATTTGTCAACTATTCCCAGACTTTCTCCTGGCTGGAATACCAAACCATCCAAAAGTCTTCGTGCAATAACCACATTAGCCAAGGTCCATGCCACAAACGGATAATCTCGGTCGATAAAAATTCCCAGAGGATTTTCACTTTTATTAACTATTGGTTCTTTGCTTTCTGGCGTTGTTGTTAGTAGGGCATATTTATTTATCTCAGCGGCAATTTTAAAAGCACCAACTGCACCAATAAGTTTAAGTACATCTCTTCTACTTGTAGTCATAACGCTGCTTATTCTTAATGTGTAATGATTTAAATTATACCGTAAAGTGTGCTAAAGTTGATTAATGAGCACTAATAAACAATCTTTTGATGATCTGTATATCAAAATTATCGATCAATTCCCCAATCCTATTTGGAGATCTGGGTTAGATACCAAGTGTGATTTCTTTAACAAGTCGTGGCTAACGTTTACTGGTCGAACAATGGATCAGGAAATGGGTAATGGGTGGGTAGAAGGAGTTTTTAAAGAAGACTTGGATGCTTGTGTTAAGACATACCTCGATGCCTTTAAAGCTCATGAGCCTTTTAGCATGAAGTATCGACTAAAATACAACGATGGGACTTATCACTGGCTACTTGATGCTGGGGCACCATTTTTTGATGACGACAACAAATTCTTGGGATATATCGGATCTTGTTATGATATCAACGAGGAAGAAGAGCGCTTGATTAGTAAGAATATTGAATCCATCGTGCTTCAGGCAATTCACGACGGAATCTGGGACTGGGACGTATCTTCGGGAAATGCCAGTTTCTCAAAAACGTTTTACGAAATACTTGGTTTTGATAATAATGAGTTTGTAGCCAACTATAGTAATTGGCTGGCTCTTGTTAGCCCAGAAGACAAGGAAAGGGTAGAAAGAGAGCTGGTGGAAAGCACGAAGTCGGCGAATAGCTTTGATATCGAGCTTCGAATAAAAAATAAAAAAGGTGATTGGTTTTGGGCCTTAACGCGCGGCAAAGTTATCGAAAATAACCCTGATGGCAGCGCTAAAAGAATGATTGGCACATTTTCGGACATATCTAAGCGCAAGCAGATCGAAACCGAACTATCGAATACTCAGGAAAACTATAAACAAAAATTGAAAGAGGCAGAAAAACTTAATGCGCTAACTGTCGAAAGAGAGTTGAAGATGATAGAGTTGAAAAAGAGAATCAAAGAGCTTGAAGCTAAATAGAATCGATGCTGCTGATATAAACAGTGTATGAGTACTTGCATGGGCAGGTGCACCCACCCATATCACAACTAGCTGTTCTTGCCTCGAAATTAATGAATGCTTCCTGAGCTTTGTTGTCGATAACCCCAGTGAATCTATCTAGTGATCCAGAAGGCCCATTTGCAATACCCTGCGCAGCCCAGTTGAGCTGGGAAAACTGGCGTTTGTATATATCGTATACACCATCAAAATAATACTTATTGTTGTCTGGCTTGCCGGATTGTTGAATAACCGATGCTTGCCAGGTCTCGTAAGACTTGTGTTTGTGTAAGGGAGTTAGATCCAGTGGCTTAGGAATCTTGACCTTTTCCCATTGTATGCTGGGAGATGAGAATGGCGTTGTAATAAATTTTGTTGCGGTTATTGGAGCTTGTGGTACTGCATTAGTTGTTGGTACGGTTGGTATAGCTGATGACTGAATGTAAATCTTTTGCGAAGTATTGCCACCTTGATAGTACAACATTGCTACATACCCAACAACAATTACCAAAATTACTAGCCTTGCCACTTTCTTTATTTTTGATCTATTTTTATCAACTGGCATATTACCGATCCTTATTAATCAATTTGCAGAGTACGCTTTTCTATGAGATTGGAGAAGTCGCTAAGCTCTAGATATGTTGTAATCGTGCCCTTTTGAGTCCCGATCGGGAAGGTTACTTCTCCTTTATAAACCTCTTGTTTGTAGCTATTGATCACAGTGTATGTTTTGTCTGGGAAAAGAATTAGCAACTTGTACTTGATCCCACTTCTTGGCTCGGCATTGGCAAAGCTAGCCGAATTAAAAGTGGGGAAATGATAAAGAGTTTCAAAAGTGACTTGGGCCACAGTATCGCTAATTTTGGAAAGCGTATAGTTTTTGGCGCTGAGGATATTAACATCATTGGTCGCGGTAATGGCTGGAATAGTCGAAATAAATTTGACGTTTTGCGTGTAGTATTCTTGAGGATTGGATTTGTTGGGATTAAGGACCAGCTTGCCTGATTCATCTGTTTTGGATTTATCCATCCCACCAGTCCCTTCAAAAACCCAAACTGGCATGAGATATTCGAATGCGCGAGGATTGGTATCATTTATCTCTTGATAGCTTAGGCTAGGCAAGCTATTGTTCCAGTAGTAGCTTAGCTCGGCTTTGGTAATAACAGCATCGTGTACACTGCACTTACTTTCTGCACAAGCGAAACCGATTTTGGAACCGCCAACCTCTACAATATTTCGAATATGCCCGCCATAATTCTTGAGCTCATCAATTGCCTCCTTGAGCGAGCGACTATTTGTGGTAACTGGAGCTTTTCCCAGGGATTGCCCGTAGTCGGCAATCTGGATACGCGTTACTTTGCCACCACCCGTAATAAGGACAGTGATAATCGGAGAGAGTGAGACGCCGTATGGATTGTTGTTAAAAAAGTTCATATCTCCAATTACAACTTGGTTGCCAGATCTTTCGCGAAGATAATTGACTGCTAATGCCTCATGAGTTGAAACAAAATTCTCGTATTGTGAAGAGATCCCCGACTTGATAACCGAAGGCTTTAGTCCGTCGAGTGAGAGCCCAAGCGATAGTAGTGTAGTAGTTGCGATGGTTTGTGCTTCGGACACGCTTGGTAGATCTCCACTACCTGGCATGGATTCGAAGCTAAGAGGAACGGCGCTGGTTGAGTTGTATCTTAATTCGGCATCGCTATCGGAATAATTTACCTGATATTTTTGCTGACTATCGGGATAAGCTGGCTCTGCCTTAATACCTAGTACCTTTGCCATTGCACTCAAAGTTGAGATTTCTGGATTTTGAAGATAAATCGGATACAAAGTCTGCATCTCGGCGGCAAATGCTGGCTGAATAAATAAGTTGGATTGTCCTGGAATTTTTATTTGTAAATTGGAATTGTCTAGGGTCGATCCAGAATTATCTTGGTAATCGACTGACTTGTTAGTGTAACCACTTGTTGAAATAATCTCGTCGATTGAGGTTGAGACTGGGGAGGAGACTGGAGATGGGGATGAGCTGGGGCGTGGACTGGCGATATTTTGGGCTGTAGTTACTCGTTCTGGCTGGCGCTTGATGAGTCCAAAGAAAGTAGCGGTAATTATCCCAATTAATACTATTGCCGCCAAAATAATTAGTAGCTTGTTGGGTGGTTTTGGAGCGGGAAGATTGGCGACTGACAGATCTTGTGTATTTGTTGGGTCCATATTGCGTTCTCTAGACTTAGTTTATCTTGTTATCCGGATACTATCAATGCGATCAGTGAGAGTCCATGTGCCGTTTGTATATATAAACCCGTCGATACGATATTGCTCGGATTGCCCCGAAATAAATGCTGGAGAAATGATACTTGTAGAGGCTTTGACATTCTCGGATGCGCCCTGCACCTTGGTATCCTTGGTTGTACCAAACTGTACTGTCTTGTTGTTCTGATCACAGACTTCCATAATCTTGCGCGTTTCGCGAGGGAGATCGGCTCTAGGATCCATCTCAATTCGATAATACACATTACTTGTTTCGGTATGATCAAACAGTTTGGATGTAGAGTAAGAAGCTTGGAGATCTGTCTTACTCTCTGGGTATGGCATAGGGCTCGCTGGGACTGCGGGATAAAGCCAAGTTTTCCAGCCCTTTACACTCTCTGGCTTGGAATCAAGATTTGCTGTACAGTCGACAAGAATCTTGCTCGAAGTTGCAACTTTCTTGTTGCCGGTAAAAAATCTCCAGCCCAATAATAAAATTATAATTACAATAAAAATAATTATGAGAATTAGTATGCTGTCCTTTTTCTTTTGTTCTTGTTCCATATATTTACTTGGTATAAACAGTCATTTTGGCTGACATGCCATTTTTGATTGCAGGATAAGCGTTTGCGTCAAATTTGGTATAAACACTAAATTGCTGAGTAGTGCGCTCGGTCGAGGTAGAGAAAGAGAAAGCCGAAGTCCTGGCGCTAGGAGAGATTTCGTCGAGGTAACCCCAGAAAGTTTTTCCTGGTAAAGCATCTACTGTAAAAGAAACTACTTGCCCAACCTCAAGTTTGCTTAAACCCTTGTTTTCGTCGATTGTCCCAGCTACCCGCATACTACTAGGTCTAATCATTTGAATTAATTGAGTGTTTGGGCTAACTGTGGATCCAGTTAGATCGGGAGCCGAGATGATGAGCCCATCTGTATCGGTACGAATAGTTTCGGAGCCAACTACTGCCAAAGTGTCTCCTTGCTCTACCAGCTGTCCTTCTTTGGCATCGATACTTTGGACTTTGCCTTGTACTGTAGGTGAGATCGTAATTACTGGAGCTTGAATCTGTGAGTTGTCGATATGAGTACGAGGAGAGCTAAAGGCAGATAAATAACCGCCAGTTAGAGATGTAAGGTATTTGGGGTCGATAATAATACGATCGCTAGATGAAAGCCCACTTATAATCTCGATTTGGTTATCGTGAGATTTGCCAACAGTGACTGCCCGCAGCTCTGAACCGTTCCCACTACTTAGCCAAATGTATTTGCCCCCGAGCACAATCCATGCTGGGACTAGCGCTACATCCTGTGAGTTGGTGCTAATGATAGCAGTTCCAGTGACATCGAGCTTACCTTGCTTGGCTAGCTCATCACTATAAATATCAACTTGGTAAACAACACTCCCACTCGCCATGGTGACTTTGGAAGGATAGATTTTGGTGACTGTACCACTTAATTTATTTTCAATTCCGTCTATAGCTAAGCTAACCTGGCCTCCCTCTTTTATGTAAAAAATACTACTGGTTGGGACGTTTGCACGGAAAACCATGCTAGCGGGATCGGCAACGGTAAATGAGGTAGAGGGGGTAATATTGACTCCACTTACACTAACATCCTCGTGGGTTACAATCCCACTAAGGGGTGATGTAAGAGTGGAAAGATCTAGTGCATACTTGGCCAGCTCAACACTGATAACAGAGTTGTCTAACCCTGCTTGAGTCTGGTCTAGTAGGCGTTTGAGCGCGGCGTTGACTGCGTCTGTATTGCTTGCAGAGAGCGTGGGTTTTAAAACGCTATCGGCATTATTGACTACCGTTTGATCAAAATTGTCGCGGGTAGAGCGATAGGTATTGAGCGATGCAGTAAGTTGCTTTTGCAAAGAAGATGAATCTAGACGAGCGATAACTTGGCCTACCTTAATCTTGTCCCCTTCTTTGAATGGGAGGTAAGTTAACTTGCCTGGAATCTGGAAATTGAGCTTGACTTGGACTACTGCAGTAACAGCGCCACTTGCGGTGATAGTAGAGTTGACAAATCCAACTGACGAAGTGGTGGTCGGGGCACTACTGGGCCGAGAGGACTGAACGACTCGATAGGCTAGGAAGGCGAGTACAAAAATAAGAATAGTAATAACGACAATGGTGATTGTTAACAGCTTCTTTTTCATAACTTACCTTTGTAATATACTTTAGTGTATCAGATTATAAGCGTAAGATGTCTCCATGATAAAGTTACTAAGATTTTTAAACCCTTATCGCTGGCTACTCGTGTTGATTGTGCTACTTGCGATCGGCCAAGCATCGGCCAACTTGTACCTACCCAATCTCATGTCGGATATTGTCAACAAAGGGATAGCTGGCTTTGATATTAATTTTATCTGGAGAACCGGTGCAATCATGTCTATTGTGGCTATCGCCGGGACTATTTGTACGCTAATTGGGACTTACTTTGCCTCGCGGGTAGCAACTGGAATGTGTAAGATACTTAGAGCTGAGATATTTAATAAGGTGCAGCACTTTTCCCTACACGAATTTGACACGGTGAGTACAGCTTCTCTTATCACTCGCACAACCAATGACACAACTCAAATACAGCAAGTAATGGTAATGATATTGTCGATGTTGATTACTGCCCCAATCACACTTGTTGTGGGCGTGATTATGGCGCTTAAACAAGATGTTTGGCTCTCGTGGATCCTCGTTGCGATTATGCCGATTCTGGTTGGAGTGATTGTACTATTGCTGATGAAGGCCGTGCCATTATTTACAGTAATACAAGTAAAACTAGATAAGCTAAACCTTATATTGGACGAAAATTTAACTGGCGTAAGAGTAGTGCGGGCCTTTAATCGTATTCAGCACGAAGAGCAACGCTTTGATGTTGCCAATCACGATGTGACTGATGTTGCCATCAAAGTAAACCAGCTTGTAGCTGTGATGATGCCTATGATGATGTTTATGATAAATCTTTCTAGCGTTTCTATTATTTGGTTCGGGAGTTTGAGGGTAGCTGGTGGGCATCTGCAGATAGGTTCTATGTTTGCTTTTTTGCAGTACGCCGCTCAGATACTATTTTCCCTTCTTATGGTGGCTATGCTATTTATCATGATCCCTCGCGCGGAGGCTTCGGCAAAACGTATCAATGAAGTGCTTGATATGGAGCCAGAAATCGTGGATCCAAAAGACAAAAAAAGAGTGACAAAACAACAAGGATATATAGATTTTAATAAAGTGTACTTTGGTTACCACGGGGCAGAAAACCCAGCATTAGCTAACATATCTTTCAAAGCACGACCTGGGCAAATTACAGCGATCATTGGCGGTACTGGTTCGGGCAAATCGACACTAGTCAACTTGATCCCACGTTTTTATGATGTAAGCAAGGGCAGTATTGTAATAGATGGAGTAGATATCCGAGAAATGTCCCAGGATGACTTGCGCATTAGGATTGGTTTTGTGCCCCAAAGAGCAGGGTTATTCTCGGGGACGATTAATGATAATATCCGCTATGGCAAAGCTGATGCGAGCGAAGCAGAGATATTGCATGCGGCAGAAATTGCGCAAGCGAGCGAGTTTATTGGCAAGATGGAAAAGGGATTTGAATCCCAAATTGCACAAGGTGGAACAAACGTATCGGGTGGGCAAATGCAACGTTTATCGATTGCGCGAGCACTAGTTCGTAAGCCTAACATATTTGTGTTTGATGATACTTTTTCTGCACTAGATTTTAAAACTGATGCCAAACTTAGAGCGGCACTTAAGAAGGAAACAAGGCAAGCGACAGTAATAATTGTGGCACAGCGTGTTAGCACTGTGCTTGATGCGGATCAGATTATCGTGCTCGAAGATGGAAGAATTGTGGGCATTGGAAAACATAAAGAACTTATGAAAACTTGCGAGGTGTACCGAGGGATTGTGTCTTCGCAACTAACCACATCCGAAATAGCCGAGGAAAATAAATGAGCGAAATAAGCAAACTAAAGGATAAATCTCCACAGGTTGGAATGGGTGGACCAATGGGGCGCGGAATGGGTGCGATGGGGAGGCCTGTCGAAAAGGCCAAGAATTTTAAAGGAACCCTGCGGCGCCTACTTCGATATTTTGTGCCAGAAAAAAATCGCTTGGTGATTGTAGTGGTAGCAGCAATCCTGGGAACTATTTTTAATATAGTCGGGCCCAAGATCCTTGGCCTGGCCACAACTAAACTATTCAACAATTTAATCGCTAGCTTCGCCGCACAAGCGATCAATTTTCAAAACCCTTTAGCTTCTGTCCTAGTACCAGGGATTGAGTTTGGCTATATCGGGAGGATCATGCTGATCCTTTTGGGTCTATATGTTTTGAGCGCTATTTTTATTTTTGTACAACAATATTTGATGGCCGGAATATCGCAGCGAGCTGTCTATGCACTACGTAAAGATGTAGATAAAAAACTTTCAATACTACCACTAAAATATTTCGATGGGCGAACTCACGGCGAGATATTGAGCCGAGCAGTAAATGACGTAGACAATATTAGTTCCACATTACAGCAAACTGTTACTCAACTGATTACTTCAGTTGTGACAATCATTGGCGTGATGGTTATGATGCTCTCTATCAGTTGGTCACTGACCCTAATAGTACTAGTTACCCTGCCGCTAAGTGTTGCAATAATAACGGGGATTGCGAAGCAATCGCAAGATTTTTTCAGACGACAACAAAAGTCGCTCGGCGATATAAATGGCCATGTAGAAGAGATGTTTACTGGGCACAAAATCGTGAAAGTCTTTGGGCATGAAGGTGATGCAATAGCAAAATTTGCGATACTCAATGATGCACTTTACGATGCAGGGTGGAGAGCGCAGTTTGCATCGGGCATTATCATGCCACTTATGCGATTTGTTGGCAATGTGGGATATATTTTGGTTGCAATAGCTGGGGGGATAATGGCGGCGGATGGCCTTATCTCGATTGGCGACGTACAGGCATTTATCCAATATTCGGCCCAGTTTACTCAACCTATTACCCAGCTAGCGAATATAGCCAACGTAATACAATCAGCAATTGCCTCAGCTGAGCGAGTCTTTGAACTTTTGGATGAAGAGGAGCAGGTAAAAGAAGTAAATAACCCAATAGTGATAAATGAACCCAAAGGGTTGGTTGAGTTTCGCCATGTGAAGTTTGGCTATAGCAATGACAAGATCCTGATACGCGATATGAATATCAATGTGAAGCCAGGGAATATGATCGCGATTGTGGGCCCAACTGGCGCAGGTAAAACTACCCTCGTAAACCTTCTCATGCGCTTTTACGAGGTAAATAGTGGCCAGATATTGATCGATGGCGTTGATATTTCCAAAATGAGAAGAGCGGATTTGCGTAAAATGTTTGGAATGGTACTGCAAGATACATGGCTTTTCCATGGCACTATGCATGACAATATCGCCTACGGTCGAGAAGATGCAACAGATGAAGATATTACTCTTGCCTCCAAAGAGGCTTACGCCGACCACTTTATTCGAACTTTGCCCGATGGATACAAAATGGTTCTAAATGAGGAAGCGACGAATATTTCGCAGGGCCAAAAACAACTCCTAACGATTGCGCGAGCATTTTTGGCTGATCCGAAAATATTGATTCTCGATGAAGCAACGAGTAGCGTTGATACGCGAACCGAGCTGCTTATCCAAGAAGCTATGAGTAAGTTGATGGAGGGTAGGACTAGTTTTGTGATTGCACACCGGCTGTCTACTATACGTAACGCCGATCTAATTTTGGTAATGAACCAAGGTTCTATCATAGAACAAGGTACGCATGAGGGGCTGCTAAAAAAGAAAGGTTTCTATGCCGACCTTTACAACAGCCAATTCCAGGAATGATTCATGAGCCAGATAATTATGTCAGCCAAGTGTGTGATAGTGGCAGTACTTGCTTTTACAAGAAGTAATTATCTATTGCAAATTGTTGCTGTTCCATAAATATTTACTTTAAAAGGTGTAGATATTTTAATAGATTGGGTTGTCTAGGATTAACTTGCGTATCATTCATGTGCATCTGGCGTATCATAATGATACGCAAAGAGCAATAATGAAACAATCTAGCCGAGGGCGGGGTAGCGGGATTTTCAAATGACTAGAAGAGCTCCAAGGACAACTACAACGGCGCCTATGATTTTTTTGACTAGATTTTTCCTTTCATCCAGTAAAATAATGGAGATTAATACCGAAGATATGGTTGTGAGCCCCAAGATGACCGTGATTTGGCCAACTGTCCCGCCTACCTTGTAAGCCAAAAAGGTAAAAGCAGAGCCAACCGTACTTGAAAGTGCAAGCCAAACCAATACCATGATCCGCTTGGGTTGAAAAAATACTTTCAGCTTGGGGACAGAACTTGGCTTGGCAATAATCATGATAATCACTGGGAGAAAATACAAGTAAACCATAAATGATAATGGATCCATTCCTCGTACTAGATAGAATGAGAGCAGATCGGATATCGAATATAAAAGAGCGGCTGCAAAGGCTAATAATACTCCCTGGTTAAATTTCAATTTCTTATTTTCCCAGATACTGATGATTATCCCAGCGACTATTAGAATGGTGCCGAGCGCGGTTTTTATGGAAAATATTTCACTAAGAAATAGAAACGAGCCAGCGACTGTCCATAGCTTTTGACTAGACTGAATAATCGCATTTTCGGAAGCCTCGACAGTTTGAAATGATTTGAAGAGGAGGACCAATCCAAGAGTGGCGATAAAAGCTAGGGGAATAAAGAGAAGCAACTGCTCTAGCGAAAGCTCATACTGAAACCCACCATTAAAGAGCGAAATGATGAGTGCAATACAGCCCCCAAAAATATAATAGACAATTGAGTGGAGGTAAGGGTCTGACTTTTCCTCCTTCATTAAGATTCGTTGGAAAAGATTCTTGGTGGAATATATTAGAACGCTGATGAGGGCAAAGAATAACCAATTCATAGATTTTATATTTCTGATTCCATTGCTATATCCAAAACCCCTCCTGGAGTGAAATTACTGAGAAGGTAGCCAAAGTTAATTTCATCGTCTGAACCTTCTAGTTCGCTACCAAAGATATCATCCCCAAATAATACAATGTCTTCTAATACGCGGCGACAGCGGAAATACGCAATCGCAGTCTTACTAATAGAGGTACTGCCATAGCCTTGGTAGAATGACTCGGTTTCTTGGCTTGAATCCGTATTAATTACCCCTCCCCCAACAAACATAAGATCGCGTTCCTTGGGAGCTAGAATTGGCTCGTCAAAATCAATTATTCGAAATTCTCCCTGGTTACTGATAAAACGATTGCCGGCATGGATATCGCCATGGCAAAGAACAAGAGGGAGTGATTGGGCCAGGACAAACTCTCGACAATTGTTGGTTTTTGCGATTAAAGCATCTATTTTACTACTCTGTTCATTTATGACTTTGGCAGACTTTGCAGCAACTTTCTTTAGATAAGATTGACCTTTGATCTTAGAGAGCAGCTCCAAGGCGGCGGCGGGATATTTTGAAGAATATGTTTCTATCTGCAAGCTGCTATGGATAGTTTCAGGGATTTTCATTGCATGAATTCGGCGCATGACTTGGCCAAAGACTACCCAGTTCTCAAGCGACATAGGAGCCTCAGCAGTACTTTTTCCGACAATAAATGGATAAAGGACAAGGTTGTATGCCCCGCTTGTAGCTGCGATGCGATGATCAAGTGTTGTTATGGGTGCGCGAACTTCAACAATCCCCTTGTTATGCAAATATTGTTGGATCAAGAGTGGTTTTTCGTCATAATCACCTTGCCTTAGCTTTAGCAGGTACGAGGTGTCGGCAGTAGTAACGTGATACACGGACGCGTTTTGATCGGCTCCCCCTTCTAGTGGGAGAATGTTGGTGGGGGTAATACCATACTGCTCGGTAAGGCATGTCGATATTGTATTGTTACCGAAATCAGAAGGAGCGCTCATATGAGAATGATTATAGCAATTATCTGGGGTGTATTTAGCAGGAGGCGGGGTAGCGACAATAGTTCGATCTTTTTAATGGCTAGTAGGAGTATTGGTGAATAGCGAATGGCATGATGCTAGAGATAATGAAGATTGCTATATGTTAAAATTTAATGATATGACGAAAGATGGTGATAATATACTTTTTGTGTCAGCCGATGGCATCCCCTTTGACCGCCCACGCCGTGCAAATCATACCTCCAAACCCTCCTTTATAGAAATATTTGAACGAGTTTCGTCATCAACTGCAGAGGAAGGTGGTGTAACTATTTCAGGCATTACACAAGATATTTACGATTTACGAGATGGTGATGATGCGGTTGCAATTAGTGCCCAAGCAAAACTTGTTTCTTTGGGAGTAGCGGTAGTACCTGCGCTTGTGCGATGCTTTGAATTAACTGTTCCTCCCGGATTGGAAGATTTTGGAGTTTCTTCTATCGATGATGAGTATGGCAAAGTAATTGAAATAATTGGCGCACCAGCGACAGATGAACTAGTTGATGCAACAGAGATTCCAAATAGATACATGGTTAGACTGAGAGCGATAAATGCATTAGGGAGAATTAAAGATGGTGATGCGACTAAAATAATTCCAGGAGTTCTAGGTGCAATGGAAGAGGTCGCGAGCGAAACAGCTGATACTAATATTTATAGTACGAATGGTTTATTAATCAAAGAGGCTGGTAATGTTTTAAAAAATCTAAAAACTACAGACCCATTAAGTCATTCACGCATTTTGGCTTTGTTATCGCATCACGATGGATTGATTAGAGAATGTGGCTACCAGGCTATTTCACATCACGTGAATGCACAGACTGCTGTTCCAGCACTTATAAATAATTTTAATGAAGAAGAAAAGAGAAAAAACGGAGAATATAATGTTCACATAGAAATATTACAAGGGTATATCCTGCACGCCTTGGCAAGATACGGTAAGGAAGACTCTAGAGTTGCCCCATTTCTTATTGACCAAGCTCTAAATAACATCTTCGCTGAAAGTGATGCTCGTCAAGTGATCGAGCCAAAAAATTGTAATGCCGAAGATGTTGTCCCATTTATGATTGCTGAGTTGAAAAATCCAACTGGCAAAACAGGGCCTGCCTTACATATTATACAAAATTATGGAACTGCAGCGAGTGAAGCTGTCCCACTTATTATTGAAATGATTAATCAAAAACAGCTTGATCAAAAGAATTGTGATGAGGAAGTAATCGCATTAGGTGTCATTGCGTTAAAACTAGCTGAACCATTACAAGGACAAGCAAAAGAGGCTTTAGAAAAATACAAAGATGTATATCTTTATCGTGGTTGGATTGATATTGTGGAAAAACTCTACTCTGATTCTGACTTGCCATTATCAGACAATTAAACTGAACTAAGCTAATAAAATTATTATGAAATATCGGGGTAGTGACATTTTTTGAATTTTTTTCCGCTCCCACACCAGCACGGATCATTGCGGCCCAAACTGGTTGCGACGATTGGAGTAATAGTTCCCTGACTAGAGGATTTGAGAACTACCCTTGGTGGCTTTGGGGCTGGCTGAGCGGTGGGATTGATACGGAAAATCTTAGCAACAACCTCACTCTCGATCGCACCAATAAGCACGCCAAAAGTGGTGTAAGCCTCTTGCTGATATTCTACGAGCGGGTCTTTGTTGGCATAGCCACGCAGACCAATGCCATCGCGCAAGCTCTCCATATTGTCGAGGTGGTCCATCCATTTGGCATCAATTGTTGTTAGATAGATATATTTCTCTATCTCACGCACAAGCACCCCACCTAGATTTTGCTCTCTAGTTTCGTAAGTAGAAGTGGCAATATCACCGAGTGATTTGATAATAAGATCCCCATTTTTGGTTTTCTTTAGTTCGTCGGCAAGCTTCTTTTGAGAGCCGTCGTCGAAGGGAATAATCGTGACAAACTCTTTGATAATGGCATCATGTTCAACCTTACTTATCCCTTCGGTGATACGAGAATTGACGATTAACTCGATCTCATCATTTAGTAAATCCAAAATTCTAGTTTTTAATTTCTCTGGAGTCGACTCGGCTTCGGCAAGAATACCATTGCGGAGCTCATAGATAACACTACGTTGCTTGTTCATGACGTCGTCATACTCGACAACTCTTTTGCGCATATCAAAATAAAATCCTTCGACCTTGGTCTGGGCGGTTTCTAGGGCCTTACTTACCATACTATGTTCGATGGCTTCATCCTCTGGGATGTTGAGCGCAGTCATAATGCTTGCGATACGATCGCCGCCAAAAATGCGCATAAGATCGTCTTCGAGACTAACGTAGAAGCGAGAAGACCCTGGGTCACCCTGGCGCCCTGAGCGGCCACGAAGCTGGTTGTCGATACGCCTGCTGTCGTGTCTCTCACTACCGATAACGTGGAGTCCGCCGGCGGCAATTACTTTGTCATGATCTTTTTGCCAATCCTTCTTTTCCCTACCCTCTTTGGTTCCACCAAGAATAATGTCAACTCCGCGGCCCGCAATGTTGGTAGCAACCGTGATAGCTCCTGGGCGACCAGCCTCGGCGATGATGTGAGCCTCGTTCTCGTGATTTTTGGCATTGAGTACTTGGTGAGGGAGATTTTTTCTTTTGAGATATTTGGAGATTATTTGATTGTTATCAATACTTTTGGTACCTATTAATACAGGCTGGCCTGCGGCGTAACATTCTTCTACTGCCTTGGCAATTGCCTGGTACTTGGCACGGGTTGTCTTGTAAATGAGATCAGACTTGTCTGTTCTTTTGATTTGCTGGTGAGTGGGGATAACCAAAACCTCGAGCTTGTAAATCTTTTTAAATTCTTCGGCCTCTGTCATTGCAGTTCCAGTCATACCTGCAAGTCGCTCGTACATGCGGAAGTAATTTTGCAAAGAGATAGTCGCGAGAGTTCTACTCTCCTCTTTGATCTCGACCCCTTCTTTGGCCTCGATTGCCTGATGCAAGCCGTCGCTGTAGCGCCTGCCAAACATCATTCGCCCGGTGTGTTCGTCAACGATTATTACCTCGCCCTCTTTGACAACGTAATCTTTGTCGCGTTCAAAAAGTGTTGCTGCTTTGAGCGCAGTCTCAACATGATGAACGGTGTCGTAGCTTTCTTCGTACAGATTTTTTATCCCAAGACGCTGCTCCAGCCTTCGCACCCCATAATCGGTAAGGGTTGCTGTGCGCAACTTCTCATCTACCTCATAGTCGCTACCTTTGGTTAGTGTTGTTACCAACTTGGCCATCTCAAAATATTTATCTGTTGGTTCGGCATCGGGGGCACTAATAATCAGGGGGGTACGCGCCTCGTCGATCAAGATCGAGTCGACCTCGTCGACAATTGCATAGTAGTGGCCGCGCTGCACCTTCTGTGGAAGCGTCTGCACCATATTATCGCGCAGATAATCAAAACCAAACTCATTGTTGGTGCCATAGGTAATATCGGCGAGATATGCCTCCTGGCGAGGAATATGGCGAAGGTGAATCAAGCGCTCGTCATCTTCTGCTGGGTCGATGTGGGACATGTCGAGGATACTCGCTGGCTGGTCGCCCATACCAGAATATATAACGCCGACTGAAAGACCAAGAAGAGTGTGTGCACGCCCATACCAACCGGCGTCGCGACGGGCTAGATAATCATTGACTGTAACAATGTGAACACCGCGCCCCATAATGGCCGCGGCATAAGCGGCGAGTGCTGCGGATAGAGTCTTGCCCTCACCGGTTTTTTGCTCGGCAATAACGCCACCATGCAAGGCAAGTGCAGCAATAAGCTGTACATCGTAGGCGCGCTCACCAGTAATGCGGCGAATTCCCTCTCTTATAGTTGCAAGAGCTTCGGGAAGGATAGATTCTTCACTTTCACCCTCTTGGAGTCTTTTTTTGAGCTCGGCGGTCTTGCCTGGAAGTTCTTTGTCTTTGAGATTTTTAATACTCTCTTCGAAAGAGTTAATCTGCTCCACAATAGGGGCAAACTTCTTGAGTTCTTTGGCGTTGGTGTCGAAGAGCTTGGTAATGAAATTTAACATGACTTAGAGTATATCACGGAGGAAGGTAGCTAGCGCTTGGGAAGACTCTTCGTAGTTGCGGGGATCGTAGAGAAAGGTAGTCCACCCTAGGCTTTTGGCTGGTTCAAGATTTTCTGAGAGGTTGTCGATAAAGAGAATCTCGTTGTGGGGAACCCCAGCGGATGCCTGAGCAATATTATAGATCTCGAGCTCTGGCTTGTAGGCATGAGCAATACTACTATCTACGATTTGATCCCAAACAGTAGAAGGGAGTAGGCCACGCTCCTCGATTCCAACGAGTAAATTGGGGTACATATTGGTGAGCAGGCCCAATTTGTACTTGGGTTGAAGAGAGTCGAGAATGGGCCAAAGCGAAAGGTTGGGGGAAAACTTGGAGGTCATATAACCACGCAGGGAAAAGTTTGGTGGAAACTTGATATCTAGTTTTTGCTCGAGCTCGGGCATAAGCGAGTCAATGTCGATCTTGCCCTCATTGGCAGCTGGCTCATACTTGTCATAGAGTTGGTCGCAAAGTTGGTCTTTGTCGGGTGGTACACCAAGAAACTGTTTCATCTCCTGCCATTTATTGGTCGCAGAAAAGTCTTTAATAAGTACCCCGCCGACGTCGAAGTAGACAAAAGATATTTTATTCATTGGATTTGACGCTGATTTTGTCAAAACCTGTGTACTTGACTAAACATTTGGGGATCTTTACTGAGCCGTCATCTTGCTGGAAGTTTTCGTAGATCGCAATCATGGCACGGCCAAGAGCAAAGACAGTGCCATTGAGCGTGTGGAGATACTCAGTATGCCCGCCGCGATTGAGCTTGATACCAAGCGCGCGACTTTGAAAATCTGTAGTGTTACTGGTACTGGTTACCTCGCGGTACTTGGTTTGCGATGGCATCCATGCTTCGATATCGTACTTGCGAGTTGCAGCATTGCCAAGATCGCCGGTTGCCATTTTGATTACCTGGTAAGGAATACCAAGTTGTTGCCAAAGACCCTCTTCGATGGCAAGTAGTTTGTCGTGCCAAACATCAGACTCTTCGGGTTTGCAAAAAACAACCATTTCGACTTTGCGAAACTCGTGGACGCGTAAGATCCCGCGAACATCTTTGCCATAACTACCTCGCTCTTTGCGATAGCACGAAGAATAGCCTGCGTATGCTTTGGGGAGTTCTTTCTCAACAAAAGTTTCATTCTCATGCATGCCAACCAACGTGATCTCAGCTGTTGCAATCAAATCCAAATCCTCGTCTTCGATATGATAAACTTGGCGCTCTTTGTCGCTTCTAGCCTGAAAGCCACAGCCGACCATGTTCTTTTCTTTGGCCATATTTGGAGTAATTACGGGGGTAAAGCCCTGTTTACCTAGCTCGCTAAAAGCAAAGTTGATAAGCGCCATTTCCAAGAGTGCTCCCTTGCCCTTGAGGTAGTAAAAGCCAGATTGAGAAACTTTGGCGCCGCGTTCTATGTCGATTGTATCTGTGAGCTCACCTATCTCCACGTGATCCTTTACGGGGTAAGAAAAATTGGGTACTTGTCCAACAGTTTTTACTACTTCATTGTCTTCAGGAGTACCTACTCTGACATCGGGAGCCGATGGATTGGGAATCCGGAGCATGAGAATGGCGAACTGAGATTCGAGCTCTGCGAGAGAGGCTTCTAGTGACTCCAATGAATTTTTGAGATCTTTGCTACGCGCAATCATCTCGTCACTACGACTTGTTTTGAGCTCAAGATTTAGCTTGTTTCTCTCGGCTCTAATTGCTTCTACCTGGCCGATCAACTGCCGACGGTTTTTGTCGACATTTAATAGATCATCGATGACTGCTGCGTCAAATCCCTTGGCTTTTGTAGCCTTTTTTATAATCTCTGCGTTATCTCTAATATATTGAATATCTAGCATAGTGACTCCTTTTAATGATTATTATAGTGCATGTAAGGCAAGGTTGGTGCGAAAGTATCGAAGATGTGAATCTTCATTGATTTTTTCGATTGTCGCAATACCTTGGTCGATACTGATCGTCGTAATACCTGCAGGATGAAGGTGGAAATCCCAAAAATGACTGGAGGGAAGATTTATTAGATTTGCCACAGCCATGCGAATAATGTTGTCGTGGGTAACAAATACAGTATTAGCTTTGACTTGAATAGCTTCTTGGAACCATTCATCCACCCTTTTACTAAGCAAGACGAAAGACTCTCCATTGGGAAAGGAGACACTGCCCGGATCATGATTCCAGCTATTTAAGATGCTTGCCCACTTACTCTCTATTTCTGACTTGGACTTGCCCTCCCAATCCCCATGGTTTGTCTCCAAGAGCCGAACGTCGATTTGGATTGGAATCTTGGTAGTTAGACTGATTTGCTCGGCAGTTTTGTAGGTACGCGTAAGAGGGCTGGCAAAGATAGCCCCAAGCTGCTTGTCGGCAAATACGGCGGAAAGAGTTTGGATCTGGTGATAACCTAAAAGAGAAAGATCGGTATTGTACGTTTGTCCTTGATAGATTCCCTGAGTATTTGCGATAGACTCGCCATGCCGAATTAGATAAATTTTTACCACTATTACCCCCTGTCCTGCTCACGGCCTTTTGGGAGGTGCCACCTTGCGCTAATTCTTGATTGTACTGCGATCACGGGCTTACCCGGAAGAGTTATTACCCTCTCCAGCTTGTTTTGGTGGAAATCCAAAACTTGTAACGCTGTTATTTAATTTAGAGATAGTATAGCACTTTTGGTTAAGCAGGGAGAGAATTATATTATTTTAACTGGGGGAGTACATCATGTTGGGATGACATGCGATGACGAAGTAAAAATGTAGTATCAGTACCCATACGACTTGAGTTAATCGTTTTGACAAATTGAGTACTAGAATTTTGATATTGTAGTGAGGTATACAGATCTACAATATCTCTGGGAAGATTCTCTGATCCCCACCCATATACCAAATCTTCTGGGGAACAAATATGAATACTGTTAATAAATTGTTCCGGAGCAATTCCACTATGAGACTCTAGATACATCTCTCCAAAATTCTGGGTATCTGGTACTGAATAGTATTTGTACTGAAACCCTCCTTTTTTTGTAGTAAGTCTGTAAATGTCCTGAGAATCGATAATTTTTCTCCTACGCGCAGGTCCTTGCCATTTGCTTTTTGGTGGTGGAGCATCTGGATCTGGCTCGTATACAATTCTTTTGTTCGGTTGTGAAAACAACAGATCCCCATTTTTGTCCATCCCAATGCGAAATATCTTTTCACTTTCATCTTCATGATTCTGAATTACTAATTCTAGATCATGATGGGCTTCGACATCTCTTTTCATCAACAAGAGGAGTTTTTTTTGAAGTGAAAAGTTGATATTATGAGACTGCTCTACTGAGGCACCGTCAATATACCCATCTAGCTCGATTAGTTCTTGTATTAGCGAGTAACGAAGCAAATGCTGTGTCTCGGTAATATGCTGCGTAAATATTTGTTTTAATAATGCGGGCGAAGAGAATAAGCGCGTCGTGAGCTCGCTATTTCTTTCTGGATCCGTTACAACAAAGCGCTTGGATAAATCTGGTGTACGTAAAGCAGATATCTGCCCAATGAGCGAGCTGTCGTTTACATCTAAAGCATAAATTGACCAGCACTTCTGGCCATCGATAGTAATAATCTCAAAAATTGAGTTATGGATCAGCTCAGATAGTTGGGTGCTGTCTCTAAGGATTTGTTCTGGATCCTGAGTTTGAGTATCATCGCAAACGGCAACATCTGTTCGAAGGAGTATCGCCTCGATTAATTCACTGTATTCTCTTTGCAACTCTAGATTTGACTTGGTTTCCTCAGAAGATGAGTTATCTTTTGTAACATATTCTTGTAGCTCTGAGATTCGCAATTCATTTTCTTCTGGCAATGAAAGTTGATCCGCGACTTGTAGTACTTGATCAAAATCGCCAACATCTACTGGCGCAGGGAATTCGTCAACAATGCCATCTAGAGCCTCCAACTTGAGTGAGTCTCCCAAACGCAACATCCTTATGAAGTAATCCTCGAACTGCTCCTCAGGAGATATTATATGTGAATGCCTAAGATGAGACTCGACTAGATCGATGTGTCGAAATGGATTATGACTAGACAAACTCTTGGCGATAAGTTGCGGCAATATTTGCTCAAAGGCACCTGAGTTGTCTGGTTCTGGCAAGGATTCAATCTTAGACATGTAGGTTGATACTACCAGCTTTGGAGATTTGCGCAAATACTGCTTCAACCGTTTCCTTGGTCTGAGGAAGACAGTCGAGAGTATCTAGCTCTGAAAGGGTAAACCAGCGGTAGCTAGCGGTCTCGTGCTCTGGATCGCGAGTGAGATCAATCGCCTGGTCACCGATATCAACAGCATAAGTGAGCAAGAGAATGTGAGCTGTTTCCCAGAGCGCTGTCACGGGGACTGGGTACTTGGAGATATAGCCTAGAGGTCCGTCCCCTAGGGTGACGCCAAGCTCTTCTTTGAATTCGCGGATTAATGTTTCTTCTGGTTTCTCTCCCCATTCCATCCCACCGCCTGGAATATTCCATTTGAGATGAAAAAGAGGATCGGTTGGTTCGTTGCGCTGTGTAAGTAAAAATGATCCATCTTGCCTAACTGCAAGACCCGTTACTCCAACGGTAATAAATTTTTTACTCACAGTCCAAGATCCACTGCGATAGATTGCATGGCGGTGAGTACCAGGGGGATGTGTTCCTCCCACAAGTCTACGCCAAGCTCTTTGGCACCTTCTTCGACTTCTTGGCGATTGACGCCAGCGGCAAAGGCTTTGTCTTTCCACTTTTTTTGGATACTTTTTACCTCGACATCCGCTATCTTTTTACTGGGCCTGACAAGTGCGGTTGTGGTGATAAGACCAGTGAGCTCATCGACGGCAAAAAGAGCTTTGGCAAGTTGGGTTGTACGTGGTGTGCCAGTGTGACTGCCGTGGCCCATGATGGCGTCTAAAATCTCCTCGTCAACTCCTACTTCACGCAAAATTGGGATACCAAGAACGGGGTGCTCTGCAGCTGTTGGGTGGATCTCCCAGTCGAAGTCATGGAGAAGTCCAGCTACTCTATATGTCTCCTCACTCTCGCCGAGCTTTTTGGCATAAGCAGCCATAGCTACTTCGACCGCTAGCATGTGGCGGACTAGATTCTCGTTCTTAACATACTTTCTGACAATTGTTAGGGCTTCGTCGCGAGTCATAGTTACCTTTCTTTTGATTCTAATTGTTTGATTGATTTATTACCTACTAAGGAATGCATTTGAGATATTGCAGTACTATTAAGACTCATCAATCTCTTTGCTTGAGTTATCCCTTGATTAATGTATAGGGCATTCAAGGATTCTAGATTGGCGAGTACCACCAGCTGTGTCACATCTGCGTAGTCCCGAATGTTCCCTGTGAGATTCTTGTGAGAATCGCGCCAATCCCTGGCCGTCTGACCAAATAATGCAACGTTGAGGACGTCGGCTTCGCTGCCGTAAATTATATTTTCTTGTGATTTGGCGATTGTCTTGGGGATCAAGTTTTCCTTAATTGCATCTGTGTGAATACGATAGTTGATCTTGGTAAGCTGTCTTTTTACATCCCAACCTAAGGATAGTCTTTCATTTTCAATTTCTTTAAGCCGCTGAAACTCTTTAATTAAATAAAGTCTAAATTCTGGGGATATCCAAGTGGCAAACTCAAACGCGATATCTTTGTGGGCAAAAGTCCCCCCGCCATTCCCCGATCTTGAGATTATGCCAATTGCCCCCGTTTTTTCAATCCACTTTTGTGGTGAAAGGACAAAATAATTTTCTCCGGACTCGGAGCGAAAGGAGTCGAATTCGACCCCTTTGAAATTGGGATTATTGATTTTTTCCCATGCACCCAAAAAATTAATTGTTGTTCTGGATCTCATCCAGTTCTTTACAATGTCCTTTGGCTCATCTTGATTTTTGTATCGAGCAATATCTGTGAGCGAAATATAATCTTTGTCATTTTGCACAAAGGTATATATTTCTAGTCCTTGAGTCGCAATTTTCTTCATAGATTATCTAATAATACCTAATTCAAGCCGTCATCCCGAGCATAGTCGAGGGATCTTTACAGAATAAATCTCTCGATTTCACTTCGTTTCACTCGAGATGACATAACTTATTGTATAGTCATGTTAATGTTATTGAATCCCATAACATTAAATCCCATAACATTAAATCCAAGTGCGTTGATTTTCTTCATAGATTATTTTACTACTTGGATTTCTCCAATCTCGCCACCACAGAACTTCTTAATATATTCGGCGCCTTTTTGGAGAGCAGAGACAACTTCTTCTTGTGAAAGTCCTGGCGCGCCATCGGCGTAGAGAATAATATCTTTTGTTTTTTCAGTGATTTTAGTTGCGTCGATGTCTCTGTAATTTAGATCGAGTGTAATCAACTTTTCGGCGTCGGAATATGCAATCTCACCTTCCAAAACTATTGTGAGAGCATCGTCTCCAAGGAGCTGCATTTGCTCACCCGACTTGGTTAACGTGAGAGTTACTGGAAAGCTCATTTTGCTTAGATCAAATCCGCCGAGACCTACGGCGGTCTCAATAACTGCAAGGTTGTACGCGTCGACGGCAGTGTTAATGTTGTAGATACCCTTGCCTGTTGCAAGGCGACGAAGTAGGGCTTCGGGAGATGGTTTACGACTTTGTTGCCATGCGCCTGTTGCTTTGAAAAGTTTTCGATATTCACTAATTGGTTTGAGCTCACCGATTGCCTCAACATCGTGGGTGTTTACCGCAATAATTTTGTCTGATAGTTCTTTTAGTTCTGGGTTCGACTTTTGGATATCTACACCTTCGATTGTCGTGAATGCATAGAACATGCCAGGAAATTTGTCTTTGATCGTTTGATCAATAGTTCCAGAGACTTCACCAGCGACAGCTTTTTTGGCTGGGGCTTCTTCTTTGAGCCCATAAATCTCACGAGTGAGGGGATCGATGTGACGCTTCATCTGTGGGAACAAAGTACCCTCGCGCGCGGTAACTCCCTCCAAGAACCAAAACAGGCGCTCTGATATCCCAACACCTGATGTGGGAGGCATTCCATACTCAAGCATTTCGACAAAATCAATATCTAACATCTGACTCTCAGCGTCACCACTGTCGCGCGCAGATTGTTGCTCCTGGAAGCGAGCGAGCTGATCCTGCGGGTCATTGAGCTCACTATAGCCGTTGCCAAGCTCACTGCCGGCCAAGATTACGTGGAAGCGCTCGGTTAGCCTCTCGTCCCCTGGCTTACTTTTGGCAAGCGGCGACATAAACTTGGGCTCGTTGACGAGGAAGGCGGGGCCAGCGATGGTTTTCCTGATTATTTTCCAGAGATTGTCTATTAGGCGGCCTTTACCACTGCCTGGCTCAAGTTTTATTTTGTGGTCTTTGAGCACGGATAACATTTTTTCTTCGGAATCAGTATAAATGTCGACGCCCAGTTTTTCTTTAATAACATTGCCAAAGTCGATTTCTGGCCAATCAGCGGCTAGATCGAAAGCGTGTTCTTCGCGGGTGAAGGTGGTTGTGCCATAGACCTCTTGTGCTATCTTGCGGAACAAGTCGCGAGTAAAAAGCATATTGTCTCGGTAGTCGGCATAAGCCCAGTACCATTCGAGCTGGTAGTATTCTTGGAGATGCTCGTCGTCTATGCCTTCGTTTCTAAAGTTGGGGGCAAGGGTAAAGATCTTTTCGTAGCCGCCGCCGATCAGGCGCTTGAGATAGAGCTCGGTACTAATGCGCAAGTAAAAAGTTTCATCGAGGGCGTCGTGATGGGTAACAAAAGGCTTGGCATCGGCACCGCCTGTTACATGTTCGAGTACTGGAGTCTCAACCTCGACAAAGCCATGGCTAGCCATAAAAGAGCGAGATACAGACCAAAACTTGCTCTTGCGCATAAACATATCGCGACGATCCCGGTTGAGTGTAAGGTCAAGGTAGCGGCGACGAAACATGAGATCTTTGTCCTCTAGGCCATTCCAGCTATCGGGGAGTGGTCGAAGGGATTTGGTTAACAGATGCACTGCTTTGGCAGCGATCGAGATGGCACCAGTTTTGGTTTTGAGTATCGTGCCATCAATCTGAACAAAGTCACCAACATCAAGAAGATTGAGATTGGAAAACCCAATAGTATTATCGGAAGGATTAGTTGCTACAAGCTCACCATCTTTGACAAAGATTTGAAGCCGCCCGCTCTCGTCTTCGAGATCGCCAAAAATTAGTTTGCCGTGCTCGCGCAGCGCCATGAGGCGGCCGGTAAGGCTGACTGTTTGGTTTTCGTACTTGTCGAAGTTGGTAATAACTTCTTGGTTGTTGACAGTTTTTTGACTATGGGCAGGGTAGCCAGAGAGACCCAGAGCTATAAGCTTATTGAGCTTGTCGATCCTAACATTTCGTATTTCTTGAAGTCTAGATGCCATGGCTGAATTATAACAGCTAGTTAATCTTTTTTATTTTGTAGATCACTTTGCCGGCGGGAGCTTCGATCTCGACAGAATCTCCCTTTTTCTTACCTAAGAGTGCCAAGCCGAGAGGGCTTGTGTGGCTGATCTTTTTCTTCATGGGATCTGCCTCCCACTCGCCAACAACCTCATATGTATGCTGTTTGCCAGATATTTCGACTGTAACGCGACAGCCTATACCAACGCCATCTTTGGGACTGGCGTCTTCTACAACCTCAGCTTTGCCTACTAGCTCTTCGAGCTCTTCAATACGACCTTCGATAAAGCTTAGTTCTTCCTTGGCACTGTGATACTCGGCGTTTTCGGAGAGATCGCCAAAGTCGCGGGCACGAGCTACACGCTCAATCGCAACTGGAAGTTTTTGGTTTTTGAGCTCGTCAATTTCGCTATGAATCTCGGATATTCCCGATTTGGTAAATTGAATTTTGGTGTTGGTGGTCATGGGACCTCCGTATAAGAATAAAGAGCCCTCTGAATGAGGGTCTCGAGAATGATATCAAACCTAATACTTTAGTCAATATGCATATAGTATGTCTGTATAAGCTTAGCTAGTTGTGAGTGGAATAAGTGCAGGAAGAGTGCCCTTTTCGATAAGCTCAAGCATTGCCCCCCCGCCAGTACTAATAAAGTCTATTCGCTCCAAATGAGTGTGGTCTTTGATGGCGGTTAATGTGTCGCCACCGCCTACAATAACCATGGCTGGCTCATTGCTGGTAAGAGCCTCATAGATACTATCTGTACCCAAAGCAAAGCGCGAATCTTCAAAAATCCCCATTGGTCCATTCCAGATTATTGTTTTGCCGCTAGCAATAACGCGTGCAAATTCCTGACGCGTATTTGGCCCAATATCAACAATGCGATCATTGTCCCAAACATAATCTGATGGAAGAATAATCCTCGCTTTCCCAACGCCACCTTCGAGCAATTTTTCGGCAACGCCAATTTTGTCTTTTTCGACGAGACTATTTTTGATATCAACACTGCGGGCTGCAAGAAAAGTATTGGCCATGCCACCACCAATAAGAATGATATCGGCCTTAAGTGATAGCACTTCCAAGAGACCAATCTTGTCTTTGACTTTGGCTCCACCAATAATGACAACAAAAGGGCGAGTAGGCGACTCTAGATTCTTGAGGATTGTATTAACTTCTTCGATAAGCCCAAACCCAGCAAAACTAGGAAGAATCTTGGGGAGATAGGTTATTGAGGTTGCGTCTCTATGGCTTTCGCCAAAAGCCTCGTTTACATAAATGTCTTGGTCTTTGGCAAGCTCTCTGGCAAACTCCTCACTACCCTCCTCTTCGCGCGAATCAAAACGTAGATTCTCTAAGAGACTAATCTTCCCAGGAATGTTAAAGGCAACTGGTTCCCCCAATAGCTCGCTTAGGTGGGCTGCGACTGGAGACAGAGACTTGGCAGGATCTACCACACCAGCTGGTTTGCCAAAATGTGCGATGAGAGTAATGCTCTTAACCTGATGCGCAAGAAGATATTCTATTGTAGGGATAGTGTGGCGGATGCGCGTATCATCGACTACTTTGAGGGTACGGCCAAGCGAAACATTGTAATCGACTCGCATAAGTATGCGCTTGCCTGTAACATTTGCCGTTTCGATACTTTTTAGTTGCATTAGTCTCCTTGATATTCTCGATAAGTATGTACGCGATTTTCGATTAGCGCATAGTAGCTGGTAACGGAAAGAGTATGAGCGATATTGAGTGCAGAAAATATTTTGTCGGCTTTTTTGGCGATACTATCTCGCAACTTGGCTTTTGTATCGGTATCGATATCCCATATTTCTTGCTTAAAATCGCCCCAAGCCCTTTTGCGAGATTTGTAGATATGCTGAGCATCGGTTTGAGTGTTATCTTTTTTGGTTGTTAATAAATGGGTATAAATTTTATTCTTAAGATCTTTGGGGAAATTGGGGCTATCAAAAAGAATATTTTGCCAGCCTGTTGCGAGATGAATCTCTAATGTTTTGGCTTTGGGAAAAAGATGAAACTCAGAATCTGGGAGAGTTGAGGCCCCGTGCTGGACACTCCCCCCAACCTCATATTTTTTGCCTGCAACAGTAATGTCTTTTAGAACATCAAAGTCTATTGTCATCTTGGCTAGTGTGCCATCTTTATTTACAACCCCACCATGACTAGTGCCAGTTTGTACACTTACTTTACTTATCCCTTCCATGTTTTTGCCGAGTATCTCATTAACACCTGTGATGAAGGTACTAAAATCTTCAACGGTCGAGTTTTTGTCGCCAATGTGGCCGATCTCGCCGCCTATTGATATGGAGAGACCTACAGGCTGAGAATCCCTTACATAGCGAGCAAGCCGTACTGTCCAATCTACATTGGCTTGTTGTTGAGCTACTATGGAAGGTAACGTGGTGTCAACGAGCGTGCTTGCATCGATATCGATATTAAAAAATCCCGCACGAATGCAACGCTTGATATGATGCTGTAGACGAGATTTTTCATTTTCTTGTGCAACCCCAGCAGAACTGGCGCGAAGCTGTGTGTGATCAGCCTGCAGGAAAACTGGCCCGCGAAACCCCTCTCGGACAGCTGCTGCAAGAACCACTGTTGCATACTCTTCGGGGGTTTGAGCAGTATATTCCATTTCACCTGCAGAAAGCTCAAAAATCACTGCCCCAATTGCATGTTTATTCATGGTAGAAAAGATGGCGCGGGCACTGTCGTATACCAAACCCCTAAGATTAATGGCTGGCACTGTAAAGTTGTCGTCCAACTCTTGGCGAGCACGAGCTTTGTAAAGTGCATTGATGCTCGCAACTCTAACGCCGCGCAAACGCGCAACCTCGCCGATTACCCAACGAGTTTGAATCTTGGTTTCGCGATCACCAAAAACGGCAGCGTAAATGATTGCATCCCAACCACGCGAGCGAAGCTTGGTGGGCTCGACAATAACAACGTGATTATTCCTAATTTTCAGCCCTGCGTCAGCATATGAAGTCATATATTAAGTCGTGTACAATGATATCTCTATGAAACCACAAAAATCGGCAAATGACAAAGCCCTATTCACCATCTTCTTGGTCGTACTTATCGACCTCTTGGGCTTTGGGATTATTTTGCCACTATTGCCATATATTGCCGAGCAGTACAGCGCCAGCCCCCTACAGATAGGACTGCTGGCTGCAAGTTACTCATTTTTTCAGTTTATCGCTGGGCCAATACTAGGTAGATTGTCGGATCGATATGGCCGCAAGAAACTCTTGGTTATCTCGCAGTTTGGTAGCGTACTTGGCTATATTATGCTTGGGCTAGCCAACTCGCTGCCTCTACTTTTCTTGTCCCGAATTATTGATGGCATTACTGGTGGCAATATCTCGATTGCTCAGGCATATGTGGCCGATGTCACTACCAAGGAGAATAGAGCCAAAGCGATGGGAATGATTGGAGCGGCGTTTGGACTTGGATTTATGCTTGGGCCAGCTATCGGTGGTTACCTTTCGCGCTTTGGATACTTTGTTCCGGCTTACTTTGCTGCTGCAATTGGGCTTGTGACCACCTTTATGACAGCGTTTGTGCTTAAAGAAACTGTCAACCTAAGAGACGCCGCCAAAAACCCCAAGAGCGCGCTTACTTTGGAAAGATTTAGAGAAGTATTTCAGATTCACCCAATGGGATTGTTGATTGTGGTTTATTTTTTGGTCAACCTAGGATTTTCTGTGATGCAAGGGGTTTATGCGCTTTGGTCGCAAAAACAGTTTGGTTGGGGGCCAACGCAGGTTGGGAGTTTGTTTGCATTTATTGGGATCATGTCGATTATTGCCCAACTTAAGATATTGCCATGGTTTTTGAAAAATTTTGGCGAGCGAATGTCTCTAAAGATGGCACTACCCCTTATGGCAATCGGGTTTTTGCTTATCCCCATTAGTACTATTTTTGGTGGGCTTGCTGTACATCTTCTTGCCAATGTTTTTATCTCGCTTGGCAATAGCCTTAGCAACCCTACAATCACCGCCATTGCCTCGGAGAACGTGCCCAAGGAAGAATATGGCGGAACACTAGGGATACTACAGTCGGCAGCCTCTGTTGGGAGGATTGGGGGGCCAATTCTTGGAGGGTGGCTATTTACCATGCTTGGAGTAGACTCGCCTTTTGTTGTTTCGGCGATACTTTTTGTGGTTGCTACTTATATGGTGGTGACACAACTTGAGCACACAAGACCAAGTAGTGGCAAGTGAGATATTCAATAATAATAAATTGGTTGTTAGTGAGCTAAGATAGTTCTTGCACAGAACCCACTCTTATTACTGGTTTAATGGCTATGTTTAATTGATTTTAATCTTGCGATCGAACTATGTCAGTAGAACGCAAAAGAAAAACTCCTCGTCGTTTTGGCAATACTTTTTGTGGTTGCTACTTAACATAAAGGGTAGATGCATTTTGAACCTGTCCAACCCACTGGAGATACGAATTTGCAATGTCATTTTGTCCTGTGGATTGGTAAAATTTTGCGTTAAATACTTTTTGCCTAATCTCAGTTGCCCATACATCACTCAAACCCAACTCCATCCAATCATAGCCGTGGCCAATTTCATGACCTAGCTTTTGCAACATTATTTGTTTCGTTTCTGCGGTAGTTGCATTTGGGTATAATGTCGCATATCCAGATGGGGTCATTACATATACCGTGGACGTTTTTTTTGTTTTTAAACCTAAAAAACCTGTTTTACATATATCGTTTACACAAGCCCCCCCCGTTATTTTATCCCCCGGGAATTTAATTGCCATTTCGTCTGGAGTCAGCACTTTAATGGTTAAATCTGGATTTTCAGCAAATTGTTGCATGTATGATGCGATATCTTTGTTATTAATCCCTGGTTTTGTCGCAAGATTAATTGCTTCTTCTTGAAAGGAATATAACTGATTAGGATGTTGAATTACATTCATATCTGCTGGCGGACGACCGTATGCTCTAATATAATCTTGGTAATTTTGATAGGCATCAAAACTTTCGAATTCGTATAAAGTTTTTGCTGAAGTGGATATTGGTGTCGCCACACTACTAGCAACGCTTTCAACAGCTGCTGCTGCTCCAGAATCGGCAACTGTGGCCGAAGTTGGCAATTTGCCCTGCTTGTAATCCAATAAACCAAAGCCAACATCTGCTACAACCCCCGCAGATGCAGCTCCGCACTCTAGTGTATAGACTCCGCTCTGGCTACAAGTATTGTACGCAGCTGGCACATCTACTAATAAATTGACTCCAGTTACTGCCATGTTTAAATTTTTCGCATTTATAACCGCCTGTGCTGTGGATAGTGGAGAAGCTAGTACATCGGCCGTACCCATACTTGCCCAACTTAGGGCGGCTTGACCTGTCTTAAACCAAGCATCTGGAGATCCTGGGTCTTGATATTGAGCAACAGCAGCGTTACTTGTTTGATTTAAGGTGGATACTCCAGCTAAAGTAGTAAAACCAACGCCAACTGCAGCCCCAAAGCTCCCTACTGCAACTAATGGAGCTGCCATTACAGCACCAGCAACAACTGCAGCATTAGCTACGTAAGTTGTGCCAAGCTTGGTGG
>JBAXNV010000004.1:0-48396 GCA_037133595.1 bacterium
TTGGAAACAGGTAGTTTCTGCCGGACAATCAACGCAAAATGCTACTTAAGCTGAATATCAACATATTAATATCTCTACTCAGATTAAAATTATTCAATATCAATTCTTTCCGACAGGATAATAGTGGAGACTCAATTCCCACAAGTAGCTCCGACTCTGGAACAAATCGACTCGGGGTACCCAAGTCAAGAAAAGCATCAAGCTTAGTCTTGCCATAGGCAAGCACTCCGATAGCACCCGCTATACCTCCCACCTTCAAAAAGTCGCGTCGATTAAGTTTACTAGTAGCCTCTGTCATATATTCTCATTCATATGCTTTGATTTATAATAATTACTTGCGCCAATGTCTTTCGGCAATCAATGTTAGCCCAGGCGTCAAGTTACAGATCAGCTAATTCAACAACAGATAAGAGTAGTTGCTACCCTCAGACTTTTGTAGAATGGTGCGAATATCTTCGCGGAATTTATTCATAAACAAAATTCCTGGATCCATTTTTTGCCATGGTTGGCTTTCACCATCCACAATCACTCGCTCTCCCACGCGCTCTCCGTTATTTAGAGCAAACACTTTTGTTATTTCATCCCCATTAATGTAGCCATCACCATTTACATCAGCTCCATCTACCTCTACTCGCTCAAATGATCCATCGCTCAAGGTTATGTAATGATCTTGATAATGCCCCATCACATGCGAAATTGGTATGTTGTATTGGATCATGCTTGTAATAGTGGTATCTATCAAGTTTTTATATGTTGCAGCGTCTGGTGGGTTGGTATCAAAGTCTACTCCAGCTACTTCTACATTGATTGCGTCTTTGTGTTGCAATGCAGCATTTGTCGATTGCACAGTACTTCCAGTCATGCCAGTCATCTGCACAACTTTGTCGCTTCCAATCGCAAAAGTCGAAGAATCGTTGTATTGGGACATATAATTAACAATACTATCCGCCGATTTATCTGCAATTCCGGACCAATGCACAAAGAACCAATTTGGTTTTTGATACGTTGATTCGCCAACATCTTGTCTATCAAGTGGTCGATATTCAGCCCCATCAAAAACAACCGCCTCACTTTCCCTTCCATTCCCTTCAACAACAGGCTTTGGTGGAATTTGATAATTTTGAATAATATTTGCATATTCAGAATCCCTGGGATTAGAAGAATCCACAGGAGTTCGTTGGGTTTCAACCGGCTCTATATGCTCCCCACCAACTCGATTAATCGCAAACTTTGCCGTATTACTCGCAACTTGATATTGATTCACAAAATCATTCTGCGACATCCACCTGATTCTTGGGACTCCATCTTCAACAATTACTCCTTCGCTATTTTTAAAGTGATTGGAATCTTGTACCAACACCACCGATTGCCCATCTGCCTCACGTGTTCCAGTTGATAATATTGTCATCACATGACCGATCGATTCGGTATAGCTAACATACACGCTATCACCTATTCTTAGTTGGTCAATTTGTGGCTGAGTATCCACTGCAAATCGAATCGATTTGCCTCCGCCATAATCTTGGCCACTCTCAACCGAGAGTAGTTCCCTAGCTTCTGCGGCGGCATCGTGAGCTGTAATTGGAATAATCTTGTCAAAATTACCAAGTTCTTTGGCAAGTGCGGCATTCATAATCTGCCAACCAACACATTGAACGGGTTGTTTGTCGTTTGTAGGATCATTATCATTTTCGTTAAGATTGTAATTATCGCGAAGCGATCGCAAAGCTGCTTTAATTTCTGGTTTATCTTTCACCAGTGCAAGAATTTCATCATTCCCCATTTCTTTATCCAAATATTCAAAAAGTTGTCTACCTGTTCCAGCTTCTCCATTCAAATTGTCGACATATTTTTGTACTTTTTCAGCCAAATGAGTAGATGCGTAAAAATATGCAGCATTAGGTTGATTTTCTACATTAAAGTTTTTAACTTCATACATCAAATTAGTCGCAAGGTCGCGTTCCCCAGTTGGAGGCAATTCTATAGGAACAACTGGAGGTTTTTCTACAATTATTGGGTTTATAGTCAACTTGGGACTATCGCTATTGCGCGCACTATTTCCAACTTGATCACTATAGAAAGTATCCAAAATCTTCTTTGCCATTGGTGCGGCCAAGCTTCCTCCACCTGCAGGAGAGCTTTCTTGTATAGTCTTGTCTTTATGTGAAACATTTTTAATTACTAGATACAAACTAACTTCTTTACCTGTTGCTGGATCAATTGCCGTTCCTGTAAAAGATGCATGGGGATATTCTCCCCCAGATTCCGAAGTGCCTGTTTTGCCTCCCAACATTTCGTATGCAGTTGAAGCATTTGAATTATCAAAAACTTGGGCAGAGGTCCCGTGGTATTGAGCTCCATCCTGCATATAGTAGTGAGAAGCTTTGTATAACCCATCTTTTACGATACTAATTTGTTCACTGGTGCCAGGCAACTGTCCAACCACAATAGGGCCTCTTACCCCATTATCTACTGCCGACAAAGCTACCATCTTGCCATCGTGCATCACGGCGTATTCAAGTGCCAATAGCTGCTCGGCCGTAACTGTCAAATTGCCTTGTCCAGTAGCCGCCATTGCTTCAAGCGCTCGATTGTCGGGGACTACATAATCAGCACTTTTATTGGGTAATCCTGGGCTATAAACTCCATCTGCCGTAAAACCAATTTTTTTCAGAAAGTCTGGATACTTGTCTAGGTTTTTAGATTCATAAAACTTTGCCAAAAACCAAGGATCATTTGAGTCGGCAAGTGCTTGTGTTATCGTCATTTCTGGGAGTGCCGAGGCAACGGTACCACCATATTCATAACTACGCCAGTTACTCGACCGATAACCTGGTGCAAATTCATACCACTCGCCTGCTTCTGATTTGGTATTAGGATTAGTATCATCAACCACTAACGAGAATAGAGAGCTCGCAATCTTTCCCACACTTCCCGGTGCATATGTTGATGTTCCAGCAACATTACCAGGCAGTACATTCCCCTCACTATCAAGGGAAACATTTAGTAAAACTTTACCATTTTCGTCGACTGCAATTGCAGTCATCCCAGTTGTTTCATAATTTTTAAGCATTTCCCTGCCCTGCTCTATCACCGCTTTCTGCATATTGGGATTTATCGTCATTGCATTTTCAACCACCGTTGGGCGTTCAAAATCAAGCGTATGCCCAGAAACCAATGCCATCTCAACTTGTGGAGCGGGATCATCATATTTGGTTGCCACATTCTCAAATCCAGCTGGTGGCGTAAATCCATCTGGAACAAGCATTTTATATCTACCTCCAAGTGGCGCACCCCAACTAGAGAACTGGGACATAGGTACTACCTTGGGGTCATTTACTAGAGGGTCTAAAAACACTACATATTTTTCGCCGTTATAATTAAACGATGACAAAACGGTCACAGCACGTTCAAGTTTGCCATAAGCTTCATATATTTGTTGGCCATTACCACGATCTTCAATCATTTTTCTTTCAAAAGTATCATCCATGTTTATCCAAGCAATTACTGGTTTCCCAGTTTGCAATTTGTCAGTTAAAATCTGCTCAAAAATCTTTTCGCTTCCCGCCCCACCCATAAACTCAACTTGTTCATAGTTGACCCCAACTCGCGCCATTGCCTCTTTTACAACCGTAGGGTTAGCTCGGTACGACGGATCAGTATTGCCATCCAAAGTTACTGGTACCACTCCTTTATTAGGATTAACTTGATCTCTCAACACAACTGCTCCAGAAATCATTGCAGGATCCATTCCCAAGAGTTCAAGTGTAGTTTGTACTACCGTAGGATAGATTTCAAAGCCATTTCCAGCTTTGGGAATCTCGTCTAACCTTGGTGATTTATAGATAACATTCGTTCCATTGGGAGCTTCAAAAATTCTTCCACGATAATCAATTGCACCATCCTTCAAATTGTATACATTACCAATTCCATCCTTCACGATATTTTCCGCAATCAAATTTGCATCACCGCCAATCACGGTCAATGGTCGACTATCCAAAGGTTCTGTTTGTATGGCCACTCCAGCGCTATCTATGTATAAAATACCGCGGTTAAGTTCAAGTGATCCATCCGCAAGTAAGGTATATAGTTGGTTACTAGCATTGCGATATATACCATTACCCATACTATCTTTACTAACCAAATCCAAGGTTATTGGCTTGCCATTTACATCTTTAATTGCCAATTGTTCGACGTGCATTTCTGGTGCGTCAATTGCAACAGTTTGGGGTTTTCCATCCGCAATTTCCTTGATTTGTGTAGGATTCGTCAAAGGGATTGTTTGGCTAAATGGAGTTGTACCACCATCTGTTAAGATTTCAACTCTACCACTCTTACCGCCCAAGTCATAATTGGCGTAATATTCTTTACTTACAGCCTCAAGTCCATTTTGATCTAAAATTGTTGGAGCTATCTTTGCGATATAACTATAAAAGTCTATATATTTTTTGTTCACTTCAAATCGTTGATCATAATCAATTTTACTGTAATCAACCGCTAGTGCATTCAAGCGAACTTTATTGACTTCACTCAAATTGCTCTGTTTTTCAATTGCTAACACATTTTCCAAATCGCCATTAGGTAACATATGTAAAAACACCTTATTCATGCCTTCTTTTGCTTCAGCCTCCGTCATCACTCCAATTTCTTTGCTATGCCGATAAACCGAGGCGGTTGCGTCTGCCCATCCTCGCACACACCCTTCGTCACCAGTATTAGGATTAAATCTAGCAGGATTGTTTGGCACTACAACCAAAGCGCTTTGTTCCCATTTAGAAAGATTTTTAAATTCTTTGCCAAAAATTACCTCAGATGCTCGTTCTACTCCAATGATTGGTCCATCAAGATTGTATCCATACGTCATGGTATTGGCGTACAGAGACAAAATCTCTTCAACTCCAAGATCTTTTATTAATTTATCTGCCAATACCAGTTCGCGACCTTTTCGGATAAGTATGTCAGTTTTATTTGGACTCAAGCGCTCTTCTGTCGACATGAAAAGGTTTTTAGCAACTTGTTGGGCAATTGTGCTGCCGCCAGTTCCATCATTCGTTAGCATTCTAGCTAGGATAATAGGGTGAAAGTTATTAGCAGCGCCGTCATCATAATTCATAAAACGTTTATCTTCTTGCGACAAGAGCATTTGAACAAATGATGGCGGGATACTTTCATAGTGAATATATTTTTCACCATTAATAATATCCATCACATTCTTCACATTCATATTGTCGTTTGGAACTACGATGGAAATTCCATCGATTGCCAATTTGGCAGCACTCTCAAGACTTTTAGACAAATCTTCGAATGCAAGCTTAATAGACGCGTCATTTGGTTGAATAAATTTAAAGTAAGCCATCTCACCAACTGGAGTTACAATAGTTCGCAGTGGTTGCGACAGCCTTGTCCCAACTTCGATATTTTCTACTTCGTATTTACCATCACGCAAAACTCCAACTAATCCCGCATTTACCAATCCAGTCACAAGTCCCAAGTTCTCTACACCTCGAGATTTAATAACGTATGCATAATCACCTTCACGATAAATTGGCAATCTTGTTTGGCGATCAACAAACTGTTCATTATTTGGTGTTTGCAATGCCTGCATTTGATGATTACCAGCAATAAGCAAATTTACTTGTGGGTTATATCTAGTAAAATTATTGCGCACGACGTTGGTCAAATTTTTTCCATCACTTGCCATCACAAAATAATCCTTAGGAATTGGGAATGAGCTAATCGAAGCTTGTTGTACATCATGGACTAGCTCTAGTATTGGTTTGCCACTACCAATATCGTACAAAACTTGTCCATCTTCAGATGCAACGGTATACATCTTCATATCGCGCACATCATACAAACCAGTCGAAGTTTCGAGGTAATAAGACGGATATAATAACGCCATATCATGTCGGATTTTGTCAGCATCAGAGGCAAGTTCATCTCTCGAAAATCCACCTTTATATATTGTTTTATTCGTCACACCAAGCTCTGTTAGAAGCTTATTTACATTATTGTCGGCTACCCAATCAGATGCTTTTTCTGTATGTAAACTTCCAATTAACTCTAATCCCTCAGCACCAACTTTGTAAAGTAGTTCATTTTTTTCAAACAAAGGAAAACCTTTTTCCTGTAAGGGCAATCCATTCTTATCCACAACTCCAGAATATCCCACAAGAACATCATGCAATGTTTTGGCGTTAGCATCATCTACAATTTCTAGGCCTTCTTTGCCAATTACCCACGATTTGCCATCCTGATCCTTGTACACCAACCTTTCTTTATTATCCAAAATCAAGTTTTTAGCCGCATCCTCTGCTATATGTAATTTGTGGATCTGGGTTGGATCAGCTTTTTCCACCACTTCAATTACTTCTCCTTTATGACTCACGAAGTATTTATCAGAAAGCTGTCTCAAATCCAAGAATGCATTATTGTTTATCACCTCTTTGTAAACATCTCTTTCAATATGTGCTGCATCAAGTGGATGATCCTTTATTACACTTGCCATCTCGGGGTATGTAAGATTAGCTCCAAACACAGGATAAAACCCAGCCTCTTCACGATAACTATTAAAAGACTCTGGCTTACCAGTAAAAACATACACGTTCATTGTTAACGGATCTACATACAAATCCTGTCCTTTGCCACTAAAAAGACCTGTTGCAGGTACAAAGTATTTCGAATCAGCGCGTTGAATTTGATATTTTTCAAATCCACGTTCAGACAATAATCCAGGATTTAATTTTTCCAAGTTGGTAGTTGTAACCACCGAATTGGGATCGCGCTCTAATGGATATACAACCACAGAGTTATCTCCTGGATTAAATTCTGTGCTAACTTTAAATTTGGTAAAATCGATCTGTGTGGGATCATTATTAACTCGGTATGCTCTTGGCGCTACCGAAGATACCATGCCACCAGCAATAGCCTTTCCAATCAAATACACTCCAGCTTCATTTGTTTCACGCGTAATTACATCCTTAGCTTCTATCCCATATTCCTGACCAAGTAGATATCGATCAATTAACGATGAGGTTCCACAATATTCAACTCCCAAATATTTCACTCCATCCACAACGCCATCTATTGGTACTCCAATTTCGCCAAGATAACTTTCCATCGACTTTGGTACAGGGAGAGTTGGTTCAATAATGCTACCTGTTTTAGTCCCAAGATCGCGATACCAAGCGTTAGTATTATTAGGATCATATGCGACATTTGATGAGATATCTGTATACCAAGAAGTATTGTCAATATTATTACCCAAAAATCTTTGTAATACCAAACTATCAGCATCTGTTATCTGACGCCCACCATCTTGCAAGACGATCCCAATGCGCACTCCGCCAGTTCCAGTTGTTTCATTATTATTATAATTAGTTGCAACAAGAACTGGCTTTTCACCAAAGCCACTGCTAAAAAGAATATAATCGAAATCTTGGTTTTTACTATCCAAATATTTTACTAGGTTTGTCCGACCATTATTATCAGATACATTCATATCAAAACTAAATATTGGTTCAACGTGAACTTTATCATCAGAAAGTGATATCTTACCCATAGATTCGGGAACATTGATTCGCTCAAAAGACGCCTCTGTTCCAGTAGCCAATTTTGTATCAAATATCCCATTTAATTGACCTGTTGAATCTAATTTAAGTGCAATTTCTCTATCCTTCTCATTAGTAGTCAACTTAATCAATATTTCTTTTTCTCCACGGATAAATCTTTCCATTTTACCCCAGTCAATTGCCTCAGCATCTGGGATTTGGCTCGTAATTATCGGGGAAAGTTGCCAGCCATTATCTGTTTTAGTTGGATATATTGCTCTTCCAAGTATTGTGGTAGCAGTTGCAGGATCCGAAATAGCTTTAAAAGAAACAATAGTATTTTGACTTAGTGTTGTATTTACGCTTGGGTCAAATATAGATATAGTTGTTCTTTGAGCTAGATTAAAAAGACTATTTGCATCCTCGACGAGTCTCCCATCAGTTTGGGTTGCGATCACATAACTAGAATTTTGGCCAATTACGATAGCTACGCCACTATTGCCCTGCGAAAATTCGATAACTTTCTCTTCGCCAATTTGACTTATAGCTTGCGCAATTGTCCCCACCTTGCCTTCACTCATCCAGTTTATCAATTGCTCGCCGTCTTGAGGATTTACATACTTACCACTTACCAAGCCTTGCATTAACAAAGTCATGTCAGACGTAGTGGTCGATGGGAAAATATTAGCAATTGGGTTGCTTGAATAATTTCCCTTCAAGTCCGTGTTCAATAAACCCAGTTCACTTGTTGTTTTTTCTGCTATCACCGCTACCCATTCGTTACTATTTTTACCAGTTATTAACTGCCCCAAAGAATCAAGTGCCGTTGCATCATTTTTGGCTGCAGAGAGTAATTCTTTAGCTATCTCGATTTTGTCAGTTGGAATATCACCACGCTCAATTGCCCGCATCGCTAAGATCATGGTTGCAGGAGCTAAAAGCACATCATTGTTAATGATATCTCTCCCACCAAGATCCACATTTTTATCATCATTTATGCCTGTAACCGTGAGGTGAATTGTAGCTTTATTTCCAAAACTTAATACTTCCTTGTCTAGGGTTTCGCGAAGCTTTACATTATCCCACGCACCATTTTCTGGCAAATTTAGTCCATCACCTCCGCCAGCAGGTGGTAACGTTGCCTGTACTTCAAATACCTTAATTCGAGCATCCAAAATCGGATCAACTAAACGATCTTTTGCAAATATTTGATCCCCAACATTTATTTGTGCATTCTTATCCAGTACATCGACCGTAACACCATCTGGAGCCAATTTGTAATACTCCAGATTAACTAGCCCAGAATTATCCAACATGTAATCACCAAGTCTATCGGCAGCTATCCCAATAAGAGTATCGCCAGGTAACACTCTCCCCACGTATACCATTCCCTCAACATCTTTAATCAATTCTGTAGGTGGATGAGCATAATCCATTTTTCCATTCGCATCAAAACCATCTATTGGCTTGCCAACATCGAGTGATTTATTAGTACTTTTATCAATGGGCTTATCAGTGAGTTCTCCAACCTGCCTTAGAACGCGGTTTTGTCCAGCATCCACGATGACAATTTTGTCACCATCATGCAGCAAGCTCATATCTTCTTTTGTACGAAGATATGTTTTTACGCCCGCAACATCCTCGGCATAAATTGAAATTCCAGACGTATTTTGATCCAATAACATCGGCCAAATCGTCGCCCACGCACTCCCACCATTTCCATTAACGCCATATGCCATTCCAAGTTTTTTTACAACAAGGTCCGACAAGGTAGCTCCATCTTTGCCAATTACTCCTAGATAAATCTCTCCTGCGCCGTTATGAACAGGCTTTTCTACCCACTTAGTTTCCAGCTCTTTAGTATTTGGCGTAGCAGTTAATGTTGCATTACTAACTCCAGTCACTGGCTGAAAAATAGGAACAACTTCTACCTTGCTCTGCGCAACACCCTCTCCCGTATGTAAGACATAGGTTTCGTCAGCCTTAATATTACCAAGCTCTGCAAGTGGCACTTCGGTGCGATTACCACCAGCATCCACTCTATAGATCACAGCTTGTCGCAGGTAATTATTTGTCGAGTCAGTAATCCCAGAATCAGTAATCGAATATCCAAGCTCAGCTACTCTTGCTCCAAGTGTATCTCCAGCATGGATTGCAATTGTATGTTCTGTTCCACGCCCGGTGTCGACTATTTTATCCCCTACCAAATATTTATAAAAACCATCATAAGAAAGTGTACCTTCAACCGTACCAGCAGGAAGTGAAGTATTCTCTTCAAAGTACTTAATCATCCGCTCTTTGACAGCAGTTTCATCAAACTTGTCTCCATTATTCATCGCATCAACTCTCATTTTTCCAATAAAATCTTGTACAATCTGGCGCTCATAAACAAGGTCAGCTCCAGCTTCTTTGGCCAAAATTTCAACACTTACCTTCCCCGCCTGCAGATCAGCTCCAGCAATTACCATATTATTTGCAACGTCATCAATTGTCCCGGCAAACAATCTATCCATCTTTGTTCTTACTATTTCACCAGGTTTTAAATCCATACGGATAGCCATATTACCGTCTTTGTCATACACTACATAATCATGCACGGCGTACTTGGCAACAACTTCCATCTTATTAAGTTGTTCACCAACTTGTGCCAAAGCTACTTCTTTGGCTAGCGGTTTTTGTGGTTCGGCTACTACCTCCCACGTGTCACCTTTAAGAACAGTTATCTTCCCATTCATCTCTCTGGTAACGACAGCTGTATTGCCATCTTTTGACACCATGTAGGTTGCAGGTTTTCCTTCTGCGCTTAAGAGGTGAAGTGGTATCACCTTGGGAGCGGTATTTTCAGCAGTCGCCTCTTTCCCTGATACAACTCCCTTAAGCCAGGCTCCCCCCATTTCAAACGATTCATCCACTGTGCGCTTAATCGCCCCAGGAGCTCCGCCGCCTTTTTGTACCAAGTATTCTGGGTGTGTATTTAAAAGTTTTTTTAGCTCCGACTCTTTCGTCATATGGGCAAGGGGGTTAATCATCCCGGTCTCTTTCCAACTAACTACACGCTCACCCAAGCTAAGTGCGCTATCTGCAGTAAATGCAGCCGTAATACCAAGCTCGACAGCCATAAATTGCCCATGTAGCTTAGTTGTTGCTAGTTCTCGCTTTTCACCAGTACCATCTCCACCCTGGTGTGCATACTGCTCAGTCATCCCGGCAAAGCGCATAAATCCCATATCAGCAACTAGCAGGGCATTTACTCCAGCAAAAACTGGGAAAGCTTTCTCAAGCGCATAAAAAACTGGCGCAGAGATCGCGGTAGTCGCGACAATCTTGGCGCGCTCTTTGTTGTCGGGGGCTTCATCCCACAATTTTTTAAAGCTTTTCAAAGAACCTGGGCCACCACTAATCATTTTGGCCGAGCGCATCAGTCCCCATATTTCTCCTGGATTAGCACCAAGCGCATTCATAACTGGCAACTGGGAAAGCGCTCCAGGAATAAGATTCATTGTGCCGGCAAGCTTAAACCCACCAGTTATTGCATCCGAGATCTTCTCGCGCGTTATCGTTCCAGTCCTTACACCTTTACCTGTCTTTTTATCGATGATGAGCTTTTCTTCAAGTCTCGCTGCCAGCTCACGGCCAGATATGCCATTGATCTCGGTAGTCCACGCTTTGCCAATTAACTTGGCGAGGGGATTCCATTCGTAAAATGTCAGCATCGCTGCCGCTCGCCCTGCAGCAACCAAAGAAGAAACTGGCTTATCAATCACTGCAGTCGTCTCTAACCACGCTTTTTTCCACGACATCTTACCTGGCTCTACCTTAATACTATCGATCGCTTTTTGCCTTGCCTCAATATTGCTATCCCGCCTCGCGTATTCCTCATGTGCAACACTCACAAAGGTTTTTTTAAAGCCATTTGCCTGAGCAGCGACCCAAGATTTAACTCTCGTTGTCAGCTTTGTCATCTCAATTTTGGGCAGCTTATTCTCACCACCCAATTGGGTTTCTAGTTGCTGGGTGTGTTGTTGGTCAATTCCCATATGTTTATTTCACTGCCAAATAAGCGTCGACTAATCCCTCAACATCTTGTGTTGCCACCAGCTCTTCATACTTGTTCAAAGATTTTTGCTTGGAAAGGTATTCGTATTCACAGAGTGTGTCTTTGATAAAATCAAACATCTCTTGTGTGGCATTCTCTCTGGTTTGGGCCAAAATATCTTCGTAAGCTGTTCCATGCCTGCTGCGCACGAGCATCATCCACTCGGCAATTATCCCCGTAAGTTTGTCGGCGTCATCTGCTGCTGCATCAATTTTACTACTCCACTCCACTTGCTCTTGCTCGGAAAGAACGGGTTTGACCACATATTCATACACTGCAAGGGGCATGATCATGGCAACAAGATTAGAGGATGCTTTCGCAAGCCCCTTTACTTTGGCGGGCACAGCCTTGCGTAGCTTACTATTCTTGGGAATAAGCTCAGATATTGGGCAATCAGGGATTAATATATTAGGCACCATTGTCAGGTTACTCGCAACTAGTTGCTGTGCGATTACATCACCTCGTTTTGCAATCACCATGGCAACAGCGCCCATCAAGCGTACTTTCCATGGCTCACCCCACCCAAACTGTTCGCCAAAAGCAATTACCTTGCCAAGTTCTTCATTACCAAGAACAATTTGGAGCCATCGATATTGCCACATTCGCCGAATTTGTTCTTGTAACATTGTAGGCATAAAAAACCAAAAATATCACATCAATAACCTACCTCAATCTTAGATAAAATTAGGCAATAACACAACAGGCAAAATTGCCTCATACCAGAGGAAAATGTTATAACATTTTTCGCTAATTTAGTCTTTTTTGGATCGTCTTACGCAGATCATCCCAATAGGTCAATTTGTCGGCTGCTGTTAAATCAAAATTATTTGCAATATCATCAAATCCAGGGCCCTTCATTGTTACCGATCCAGCCTCATCATTGGCAACTACTCGCACTTGCGATCCTGGCACCAAACTTGGCGACACTGTTCCAAGCGGCTTCCCCTTTTCGATTTGTTGCAAAATCTGTGCCATACCTTTCGTTGCCTCAAGCGCCGACATTGGATTCTTTAGTCGCTCCCTTTGATATGCGGCCATCGACGACAAAGAATTGGTCCATACTTCGTCTAGATTAAATTGTTTTGGCACACTCATCCCTACCATTCTTATCGCCAACTTTTCTTCTTCACCCTTCAAGAAATCAGGACTTTTACCAATCAATTCAATAGCTTTTTGTGGATTATCTAAGATTCCTTGCACCAGCAAATCTTGTATAAATTGCATTTGATTTGCTTGTCGTGTTTCATTATCACCAGTCCCAGAGTAACGTTCGCGCAGCAAGCGCAATGCTATGTCTGGAGTTACCATGTATTTACCAGGTTCAATTACTCGATCTTCTCCAGCCATTTTCAAAAAATATTTATCAAATGGTGCTCCACCTTTAGACATTCTCTCCGATTCACTAAGCGTTTCGACGACGTTAAAGGGGATTTTACCATCGGGACCAACATCATACAAAAAAGAAATTAAATCTATAAATCCTGTATACGAACCCTGAACTACCAGGTCAGCTGGCATACCAGTTGCCTCAGCCAAAATTCTTGGGATATTAAAAGTGTTATACCTTCCTGGATTGGTTGCGTCTATCCAACTCATTTGATTGAGGATTGCTCCGGGCTTAAGATTATCAGGATCTCCCCACGCCAAACCAGGCACGCGCATATCTCGCGGCATCGATATCTTGGTTACTGGTCTTCCATCAGCGGGAATCACAAAACCCATAATCGCATCGCTATGACCATGTACATCTGCTCCGTCAATGCCAGTAATCCAAATCACAACACCATCGAAATTTTTATTTTCGCCAAGCATAGTGTCACACCATTCTTTCCCCTCAGTTTCACAATAACCTAGTCTTTCATTTTTAATCATCTGCAATCCCTCAGTACCCAACAAATCAGCAATTCCCTGTCCTTCCAAATCCCATTCTCCTGGTTTGAGTTCTTCAGTTGGCTCAACACTAACTGGACCTTCTCCAACACCAACACCTTGTCCAGTACTATTTGCCTGCCCATCTCCAATCCAACCCAATCCGCGCGCAGTGGCATATCCTCCACCAATGCCACTTGCCAATAATGCTGCGATCATTGCAGCATTACCTACAGAACTTTGTCTTCTCGAAGATTTTGGGCTGTATTGATCACTGTATTGATAATCATCCGGTCTAGATCTGGTTCTATTGGTTAATACTTCCGAAAGATTTCTAAAGAAATTCGATACTTTTTCTTTCACCGTTTCTCTGCGAGTATTTTCCCATGAGTTATAACTATGATCACGCATTCTATCAGTCATATCAAACCTATTCCTTCAATGTAACTATAGATTATATATAACATAATTCGACTACTAATTGTCACCTGTTCTTTTTTCTGGTAGAATACAAACATCCTCAAGACAACGAGCTATCAATAAGTCTCGTCGAAGGTTAATCTCACACTTCTCGTGTAAGTATTAGCTGTCTTTTGGACAGCTATTTATATAAAAAGGGGTTATTATGCCAAACAGCAAAAATCAAGCCGCAGTTGCGGTATTAAGAAAACAAGTCGAATCGGCCAAAGGCCTCTTTCTCGCCGATTACTCTGGGCTCAACCTCAAAGCTCAACGACAACTAAGGCGCAAAGTCCGCGAAGCCGGTGGCGAGCTCATTGTTACCAAAAACACACTACTTAAGCTTGTTCTCAAAGACAATAATGTTGATGTCGACAAAATCGCCAAAGAACTCGAAGGTCAAAATGTTACTCTTTTTGCAAACAACGATGTTGTAATGCCGCTCAAAGCTCTTGTCGAATTTGCCAAAGAAGGCGACAAGCCAGTTCTCAAAGCCGGACTACTAGGAACTGAAATTCTTAGCATGGCCAAAGTTAAGCAGCTCGCAAGCTTGCCAAGCAAAAATGAGCTTATTGCTCAATTGCTACGTACACTCAACAACCCAGCGCGCAACTTGGTATCTGTATTGTCAGCTCCAGTTCGAGACCTCGTTTATGCACTTTCCGCCATTGGTAAAAAGAAGGGTGCAACAGTCTAATAAGTATTATTTGTTAAATATAAATAAACGCTAAAACCTGCCTGCCGGCAGGCAAGGCAAATATAATAAAGGAGGACATATGTCCGATATCAACACTCTCGTAAGCGAGATCGAGAAACTCTCCGTTTTGGAAGTTGCCGATCTTGTTAAAGCATTAGAAGAAAAGTTTGGCGTCTCAGCCGCTGCTCCAGTTATGGCTATGGGTGCCGCCCCAGCCGCAGCTGCCGCAGTCGAAGAGAAAGATTCTTTTGATGTCGTAATAACCGCCGCCGGTGCCAACAAAATTGCTGTCATCAAAGCTGTTCGTGAACTCAACCAGACTCTTGGTCTCAAAGAAGCCAAAGATCTAGTCGAAGCCGCTCCCAAGGTACTTATCGAAGGTGCCAAAAAAGAAGATGCCGAAGCAGCCAAAGCCAAGCTTGTTGAAGCAGGCGCAACTGTCGAACTCAAATAAATTTACTTCGCAAATTGCAATTACATTACCCCGTCGCAAGGCGGGGTTTTGGTAGCTACCAATCAAAATATTCAGATACTACTAGAGGTAAAGGGCGCACAAACTCCAACATCGACTGTACTCAACGGCCATAGCCATTCATTGTCGTGAAATCTTTCAAATATTGCAAATATTCTAGCATGCTCATTGATTCGGTTGTGGGATCAACTTTAGAAAATTCATCCCGTACCTGCTTGTACAATTTTTCCACATCAACATTATCTTTTTTAGAGTCTGTATGATCACCAAAAAAATTAGCATTCTCACCAATCACCGAATTTTGTTGTGCCAGATTAAATGCGATTTGTATTGTAGTCAAGATACTACTATTACTCATAATATCCTTATCACCCTGCGACAATTCAATTATAGTACGCCAATCTTTATCTACCAACCTAGGATCCAGCCCATGGTCAAAAAGTTTCTTATCCCACGATTTTTCATCAAAAACCCCACCCCTGTCAGTTAATATTTTTGCAGCCAAGGTATAATCAGTAACGCGTACCCACCACTCATTAAAAAAATCAACATCGACGTTAACCTCAGTTCCATCTGGGTTAAATCCTACTAATTCCATATTGCCATCATTAACCTTCAACATTAACTTTTCATTTTCAATTTTCCAGCTACCGCTTCTATTACTAAGCATTGTATGGAAAGCTTCGTGAACAGCAATTAAAGGGTCAGAATCATACTTCATAACAATCCTATCATCATCAGGAGTAATACAGCCTCCAAGTTGGACTAAAGAATAGGGAGCAATGTCTTGTTCACATTCTTTGTTCACGAATTCTTGATCGCCATATAAGATTGGTTGATCAGCAATTGGGACACCAACCAAGTCAGCCGCAATAAGGATATTGTCGGGCACAAAAGTTCGCAAAGCAATAGTGTTTGTATTTGTAGCAATAGCTGATGTTGGTTCTTGTGCTTTACATCCAGCTAGCAACAAGGCAACACTGCAAGCAGCTCGTTCAATTGACAACAATTTCATTATCGATATTATACACATTATATATGTATATACAACACAAACTTATCCACATTCCCACTATTCTCCTACCCGCTACATATAGCGTCCAAAAATGGATAACCTCAATTTACTCAATATTGGATGGCGCACAATATGAATATATCAATCTATCGATAAATACAAACTAGTATATCTAAGACCCACCTAAAAGCATCAGATATAGTATCACTACCCATCAAACCATTACCTATTGACACATACCTTACATAGGACTAATATAGAGCTAAATATGGTCCCACCCAATCAACCAAAACTCGATCTCAAAAATTTACCCGATCTACTTACCGTTCGTGAAGTCGCCGACCTTCTACGTGTTTCTCCCCTCACCCTCAAGCGTTGGGGCAAGCGCGGCAAGCTACCCGCAATTCGTATCAATAGTCGCGGTGATCGTCGCTACAAAAAAGAACAGGTCATGTGGATGTTGGGTATCAATCCCGAAAGCTAGCTTCAACTTCTTCAATATTTTTGCACTGTACAAGTCTCTGCCTCAACTGCGATGCTCCAGCAAAACCTGTTGCATACCATGCCAAATGTTTGCGCAGAGGTATAAATGCCCTCTCCATATACTCTGGCTCGCTAGTTTCAACAAATAGTTGTTGATAAACCAGGGCATGTTCAAGAATCCAGGCCAGTCTTTGTTCTTTGGAAGGCTTGCTCTTTATGGTTTTAGCAAACAATGGGTTGCCTTCTGCAGCTCTGCCAATTAGTACACCGTCCACTCCATATTGTAATATTTTTTCCTGAGCTTCGATCCTGGATAGCACATCTCCATTCCCCAATATTTTGCCACCCATTTGGTGTACGACCCTGGCCGCTTCTCCGATAGCGTTCCAATCTGCCTTACCTTGATAAAGTTGTACAAGCGTTCTCCCATGCAAAGTCAAAACAGCTGGAGAAACCTCCATAATTGCAGGTATCCACTCTGCAACTTGATTTTTATCGACTCCGATTCTTGTTTTGACTGACACGGGTATTATTTGCAAGGGTGAGACTCTCGTATGCTTTTCTACCCACGACTTAACTTCCACGCTATAATCCAGATCAGATACACTCACCTTACCTGTCGCCCAATCTTGGATACCTTTCTTGGTAGCTCTTACAATTGCCTGTGCGACATCTGGTGTACGAATTAGTCCTGCCCCACTCCCAAGGTCTTCGACATTGTGGGCCGGGCACCCCATATTAATATCAATTCCATCAAATCCAAGCGTGGCTACAAGTACGGCTGCAGAGTAAAAAAGTTCGGGATTGTGCCCAAACACTTGTGCAACTTCATAGGGACATCTGAAGGATTCTTCCCTTGCTCTCAAAAGCGCCTTCATAACTTGCTCAACTTTGTGTGGCTCATGGATATGGGCAAGTGCATCCACGCTTACAAACTCCGTAAACATTACTCCCAAATCATCTCCGCTATATTTGGCACACATAAATCGCATGGGGGCATCGGTCACCCCATCCATTGGCGACAGTCCAACAACAAATTTTTGCTTCGCAAACAAGTCATCCCAGAACATCATAGTATATCAATCTATAAACTTGTAATACATCCTCTTAACCAATTCCCATTTTACGAGCCACATAAATTCCAACAACCTCATTTGTCTACCCAGTCTCCAAGGTTCATTTACCAATCTAAAAAGCCACTTGAGGCCAAGTCCATCAATCCATTTGGGACAAGTCTTTACTGCATTTGCCCATTCGTCCAGAGTCCCCCCAACCCCAATTGCCAGGCCAACTCTTAGGTAGGGACGATTTTCCTCTATCCAAATATCTTGCCATGGAGATCCATATGCCACAAACAAATAATCTGGTTCAAATGTATTTATTTTGGCAATTGTCATACTCGCCTCTTCATCTTTTTCAACAGCCACAGTTTGCGCCCCCTCATACCAGGCAAGTCTAACGTGAGGATATTTGGCTTGCATTATCTTAGCGGCTTTCTCTGCTATTCCCTGCCTCGCTCCCAACAAAAACACTTTCTTTTCTTTATCGTTGGCATACTTCATGATTTCCTCGGCAATCTCCACGCCACTGATTCGGTCTATCGACTTTCCCTCAAGTAATTTTAGCGCCCAAACCACTCCCCACCCATCGGCAACCGCTATTTCGCACGTATTTAGTGCGTTTGCAAATATTTTGTTGTGCCTGGCTTCGATAACGAATTCGGGATTAATTGTAGCCACGTGGCATAAATTTTTCCTCTGGAGCTTGATCTTTCCTATCACTTGGCTCTTACGAGTGCCAGTAATCATAACCCCAAGTATTTGAGCGTTGTCATCAATCTTTTCTTCAATTTTATACTTCATAATAGTCAATTTTGAAACCAAATATATTACAAGTCACTGAACTTCCACCGCTCTATCCTACTCCATCGTCCAAATAACTGCAAAATTTCAAATATATATAAAAATAATTATACCCTATAAATATAGATATTCATATTTATGATACTTTATTTAACATAATCTTATCTAAATATAATATAGGACACCGAGAAAATTAATTAATACAACAATATTACATATAATGTACACAATTCTTATCACGCGTATAACCTGGTTTTCTAATTAATAATCAAATATGTATAAATTAATAAATATATTGTTATATCCCTATCATCTTATTATCAATATATCGATCAATATTACTATATTAAATTTAATATAATACTAATTATATAGACCCGTAGTAATGAGTAATTATTTAACTAGATAGTCCAATGTAGAACGTGCTGCAACATCCCATCCAAATTCTCTCAACCTCCACTTCCCCGCCGCGATCAATCTCTCTCGCAATCTTGGATTGCTCAACACTTTGGTAAGCCCATCAACCCACTTCGCCACAATCACAGATTTTTGATTTGGATTTTGATTATCGCAAACTGGCAAGACTAACCCCGCATTTCCGACAACCTCTGGTAGAGCGCCGCCGTCTGAGCTTACAACTGGTACCAAAGAAGCCATCGCCTCAAGTACTGGCAATCCAAACCCCTCGGTAATAGAGGGTTGTACATATACCAATGCACCTTGGTACAAAGCTTTCAGCTCTTCTTCGCTCACTCTACCCGTAAAAACAACATTCTCGCTAACTCCATATATTTGTGGGGCCAAGTACACTTCTTCTGCCATCCAACCCTGGGAACCAGCAATCACTAGTTTCGACTGCTTACGCAATTGCAGATCAATTTGAGCGTACACTTCAATCAAAAATGCAAGATTCTTCCTAGGTTGGATCGTCCCAACGAAGAGAATGTAGCCTTTATCGTGCAATTTCCACGAATTTAGTACTTTTTGCCGCGAAGAAGTATCCATAAATCGACTTGCTGACTTGCCGAAGTCAACCCCCTCATGTATCACATTGATACGTTTTATATCAGCATTTAGCCTGTTTACGAGCTGTTTTTGGGTAAATTTGGATACGGCAATTAGGGAATCAGCGTTGCCTACAGCATATTGCGTAGACAATGGCAGATACCATCTCTGAAACCAGTTGCGGTATTCGGGGAGCCACTCATATTCCAATCCATGAATTGTTACGACGGTTCTAACCCTTGGGTTACGTAGAATGGGTAATGTATGTGCGGGTACCCACAAGATGTCTAGCTTGTGTTGCCAGGTGGCAGCAGCCAAACCAACTTGTGTCCAGAGGTAAGGAAGTTTGATTTCTACTATTTGCACTCCAGATCTGATTAATTCACTTGGAGTAATTGTTTTTGCACGAACAAACAACACAAATTGATGTTTTCTTGCTTCTGTCAGTCGCAACATGTGAGTGATAAGGTGGTAAGAGTAGTTCTCTGTACCCGTTCTAGCAGTTCCAAAGGCTCTCGAGGCATCTATTCCTATGATCATAGTCTAAGTATATCAGAGTAACTCAAACATAAAATTATCTTAATGCACGTCGATAAAGATCAACGTTCTCGAGTGCCTTGCCAGTCCCCTTGACTACGCAAAGCAAGGGATCCTCGGCAACAAATGCTGGCACCCCAATTTCTCTAGTCAAAAGTGCATCAAGATTCCTCAAGGTGGATGTCCCACCACTCATGACAATCCCCTTGTCAATAATATCGCTCGACAATTCCGGTGGAGTTTCCTCGAGTACAGCTTTTACCACATTAATTATTTGAGTTAATGGTTTTAGTAGTGCTTTATTGATATCGTCAGACGACAATACTACAGTTTGTGGCAAGCCGCTAATAACGTCCCGACCCTTTACATTCATTTCTTCAGTTCTTGGCAATTTTATTGCCGATCCTATCTTGAGCTTGACGGCTTCTGCGGTCTGTTCTCCAATAATTAAACCATGTTCTCGCCTTACATACTCTGCAATTGCTTCATCGAGCTTATTGCCCCCCACGCGGGCGCTCTTATGCACAACAACACCACCCAGTGATATGACAGCAGCTTCAGCAGCGCCTCCACCAATATCAAGAATCATATTGCCAGATGCCTCAGCTATCCCTACCCCTGCACCAATAGCTGCGGCAAGCGGTTCATCAATAAGATACGCTACCTTTGCACCAGCAGCCATAGTCGCATCTAGCGCAGCTCGACGTTCAACTTGAGTACATCCAGCAGGTACACAAATCATTACCTCTGGTTTAAAAAAATATGATCGTCCTGCGGCTTTCTCGATAAAAAACTTAAGCATTGCTTCGGTTACCGCATAATCGGCAATAACTCCATCTCTCATTGGTCGACTCGCAATAATATTGCCTGAGGTTCTTCCAAGCATTGTCTTAGCATCGGTTCCTACAGCAACCACCTTCATATCATCCATGGAGATTGCAACCACTGTGGGTTCATTTAGTACGATACCCTCTCCAACAACATATACTAGGGAATTTGCAGTACCCAAATCGATGCCAATACGTTTTGCCAACATGCTCATATTTTTGAGTATACCACTCTAGCCTATCTCAAGTATATCCGCACAATAAAATTAATTACCGCGTACCAGAGATACAAATTACGGTATTTATTGTGCTTGACATCTCAATTATGCAGTTCTAAACTGAAATAATATCCCAATTAAAACTTGGACAATCCAGATGAATGGGTAAGTTTATGAACAACATCTACACAGTCACCGAAGCTGCAACCAAACTTGGTATATCCGCCAAGACTCTTCGTAGATGGGAGGAAACAGATCGCTTTCATAGTAGTCGCACTCTTGGAGGGCAAAGAAGGTATAGCACAGAAGATCTTCAAATCTTGGATGCTATCTCTCACAACATCATTCCTTCCGACCAAGAGTTGTTAACCACTACACAATCAGCTGCACTTGCTGGAGTAAGCGAAGCAACTATTAATCGCTGGGAGCAAACTGGCAAGATTCACACCTTTGTTACCAGCAGCGGAACCTACTTTATCAAATCTCATTTGCTAACCAAACTCAATTCACTCAAAAGTTCCGAACCAACCCTCACACCAACCCTACAATCTCTTCAACCACTTCAAGCGCCCGCCGCCCAAAGTCGCGAGTTGGTTTCCCCTAGCCTAATTCACGACTTTCAGCTTCTTGCCCTCAATTTGTTTGCAAGCATCTCGATAATCATGGGCTATCATATCTTAACCTACAAACCAGCCCAAATAACTCCAGTTGCCAGCAATCCAATAGCTAGGGTCGAAACCAACGTAGATCCCAAAGTTGAATTACTCAAAAATATGGTCGATAGCTCAGGCAATCTGAGCACCGCTGGTATGATGCGGATAACTGGGCAGCTCACCACCTCCAATTTTGTACTCTCCCCCATTTCTCGTCCATTGACACCAGTTGCTGGTACTCTTTACTTTGATGCTGGTAGCCAAACTCTAGAGCTTTATACGGGCACAAGTTGGCAAATTATTTCCCCACTCACTCTATCCCCAGCTCCATCTACATCAGCTCGACCCAAATCTAGCTTGACCCCTCTACGTTAATATTTGAATCGCGCTATAATAACACTATGTACAAGCGTCAATCGCGCACACGCGCACTAATATTCTTTTTAACTGTCGTTTTCATTGTTATTGGCACGTATCTAACTATTCGTTACGCTCAAGGATATCGCCCTACCAAACAAGGAACCATTAAGGGTACGGGCTTGCTCAACGCCAACAGTTTCCCCAATGGTGCCGAAGTTTATATTAATGGTAGGTTAAGCACGGCCACCGATACTACTCTCAACCTAGAGCCAGGAGAATATACTATTGAGCTCAAAAAAGACGGTTACCATTCCTGGAAAAAAACCCTCAAACTCGAATCAGAGCTTGTTGTCCAAACAAATGCTCAACTTTTCCCAACTTCCCCAACCCTCTCCCCACTTACCTACACGGGAGCCCTCAACCCCATCTCTTCGCCAGACGGAAACCAAGTTGCCTTTGCCGTTGCCTCGGCAAGCGCATCCACCAAAAACGGGCTCTACGTCCAAGACTTAAGTACTGGCACTCTCAATCTTGGTAAAAGTGCCCGCCAAATCGCCAGAAGCTCACAAGAGTACGACTATACCAAAGCCAATTATACTTACTCACCAAATGGAAGCGAGATTTTGGTTAGCTTTGCATCTGGTAGCCACGTTCTCCTCGAAACCAATCAAATGAATGATATCGCTAGCCTCAAAGATGTTACTATCCGATTGCCAACCATTCTGCGTGACTGGGAAGAAGAGCTCGCTCGTAAAAGTCTTACCGACCTACTCAAACTACCAGACTTTATTCTCAACATGGCCACAAGTAGTGCCACCAATGTATATTCTTCACCCGATGGTGACAAATTGCTTTACCAAGCCACCAAAGAAATTGATATCCCAGAGGGTCTGATCCCACAGGTAATTGCCAAAAACACTCAACCCGAAACCAGACATCTTATTCCCGGGAGTTTCTACGTATATGATCTCAAAGAAGACACCAACTATCTTGTTTATACAGCTCCATTACCATCTCCCTCTCCCACTCCCTCAGCCAAACCCAAAATCAAAAACTCCAAAGCTCCATTAATCAATGTTGCAAATTCAGAATTCGCAATTTCCAAATTGCTATTGTTGGACAATTTGGATCCGATCACCGCTGAGCTTGGGAGCAGCCCATCAGCTTTTCATCATCTCCAAAACAACTTTACAATTACTCAATCTCTTTCTCTTTTCAATGCTCAATATTCACCTATTAATCACCTCCCCTTACAATGGTACCCAGATTCCAATCACCTGATCATAACTACCGATAACGGGATTGATATTATGGGTTATGATACAACCAACCGCGCTACAGTTTACGCCGGACCATTTGATCGCTCCTTTGTTTACATTTGGCCCGATGCTTCTCGCCTGGTAACGCGTATCCAGTTTTCTCCAGAAACAACCCCCAATCTATACGTGATCAAACTCAAGTAGTTGACAGGCATCTTTTCTTACCTCATAGTGATCTTATGCTCAATTTGTTCTCTCAAAATTATCTTACTCGTGGATTTTGGGGTGATGAGGCTTGGACAGCTGGAATTTCTCGACTCCCAATTCAAGAAATCATCAAAATCACAAGTCAGGATTTTCACCCTCCTCTTTATTACTTCTTTGTTCACGCGCTCGGCAATCTAGTTGGCTTTCACGAAGTCCCCATCCGCTTGATATCAGTCTTCTTTTTTCTACTGACACCAATAGTTACCTATATCTTGATTCGTAAATTTTGGGACACAAAAAAAAGAACTAGTCATCAAGTAGCACTCGTTACTAGCCTTCTTGTTGCAACAGCTCCCATTCTTTTTACCTACGCTTTCGAAGCCCGCTCTTACGCCCTTCTTGCTCTAGAAAGCGTTCTTTCTGCCTATGTTTTCTGGCGCGCCAGATTAGAACAAAAGGGATCCTACACTTTTCGAATTTTTTACTTCATCCTGGGCGGCCTCATGGTTTACACGCATTATTACGCTTGGTTTGTGCTGGCCAGCCACGCATTTTATCTCTTACTTTTTGAGCGCAAGCGTATTTTACCCATGCTCCCAGCCGCCCTTGGAGTCTTAGCTGTTCAGCTCCCCTGGTTACCAACCCTTTTTGCACAAACCAACTCTGTCAAAGGAAGCTATTGGATCGGACCTATCAATTATCGTACTCACTACGAATTTTTCCTCCGTGTTACAGGTGGAGACGTAACTACACAATGGCAATTTTGGCTCGCTGCCATAATCGGCACAATCATTCTATTAGATCTTTTTATTAAGCTTGTGCAAAAGAAGGTTACCAGAGAGCATCGCTTCCTCTTAACTTGGCTTTTTATCCCCACTCTTCTCCCCACTCTAGTTTCTTTTGTGCTTATGCCAGTTTTCTTTTATCGCTATCTCATTTTCTCGGCTATTCCTCTACTCATTCTTACTGTACAAGCTCTCAAAGATCTTCCCAAGATTTTGTTTTTTATCCCCGTTATTTTAATTGCCTACTTGCAGTTGCGAGTTGATAGAACCATTTTTGCTCAATACCCACGCTCTATGCGCGAAGTTACACAAGAACTTTACCAAACCAAGCTCCAACACACCGAGCCAGTTTATACCGTTCTACCAGCGTTTGCCGAGGTTATGTATTACACCGCAGATCATGATCAAATCATTGTTTCCCCCGAAGGTCTCATCCAGTTCTCTGGCAAATCACTCCTAGACGCTTACGTTCGCCTTGGATTAACCACAATTGAGGAGCCTCCAAAAGACAAACCGTATTACTTTCTCACTCCCGAAAAAGAGATTAAACTCATCACTCCCACCCAATAACTATCAAAGTTGCGCTACAATACACCTTATAGAGCTCCCATAGTTCAATGGATAGAACAGAGGTTTCCTAAACCTCCGATCCAGGTCCGATTCCCGGTGGGGGCACCCCAATTTTACTTGCCTCGTTCAAAGTCGGAGTAGATCAAGCACTCCTCGGCATTTTCGTACTGGAACAATTCTTCTGGGGTAAAGATCAAGCTTGTTTCTTTCTCGGCATTTCCTGGCTCATCAGAGGCATGAATAAGGTTCTGTGACCCACTCATTGCGTAGTCGCCTCGGATACTCCCTGCTTCGGCTTCGTAGCCCTTTGTAACACCAACGATTTTACGCACAGCCGACACAGCTTCTTGCCCTTCCCACACCATGGCAACAATTGGAGTCCATGTCATAAAGGCCTTAAGATCGGTAAAAAAAGATTTTTCCTTGTGATGGGCGTACCAGATATCCAAAATCTCATCATTAAGTCTAATCATTTTGAGCCCAATAAGCTTAAGACCCTTGCGTTCAAAACGATGCATGATCTCCCCGATCAGGCCACGTTGCAATCCATCTGGTTTTACTAGTACTACTGTGCGTTGCATGGACATAAATTTCCTCTATATTTTTAATACTTAAATTCTATCACAGTCAAATCACCATGATAGTCGAATGTGCCAATAGCCCCAAGCGAACGTGGTAAGTCGAATGGGTCGGGGTGGTGGGAATTGGACCCACTGCCTCACGGTTCCGAACCGTGCATGCTACCGATGCACCACACCCCGCCAACTATTAAGCAGCTTTCGGCCCAACAACAACACTACGGATAAGCTCTGGTCGTATCATTTCTGCCGCAACTTTCTTTACATCAGCGAGTGTTGCTTTTTTGATCCCATCTTCTACATCCGATGGTTGTCTTATATCCTCGGTTTCAAGAGCCCTCATACCCACAAAATGAGCTACTCCCATTGTATCTTCGAGCGATAAAGGTAAATGACCCAGGATAAATTCTTTGGCTTTGGTTAGCTCTTCCTGGGTAATTGTATCGGCAAGTTTGAGCATTTCGGCTCTCACAACATCCATCGCTTCAGTAAGCTTGTCTAGCTTTACTCCTGCGCGCACTCCAAGATAGCCTCCATCAAAATCAGTATTGAGGGTCGCACCCACATAGTAAGCCAGCCCTCTTTTTTCTCTTACTTCATTAAAAAGTCGGCTACTCATCCCCCCACCAAGTATCACACTTGCCAAGTTTAGGGCGTATCTTCGCGGGTCAGTCATTGAGATTGCGGGGACTCCCATCCAAAAATGTGCTTGTTCTGTCTTTTTCTCAATATGTCTATGCTCCACAGGACCATAATTGATCTTGCTTACATAAGGCACAATCGCGCCTTTTTTTATTTTGCCAAACCTTTTTTCGATGTTATCAGCCAGTTCTTTCGCATTGTATTTACCCACTATCACAACCAACATATTTCCTCCAACATACCATTTGTCTAGGTATGCTCGCACAGTCTTGCTTGTCGTTGCGCGTACAGTGTCTTTTGTCCCAATAATCTCTCTGCCCATATCACTACCTTCATAAATCAGGTTTTCCCACGCTTCTACTGCCTTATCCATGGGTTGATCTTCATACATGTTAATTTCTTCGACAATCACTTCTCGTTCACGCTCCAAATCTTCCTGTGGTATTAAAGGTACCGTAACCATCTCGGAAAGAATTTTAAGTGATAGCGGCAAATGTTTGGCTGCGCTTGTTATGTAATATCCTGTGTATTCCTTATTCGTAAAAGCATTCTGCTCCGCCCCTATCCCATCTACTGTCTCAGCAATCGCCATTGGGGATGGATAACTCTTGGTACCCTTAAACACCATATGCTCAAGAACATGGCTTATCCCCGCCTGATTTAGAGTTTCATTGCGGGATCCAGTCTTAACCAAGATCATTGCCGATACCGACTCAACGGATGCCATGGGAACAGTAAGGATCCGCACCCCATTTTTAAGCTTCGAATACTTTATATCAAAATTCATGCTTTACCTCCAACAAAATAAAGTGGACCGGGAGGGAATCGAACCCTCGTTTCTGCAATGCGAATGCAGTGTATTACCACTGTACGATCGGCCCAAGTCAACTTATTCTACTACACAATCCAACAGAGCCCTACCCACACAACCAAACTCCCAATCAAAGCACCAAGTGCGGCCTGTTGCCAGGTGTGATGCTTTTGATATACTCTTGCCCACCCCACAACTAATAAAATTCCATACAAGTACCAATACTGCCATCCCAAAAAACAATTGATTGAGGTAATAAGCACGGCATTTACTCCGGTATGCAAAGATATTTTCCAAAAAAGCGTAATCACCAAAAACACAATGGCCACCACATAATAAACTAGCAAAATAGATACAAGCTCGCCCTTACCCAGCTCATGTGCCAGCCACATCCCACCAAGATGGCACACCATCGTAAAGATATATAGTGGCACTCTCTCGAGCCGATTTTGGATATCCCAGTCTTTTATCTGTTTGTGATAAAGCATCATCAAAAAGAAAACCATCGGCACTACCGCATCGACAAATAGCAAAAGCCCCACAAATCGCCATCTAAGCCCTTCAGTCATTGCAAAAACAACGGCCAGCAAAAGTGCCAAGGGGATCTCCCATACAGGATCAAACACGCGCGAAACAACCTCGGCAAAAATACTTTTAACTTTTAATTTCAAATTTTTCTTGCTCACTCTCTTATTAAATCACATTACATTTCTTGTGGTACGCCAATCCCAAGCACATTTAGCCCATTCTCAAGTACCTGCGCAACCGCGCGCGCAAGCTCAATCCGCGTGCCTCTTACCTCATCTGGTGCATCATAAATCCTACATACTGCATAAAAGCTATTAAATCGCCCCGCAAGCTCATATAGATACGTACACACAAAATGTGGTGCAAACTGTGTAGCGGCAGCAGCAATCACCTCTGGGTATCTATAAAGCCACCTAATAATCGCAAACTCAGTTGGCTCAGTCTTATACTCTTTGCGCACCTGATCATTTCCAACTGAAGATTTGCGCAAAATACTTTGTATCCGCGCATAAGCATACTGAATATATGGCCCAGTATCTCCTTCAAGATTGGTCATTTTCTCTGGTTCGTACACAATATCGCCCCCGACAGCCTGTTTTAGCACGGTGTATTTGAGCGCAGCAACCGCGATCATATCTGCAACAACCTCTTTATTGGCGATTGTTCGCTCGCCGATTTTGGCCAAAACTACCGTCTTTAGCTCATCGAGTAGCCCCTCACCAGACACCACCTTGCCTGTTCGAGAGCTCATTTTGCCAGATGTAAGCTTCATTATTCCGTGGGGTTTGTGCACTGTTTTCTCTTGTAAATGGGGGTAAAGTTGCCCCATGACAGCTAGCACAACGCGGAAGTACTCTGTAATCTCGTTTGCCGTCACCACAATCGACAGGTCATATGGGTATCTTGCGTACTTGGCAACTGCAAGCCCAAGGTCCTTGGCTTCATATGTTGGCAAACCCAGTTTGTTGCGGAAAACCCTGGTGTGCAGGCCATCTTTCTCACCTCTATATACAATTGCTCCCTCATCGCCCACCTCAAAAACCCCTTTGTCTAACCCCTCTACAACAACTTGCAACCCCACCTTGCCAGTTTCACTTTCAAAAAAGTACTCGTCAAACTTGGTCCCAAGTCTTTGGTAAATTGTTTCAAAGTACTCAAGACTCCACTCCCTCCCAAGCTGATAAAGCTCCATAATCTTGGGGTTGGACCCATCATAAATAACTTTGTTTAAGGCATTCATCTCAGTTTTGGCTACCTCATCCTCTTCGTATTTTGTAGCACCATACGCATACGCTTGCCCCATCCACTTTTGCCTTATTGTTAGCTCCCACCCCTTCATCTCCTCGACATTGCACTTTTCTTCGACAATCTTTTCCATCATCCCCCAGATACTTTTGGCTACGTGCAGCCCCACATCACCCTGGTAGTTGGCTCTTTTTAACAGAGCTCCTTCGGCGGCCTTAAGCCGAGCGATCGACTCGCCGATTGTATTGCTCATCAGATGCCCTATGTGGAATTCTTTAAAGGGATTGGGGTCTGTGTACTCGACAATTATCTTTTTGCCCTCAAGGTTGGTATTGTTTCCATACTTAGTGCCCAGAGTCAAAACCTGGCCAACAACATTCTTGAGATAGTTTTCCTTTAGGTAAAAGTTGATAAATCCAGCACCAGCTACTTCAATTTTTGCAATAACCTCCATCAACCTAGGCTCACTCTGGCATTGAGTCGCTATTGTTTCTGCAATTTCTCTCGGATTCTTGCTCATTTTCTTGGCAATGGCCATCGCAATGTTGCTGCTATAGTCGCCGTGGATCTCGTCTTTGGGGTGCTCCACTCCAAATTCCACATCTGTTAACCCCAGATTTTCCGCAATTTGTTGTAGAGTGTCTTTGATTAGCTGCATCTCTCTATTCTACTACACGCAATTACATTGCTCTTCTCATAGCTAATAAATATCTCAATCTATCAACTAGTAGATCAAAGTACTATATTAACTATCTTTCCTGGGACAAAAATCACCTTCTTAAAGACCTGTCCTGAGCTTGCTGGAGGAATCCATTTGGCAACACTTTCTACTACTATTGCTTTCTCAACTACCCTATCCTCAATTGTCGATTCGCTCTGCAGCACAGATACTGTTCCCCTCAATTTGCCATTCACCTGTACTGCAATAGTTATCGGGAGATCTTGAGAGATTGCAAGTAAATCTGCAGACATTGTTGGCCACTCAGCCTTGGCTGGATCGCCCTCCATACCTGCAGCTTGCCACAATTCTTGCGCCGCCTTGGGGGCAAATGGCGACATGATCCTGGCAAATATCGACAGATCCTCAGCCCTCAGGGTCTGGCCCTGAGGCCTCCATGCATTTACAAATTCCATCATTCCAGCAATACTCGTATTAAACTTTTGCTCAAGTATCCCCCGCTCAACTTGAGAAAGGAGTTTGGCCAGCTGCTTTGCAAGTTGAGGCGAAGTCTCCCCACCCGCTTTGACAATCTTCCATTCCATCTTGGCTGTAACTAGTGTTCTTTCCAAAAATCTTTGCTGGCCCACGAGCGATCTTGTATCCCACGCAATCGCCTGATCCCATGGCCCCATAAACATTTCATAAAGTCGCACTGCGTCGCTCCCAAACTGTTGCACCACATCATCGGGGTTAATCACGTTGCCCCACGATTTGCTCATCTTCCTACCATCTTCCGCAAGCACCATCCCAACAGATCGCAAGCGCAAAAATGGCTCTGGGAAAGATAGCAGCTTAAGATCGTGCAGCACCTTTACCCAGAACCTGGCATAAAGTAGGTGCAATACCGCATGTTCCGCACCCCCAAGATACCAGTCAGCTGGCAGCCATCTCTCTATCTCTGGTGTTGCGACTTCTTTCCAAAAGTCGGTGTACGGTGTCTGTGATTTGGATTTGTAGCTTTGCAAAACAGTCTTGGTTGAGAGGGTCAGACCTTGTGGGGCACTGCCGTCCTGGCCCTCAAGGTCTGACCCTGAGGGACCCCCAGCATTTTTCCAGAAAGGATATGCCAAAAAGTACCAGCAACTCCCTGCCCAGTTGGGCATGGTATCGGTCTCTCGCCTCGCTTTGCCGCCACACTTGGGGCATTTGCAAGCTACCCACTCAGTGACTCGCGACAGAGGCGATTCACCAGTGTCTGTCGGCTCATACGACTCAAGATATGGTAGCTCAAGTGGCAGGTCCTTCTCAGTTAGCATCACTACCCCATTCTCATCTCCGCATTTTTCGCAATAAACTAGAGGAATCGGCTCTCCCCAGTATCTTTGCCTCGAGAACACCCAGTCGCGCAGATGGTAAGTCGTTTCTTTTTTGGCCATTCCCATATCAACCAACTTTTGCAAAGTCTGTTTGTAGTCCAAGAGAGGTAAGTTTTTGATTGGTAAATCATGCTTTGTCGCAAACTCTTTGTCGCGCTCATCGTATTGAGGCACTCCCATAACGCAACCAGTACCCACCTCTGCAAGCACATAATCGGCCACATAGATTGGCACCTCTTCATGGGTAATGGGATTTACTGCCAATAGATCAGTTTTGATGCCTGTTTTATCTTTCTCTCCTTCAAGCCTAGACTGTTGCGATTTGGAAATTGCATTTTCGCTATATTCAACAACTTCTTTACTTGGGACCCAGCCATGCTTCATCCATTGCGTCACTGTTTCTGGCGCAATAACCACAAAAGTCACTCCATCTATCGTATCCACTCTGGTTGTAAAGACCTCCATACTTGTAATTCGTAATTCGTTCCCCATAATTCCAAATTTAACTGTCGTCCCCTCTTTCTTCCCTATCCAGTTCCTTTGCATCTCGAGGATCCCATTGGGCCAGTTGAGTTCATCCTTACCGCCCTTCTCACCAAGATCTTTTAGCAATTCTTCTGCATATGAGGTAATCTTCATCACCCATTGTGGCAAGAGCTTCTTCCCCGTTACTGTCCCACACCTCTCGTGGGTGCCATCGCCCAAAACTTCTTCATTGGCGAGCCCAGTCTTGCATTTGGGGCACCAGTTGATGGGTACTTGTTCGCGGTAAACAAGCCCTTTTGAGTAAAGTTGGAGAAATATCCACTGGGTCAAGCCGTAATAAGTCGGGTCGGTTGTCGCAAATTCTCGACTCCAGTCAAAGTCAAAGCTCATGTGTTGCATCTGGGAGCGAAAGTTGTTGTAGTTCCTGGGCACCACATCCTGTGGATTCATCTTGCTCTTGATGGCCGCATTCTCGGCAGGCAGCCCAAAAGCATCCCACCCCATCGGCGACATAACCTCATACCCTTTCATCTTGAAATATCTCGCCATCACATCACATGCTGTGTATATACGCACATGTCCAACGTGCAAACCCTCACCAGAGGGATATGGAAACATGCCAAGAACGTACTGTTTTTTCGCTATCATATCGTTTGATTATACCTCCAAATCACCCAAGTTTTTGCGCACGCCAAATTTTTGTGGTGGATTAATTCGCCTGTCATCACCAAGATTATTCATAAATTTTTCAAATGGCCCAGAGACAAATTTGAAGTATGGGCGTTGCAATCTATGCCAAGGAACAGATTCAACCGCCGCAAACACCACCGACTTCTTCTGTACCGCAAGTCTTGCTTGCCTCTTCTCTTCTTTAAGTATTTTTTTCTGGGTTCGCTTTTCTTTGCGCTCATCTTTGGTCAATCGTTTGGGTCTATTCGATTCAGCAACTATCGTTCTGTGTTCCTCATCTCTAACAAAAAGTTTTTCCTCATCATTATTTTTTGCCATAAAAACAGTTTGTTCAGATTGACCCTTGTTCCACTTCTCTCGTTTTCTTTGTTTGGACAATCGAGCTCGCTCTTTTTTTTCACCAGACTTATCCAATCTAATACGCTCTGCTCTAGTCATCAAGAACCCATCTCTACCGACAATATTGGAATGGTTCTGCAAAAAAAGATAGGCCATTTTCAACAGCTGCTCGCGAGATGGATAATCTACTCCTTCTTTTAGCACATATGGTGTTTTCAAGTTAACAACTATTTTTGCTGGTTCAATAGGTTCAATAAGTATAGTTTTCTCATCTAGATTAGCTATTTTATCTGGCAGTTCGGGGCGATCTATCCAACCTTGGATTTCCTGTTGACCATTTTCAAAAAAGTAAAAAAAATCACCACTAAAAGTTGGAACATTGTCCCATGATTTTCTGTCTAGTTCAGAAATGTGTATTTTTCGCTCCACAATTCGCCCCTACTGTGTCTCATACGAAAGAGTCACGCTCACACTCACCTCGCTCGTACCTGGGTTAACTTGCGCGCTCGCACTATCGGGGGCCCCAGCCGCCATCACATTGGTCTTGTACATCAAAGGCGTTGGATAGTTGGATCCCATATTTTCCGAGATATTCACAATGCGCGATAGCTTAACTCCCGCAAGCCCTGCAAGCTTCTCCGCCTTGTCTTTGGCGATTGCGACCGCCTCTTTGCGTGCCTCTTGTTGAGTTTTGTTCAAAAGATCATCCGACAGGGTAAAGCTAAGTTGCCCCACTTGTTCGAGCCCAAGTTGCCCCGCTAGGTCAAGCGCTTGAGGTATAAGCTCAAAGTCGGCAATCTTTACTGCAACTTGTGAGGAAACAACGTATCCACTTGGTTTGCCCTCTGGACCATAATCTGGGTAAATGTCATACGAGGTTGTCTTGATCTCTTTTTCGTCGATCCCCATTTTCTTTAGCTCGGCAACCACCTGCGTCATTGTTTTGTTGGCCGCTTGTTGGGCACTTGCAACCTTGGGCGAGGTTTCTCGCACTCCAAGCACAATATTGGCGCGGTCTGGCGCTACCGAGATCTTCCCCTCACCCGACACGTCGAAGGTACTCATCTTGGTTGTCATCGTCTGAGAAATCTGGAAAGGAACACCTCCTACAAATCTAAAGTAAACTCCAGCTACTCCCGCCACAATAAGTGATGCGACAAAAATCTCCAAAGCTCGTTTTAGCATAAGTTCCCTCCATTTTGTTCTATTATCATCATAATACCACTAAAATATTGAGGCACCCCAAATATAATCCTTGTACTTGCGTCCATAGTTGCGCCCAATCAATCTGCATTGAGAGATCCCCGCCAAAGATGCAAGCTTGGAGAGTTGAGCAAGATCATTAATAGTTGGCGTTTCTTTTGCCTCCAGGGCATATTTTTTATCAAGAATATAATCAATCTCTTGCCCATTTTTGAGTGCGTAATACTCTACACTTCCAATCCTGTTTAGTTGATTGAATACTGTATTTTCAAACTGAGCACCACCGCCGATATCTGCCATATGATTAGCTAGTCCCGTATCGCCAAAGTACACTTTCCTAGCTTTTACAATCTCGCGATCAACACTGTTGGTGTGGACAGATACTGTCGAGATAAGATATGTTTTTTCCAAAAAAGCGAGATAGTTAGTTATCGTAGGCCTAGACAATCCAGACAACAAAGCTAGCTTAGATACGTCGAGGCGACTCCCCACACGACTCGCGAGCAATTTGATCAGATTATATAAATTGCGGGCATCCCCAAAGTCGGCCATCGTTCTTACATCGATGTTGATATATGAAGCCATAATATCTGCCAAAATGTCATTTTTATCCTGTATTGAGTTGGCAAGAGCTACCTGAGGGAACCCACCAAATCGAATAAAATCTTCGTAGTAGCCACCAATTCTTGCAGCCTCCACCTCATCGACCTGACTATTAATCCAGTCTTGGGGATGAAAATTAACTTGTTTAAACTGCAAATATTCACCAAAGTCGAGCGGAAACAACTCAATTATCTTTTTACGGCCAGCTAGTGATTCAGAAAAAGCATTTTTTAGAAAATATGAGCTAGATCCAGTCGCAACAAACTTTATCTGATAATGATCACTCAGATACTTGATGACGCTAGGTATCTCCTTTACGTTTTGGATCTCATCGAGCATTACTATCATTGGCTCTTTGGGGTCAAGCCCACGACTTATCAAGCTCTCCCTTATGGAGTCATAGTTCTTTTGCAAAAATAGCTCTCTATTGTCTGGTCGCTCCAGATCCAAAAATATCGAATTTTTGTTCAACAGGTCATTCATCAGTTGTTTGACAAGTGTAGTTTTGCCCGTTCGTCGCATACCAGTCAGCACAGTGTTGAGCTTGCTCTTGGCATGTCTCAATAGTTCTGGATATATTCTTCTTTGGTATATCATACGTAGTACATTACAAAAAGTATTACTATTTGTCAATAGTCATTTTCATAATTAAATATTGACAATCGGATCAGACCCCGTCTATAGTGAATTTATGCCTAGCAAACTTTACGTAAGAAACTTTGAACCAAACATTTACTACCACCTCACCAACTTTGGCGCACTCGGCAGTGAAATTTTTCGCGACAGCAAAGATTACCAGACATTTACCTTTATCCTCTCGTATTATCTGCGCATTCCTCACGGCAAACCACTCTCCTATCTCCAGACAGTCAAAGCCCCATACACTAGAGGCGCTACCAAGCTTCTTGCCGAAGCCGAAAAGCCTTGCGATCTAGTCGCCTTTGCGCTTCACTCAACTCATTTTCATCTGATTATTCAAGAAAAAAGAACCTCTGATAAGTCTGGCATCTCCAATCTTATGAAGCATCTTTCTGTAACTTACGCCATGTACTTTAATACCAAGTATGGTCGCTCGGGCAGCCTTTATCGCGGCAAGTACAAAGCGCTCCCCATCCCAACCATGGAGCATTTACTTATTCTTACCCACTTTCTTCATCGCCACGAGAACATCTCCGACTCGCAGACCTCATACCCCGACTACATCAAGACCACTCGCTCTTGGCTTCACCCCGATGTGGCGCTAGATGCAGTACGCTCCCACAACACCCTCTCCTATCGCACTTTTGTCGAAGACAATCCCCCAAACACCGCTTTCCTCGGCAACCTCACTCTCGAATAGTTGACAAATCTTTGTACAGCTATTAACATATAGTTGTCATGAAAATAAACAACTTAGAACAATTACTAGTTCAACAAAATCCCCATTGGACTATTGCTCCCACCCTCTTTGGTCATCAAAGAGATCTTTTTGAGACTTTTTTTCAAGAACTAACCAAGCCCAAGTTAATTATCGCGATCAGTGGTGCGCGCCGTAGCGGCAAAACTTTCATGCTCAAGCAATCCATAAACCAGCTCATTCAAAACGAGCATGTTCCCGCTAACAACATCTGCTATTTTCAGTTTGCAACAAGTCTCAACGAAAAAAATATTATCCAAACAATCATTGATATATTTTTGCAAAAATACTCAACTCCAGGGGAAAAATATATATTCTTGGATGAAGTCCAATATATCGATTATTGGCAAGACCAACTCAAATCAGTTTACGATCTCAATCTTGGCATCAAGTTTGTAGTCAGTGGCTCCACCTCACTCTTCTATCATCAAAAATCAAAAGAAAGCTTGGCGGGAAGGTTGTACAAACTCAGCCTGGGGGTTCTTAGTTTTGGGGAGTACTGTCGTTTTCGAGGCATCCCCGAGCCCTCAACCAATCGCGCAACTTTTGTTAGCAATCTATCAATATATCAAACTGAATTCAGGACTTATCTCTCATCCGGTCAGTATCCAGAACTAGCAGAAAATAAAGACATTGATGCATTCCAATATATAACTGATCTAGCAGATCAGTTAATTAATTTTGATATCCCTTACCTGTCCAGCAAAATTGATCGCACCTCGTTTCTCAATCTAGTCAAAACCCTCTCTTTTGATCTTGCGGGCGAATATAGTGCAAGTAGTCTCGCCAAAAATCTAGAAATTGATCGTCGCGAAGTCACTGAATACATCAAAATTCTAGAAGAAATTAATCTTTTTAAGCCAATTTACAACTATGCTCTCAAAAGTATGCGCAAAAAACTCGCAGGTACAAAAAAAATCTACAGCCTCAACCTCAATCTCTCCCTGCATCTCAACTCTTTTGACACTTCTTACCTCAACGACACTAGGGTATATGGTAGATATTTCGAAAACTACATTTGTATTAGATTATTATCAAAATACCAACAGTTAGAATATTATCGCAACAATGGCAAAGAGTTGGATTTTGTTACTGGAGAATTGGCTTATGAGATCAAGTCCAACCCCTCTGTAAGCATCTCCAAACACCAAGAATTGTCTTTAATACTTAAGAAAAAATTAACCGTAATTTCACAAGAAGAAGCATATATTATCTAAAATGTTGTAAACTCAAATTATGTCTGCCCACTTTTTGGTCCACACCGCCTTTCTTGCGCTTGCAACTTTCCTGGCCTACTTTTGGGTTAGCTCCCCCGTTCTCTCGACTTACACCGTACAGCTTATCGCCGCTCTTATCCTGCTCTATTTTGGCACCGCCTGGGCGCTTCGTCGCCATCGCACCACCAGAAGAACTGTAATCTCGATCGACCTTGTAATCCTCACAATCACCATCCTGCTTTTGGTCACAAGCACAGGAGGGCTCACCTCGCCACTTTTCTTTGGGATATATTTCTTGCTTTTTGCAGTAGCCATGCTTTTTGAAACAGAGGCTACCCTGGTACTAACCGGAATTCTCATAATTTATCTCATCCTCCTCCCTTCCACCAATCTCTCAGATATTGGGCACCTCGCCGAGCTTGTGGCTGTACTTATGATTACGCCACTAGCCATCTTTACAGGCCATCAACACGAGCTCAATCTAGAAGAAAAGAAAAAGTCGCACACCCTCTCACACAATCTCACACACGAAGAGACCGACACTCTTCTTTTCCTTTCTCTCAACCTCAAAACAACCTTGACCCGGGCAATCGACACGCTCTCAATCATTCTCCCCACAACAACCTTCGCTAACAAGGCCAATCTAACCCGTCTCTATCAAGACCTCAAAGTGCTCTACAAAAGTGCTGGAGAACTAGAGAAAACAATCGACCACGAGACAGATCAATAGTAGTAAATGGGGATTTAGAATCCCCATAATTGACATATTTCGGGGATTAGATATACTATATTTATGAAAACGACTAATTCACCTCTACCCATTGCTCGCACATACAACATCGCATCACTTCTAAAACCCAACAAGGTAATCGCCATTTTTGGGCCTCGCAGGTCTGGCAAAACAACCATTGTCAAAGAATACCTTCAAACATGCCCATATCGCTTTAGATATGAAACTGGTGACAACATCGCAATTCACGAAATATTAGGCTCACAAAATCTCGACACGCTTCGGGATTACGTTGGCGACAACGAGCTCATTGTCATCGACGAGGCACATCTTATCCCAAACATCGGCATCAACCTCAAATTAATGGTTGATCAAATCCCCAATATACGCATCATAACCACTGGGAGTAGTTCTTTTGATCTTGCCAATCAAATCGGCGAGCCTCTTGTTGGACGCAAGTTTTCCTATCTTTTATATCCCATTTCCTTCTCCGAATTAAAGTTAACCTATTCCAATTTCGAACTGAACAAATTGCTCGAAAAAGTACTAATTTATGGCTCATATCCAGAGATATTAACTGCAAGTTTTGATCAAGACAAAGTGCGTCTATTAAGCGAGATCACCAACTCACATCTCTTTAAAGATATTTTGATTTTCGAAGGCCTCAAAAATTCTCGAATTCTCCTCAATTTACTAAGACTTCTAGCATTTCAAATTGGGTCTGAAGTTTCGCTTTCCGAGCTGGGAAATTCGCTAGATATCGACAAAAAAACTGTTGGCAGATATCTCGATATTCTCGAAAAAACTTACATCATTACTTCGCTAAGACCATACTTTAACAACAATCGTCAATCCATTATCAAAAAAGCCAAGTATTATTTTCTTGATTTGGGAGTCAGAAACACTATTATCGGCAATTACAACCCCCTTTCGCAAAGAGATGATATTGGTAAATTATGGGAAAACTTCCTCGTCGTTGAAAGACTCAAAAAACAAGCATATCAATCTCTCTACTACAACAATTATTTTTGGCGAACCAAAAATCAGCAAGAAATCGATTGGGTCGAAATGCATAGTGGCAAACTGTTTGGCTACGAATTCAAGTGGCAAAAGGACAAAGTCGCCAAAAACGAGAAGGCATGGCTGCTAGCATATCCCAACGAAGCTCAGTTTCAATTAGTCAACCATAACAACTATTTGGACTTTGTGATCTAGATCATGCTGCTTACAATATTTTTATTATTGTCACTCATCTTCGCACGACCTTGCCATGCCGAGACAATGTATTCCCCCAATTTCCAGCTTCGCTTTGGCAACTTCAATATGACTAGTGGTACCAAAGCTAGTGGTAGCTATAGCCTTACCGATACTGTTGGCCAGACCTTTGCCAATGAGTTTACCAGTGTCGGTTACTCAACTTTCGCCGGCGCCCAATACGCCTATACCCTTTACGATTTTGGCTTTAGTGTTAGTAAAACCTCTGTTGATCTTGGCTCATTAATTGCTGGCAATTTTGCCTCCAACTCACTCAACTTAATAGTTTCTGCGCCACGTCAAGGCTATACCATCACAACTGCCGCTAGTAGTCGCATGAAAAGTAATACCGATTTTATTGCTAACACGGTCTGCGACAGTGGCTGCACCAAAACTCTTGCTGGGGCTTGGACAAGTGCTGCCAGTTATGGGTTTGGATACAACATGAGTGGTGATGATGTGGTGCCAGATTTTGCTGGACCCACCTTTTTTCGCCCTTTCCCGGACTTTTCCGTCTCCGATGCTCCAGCAACAATTATGACAACTGTCGAATCTGGGCTTTTGCGCACTGCAACCGCCACCTACCAAGTCGCTCTTGATCCAGATCAGGCAGTTGGAGCTTACGAAACACTTATTTATTACATCGCAACTCCCAACTACTAATATGAAAAAATTACTGCCCCTCATATTCGCGCTCAACCTAGCAATCCTCGTGTTTGCTCCCAAAACCATAGCCAATACTGGCATTTCCATTTCACCTCCAACTATCGAGCTACTTATCGCCCCCAACAAAAATGTTGTCCAAAACATCTCCCTTCACAATCTTGGCGAGGCAGCTAGCTATCGAGTTTCACTTCATCGCCTTATCCCCCTAGGCGAAGATGGTGGCAGTACGATAGATCTCAATCCTCTAGATCCTGCCACAGTTCCTTTTGTTTTCACCTTTCCCACTTCTCTCAATCTTCAAGCCAACGAGTCCACTAGCTTCACCTTTACAATTGCTGCTGCCAGCACAGACAAAAGTCAAGCCTTCTCACTCGCTCTTGGTTTTGCTAGTGAGCAATCTCAGGCTTCACCCAATAGTACTTCCACCCAGCCAATAATTGTCCTCCCCCTTCTTCTTACCTTGAGTCCAGATGGGGCACTAGACCTCTCGCTCACGCTCGAAAATTTTGAGCTCCCAGTAATCGCTGATTCCATGCTCCCTTTTGACATTAATCCCAAAGTTTTCAATCGCAGTAGTTTTATGCATAGACCAGGTGGAGAGCTTGTAATCACCTCTCCACGTGGCGTAAAAAACAATTATCCAGTAGTTCCTTCTCTTGTTTTGGGCCAAACAACAAGACGCCTTCGCTTTGATCCAGTTCCCACCCTCTCCCCCTCCATTTCTCGTTTTGGACCACACACATTTGCTTTTACTCTCACTACGCCAAGCGGCAAAACCATCCTCACAAGTGAGCGCATTGTTTGGTTCTTGCCATTGCGTCTTATTCTTGCGATACTAAGTCTAGCCCTAATCATTTTCGCCGTATATCTTAAAAAATCTAGAGATCAACACTATGCCCATTGACTCCAGATTTTATCTAGCATATAAATAATTCCGTATGGCCACAACACACTACAATTTACTTACTTCCAAGTTGCTATTTGGGTTTGGAGCTACTATCGTTTGCGTTGGCTTATCGATCATTCACCCCACTCATTTAGTCGAAGGTACCAACCTCACCAGTGTTACCGATACACTCCAGTCGTCTCGTCTTTCGGTTGCCGCTCGAGTCAATGCCACCGGTACAACAGTCGGCTCTTCTTCAGTTCTTATTAAAACCTCGAGTAGCACCCCCTTCTTTTCAACAACTACTGCCAATCTCAAAGTTGGTGATTCGCTAGTTATTGGTACCGGCACCTACACAGTCGTTGGTATCAATGCTGTCGATAAATTTTCTGTCTCACCAGTCTTAGCTTCGGGCGACGCCGATGACAACGATCCAATTTACCTCAAGAGCAAGCCCCAACATGTTGTCAGTTTCAAAACAGCCTCCGCCGTACCCAATGGTTCTTTTCGCATTCTTCTCCCAGCCGACCCAACAACCCCCAACAACGGTGATCCAGATCCAGACGGCTTCGACTTCAACACTACTGTCGATGTCACGGCCGTAGATCTTACAGGCTACACATTTGGCTCAGGTGTCGCAACCGCAACTGGCGTTGGTTGTACAACTCTAGCCAACTACCATTGTTTTGATATCCCATACACCGGCTCTGGCGCAGTCAGCGCAACCATCGTCATCAAAATCGGCAACACCAACGGTACCAACACCCCAATCGCTCCAGCTCCCAGCAACACAACTCTTGGCATCGCCGAAACATACCCATTCATTGTCAAAAATTTTGATGGCACTCTCCCAGAGAGCAGCACTTCCATCGACTCAACAGCCGGTCGCATCGCCTTCCTTGAGGGCGTTCGTGTTACCGCAACTGTAGATCCAATTATTAGTATGACTATTTGTGGTGATATCGACTGTGTAGTACAAGACGTTAATCCAGGCGATGTGGTAGACAGCGAGACTCTTAGCAACAACACAGGCGGCACGTCTAGCAGTACCTCCGTTTCGCTTGGCGGATTGGATCTCGCCTATCCCCGTCTTCAGGCTCAAAAAATTAGTATCGCCACCAATGCTTCCCAGGGATACGTGCTTACAGCTCTTGATGATGGCGATATGCGCAAAGGCACCGACACAATCAACGATATCGTTACCCCACCCACTGCTCCAGTATTACTAAATACTGTTGGTACCGAAGAATACGGTCTTCACCCATCGGGTTCACACGTAGATTCTGTTACTTGGGGTACTGGAGGCGCCGCGCTCAACAAGTACTCTGGTACTGATACAGCCACTCCACTAACCCTAGCAAGCTACATCACTGGTCCAACAGCCCTCACCAATACTTATGTTATTTACAAAGCAAATATCTCCGAGGTCACAGCCCAAGGCGACTACGAACACTCCATATTTTATACAGCCACAAGTACTTTTTAAAGGAACCAATTATGTTTCTGCCCTACATTCGATCCAACCACTTTGCACGCTTGATTGTCACTAGCATATTTGCAACTGGTTTGCTCTTCCCGTCTTTTGCCCACGCAACCGACTTTCGCATTGTCGTCTCCCCTCCTTCCACCGAGATCAGCATCAAACCTCAGGAGGTTTCACAAAAAACTATCAAAATCACCAACAACGCCACAACCGCAATTGAGCTCAAAGCCACAATCTCGGATTTTATCGTACAAGACGATCAGGGAACTCCTATCAAAGTTTCCGAGCAGGCTTCCGGTCGCTACCTCGCCGCTCCATGGATTACGCTTAGTCGCTACAACCTAACCATTGCACCCCAAGCTACCGAAGAAATTATCGTGATCGTGCAGGCGCCAACCGACGCTCTCGCTGGCGGCCATTATGCTGGCGTCTTCTTCTCTCCCAAGCAAAGCACCAAACCAACAAGCACTGGTGCCGAGGTTGTACCCGAGGTCGGATCCCTCTTTGCTATCAACATCCCCGGCGACATCAAGTACGATGCCACCATCACCTCCTTTACCACTTCGCAGCCTGTCTACGAATTTGGCCCCATCAGCTTTCAAGCCTCAATCGCCAATCACTCAGACACTCACATCTCACCCAATAGCCAGATTGTTATCAAAGACATGCTAGGTCAAACCCTTAGCTCTATACCTCTTGCCGCCACCAACATCTTTCCATTTACTACCCGCGCTTTAACTGGTACCTGGGACAATGTCTGGGGTCTTGGCCGCTACTCCGCCGAGCTTACCGCAGCTTATGGCCCAAGCTTTGCAACCAGCCGCATTCTTTATTTTTGGATCATGCCGTATCGCCTAATCGCCGCAATCATAATCATAATTCTTGTTCTGCTTGCGCTCTTTGTCCTCATCAATCGTCGCCGCAAGCACCAAGAAGATACTCGCGATACACAGATCGACTCCCTCAAACGCAGGATCAGCGAGCTTGAGAACAAATAAAGTTATTTTTGTCCTATACTAGAATCATGTTGTACAGTTTGTTGGTTGCATTTTTTATACTTCTCTTTGCTCCCAGAGTTTCTGCAGACCATCGCTACGCAACCGAATCGGCAACCATTAGAGCAACCGTTCCCAGTAATGTCGGCCCAATTGTTGGCAAAGACACTATCGCCCCCTCGATTCCAATATTGCTGCGGCCTGTGGATGGCACCTACACCAATCAATCGCGGCCCGAGTTTGTTTGGCTTCAAAGCAAAGACGAAAATAGCAATTGGGTAAGCTACGATCTTTATCTCAATCATGTTGCTACTTACTTGGGAGTCAACAATTATGGCAATAGTCTCACCACCTACTACACCGCTCGCCTCGAAGATGGCTCCGTTCGCTTACTTCCGCTCAACAATCTCCAGGACGGTACCTACGATTGGTACGTGGTAGCCTATGACAAGTCCGGTAATGCTTCAACAAGTGCGTCATGGCATCTCGTTATAGATACAGTTAGTCCGTCGCTTCAGCTGCTTTCTGTGGGCTCACACACACTCCCAGATATCACTAGTTCTCCTACTCTTACTATCGAAGGCCCTGGTAGCATTCCATTCGTTACAAGTTCCGATCCATACGCCAAAGTTAGTATTGTCATTTACAACGAGGCGCTAGATACAACCTTGGCCCAAACTGAATCGGTGGGTGCAAATGGCAAGCTCACTCTCTCCTTTGATCTATCTGCTGGCATCTATCAAGTCTTTATTTCAGCCCAAGATCTCGCAGGCAATCCATCCACTCTCCCAACCTTTTACCTCAATATCCAAGAGCCTTCAATCCCAGGTGTCGTTATCCCAACACTGCCTCCTATTATCTCTCAGTTACCTTCCGAATTACTCTCACTCCCCGCAACAGCCATGTTGGTTGCAACCAGAGTCGGGCAATCATACCCATATGTTGTATTGCTAGCAATAGCATTACTACTACTGCTAATCCCCAGGAGAAAGCACAACGTCGAGGTACTCGATCCATATTTACTCCTCCCGCTTGCCAATGTTCAACTTATTACACCAACCGGCGACACATACTATACGGGCGATGCTGGCAAGTGCCTTATCCCCAACCTTACGCCCCACAGCGACCTTATCATCCACTTCCCTGTTCGAAACTTTACCAACAGCGAGCAGCAACTAGTCAAATACTGCCCACTTCAGTTGCAGTTATCGCTTATCAAGCCCACTCGCCTAACCAAGTTATGGATCTCCCCATACCAACCAGAATAATATATTTCCCAATTTTTGCTCAATTGCAGACTTCCCTCCATATTTCACATTACCGCACGTTTTCTAGGTAGAAATCGCGATTACCGCAAGATTATTTGTTATGAAAATATAACGCATGCAACATGCGGTAATCATACCTATTGACACCTGCAACCCAGGCTTTTATAGTGGAATATATCAATACACACCAAGCTAATAACAAAGTATAACGAAGTATAACACCAGATCTATGAACTCAAACACCTCCAGTACTCTCACCCAGTTATCCAAGCATTTATTAACGCTTCAGCTTTCGCCCATTTCCCGCAAGATTTATCTCGCCGATGCCAAGCGATTCTTGCTTTGGCTAGAGACTCAAGACCAGCTCATACTACCATCAACCCTAACAAACCCAAGATATTACCAGACATATCTCAAGCTCAGCAAGTCTCAGGGCTTTACTCCCAGCTTGCTCAAGCGCACTCTCGCCAGTCTTCACCAGCTGGGTAGTGCATTGTCCAAGTTTTACCAATGCGATAGCCCCACAATCGGCCTCAATCTCGACGCAAATTTGGTCCAAATACCAGCAACCACCCTCTCCGACAAATATATCAAATGGTTCACTAACTCACTCAAAGAGGCTCACCTATCCCCACTCACCATCAAGTCCTATAAGTCGGACATCGAGCAGTACATGGCATGGGTAGGTACAACAGGCCTTAGCACTCAGCTCGCTAGTCTGATAAACGACAAAACATTTGCAAAATACTCGATTTATCTATCAAATTCCAACACCATATCCCCCACTACCATCACTCGCAAGCAGCAGTCTTATGCTCGCTTTGTGGCATGGGCAAGCTCCAACACCCCCAATATTGCCCCAGCCGATAACACCAACTTTGCTACTCCGGCTTCAATTTCTACCCCAGTTGCCACTCGGGCCTCATTTCGCCAGGCATTTGGTCACGTCTTTACTCCAACGAGCATCATCTCTGGAGCTGTACTTTTGGCCCTTTCGGCAGGCCTAGTGTTCTTTGGTTATCGCCAGCTACAAAAGGATCGCGTTCTTTTAACTCAAGCTTATCCAGGCACGCCAGTTACCCCCAATCGCCAGCTCAGCTTCCAGGGTCGCCTCGAAAATGCCGGTGGCACTCCAGTTAACACCAGCAAAAATCTCGTTTTCAAGCTTTGGGACGATAGCTCTGTTGGCACCGAGCTATATAGTACCGGGATCTGTGCAATTACCCCCGATGGCGATGGTATCTTTAGTACTCAGATCGGCAGCACCTGCGGTAGCGCTATAGGTAGCAATGTCTTTACCGAAAATCCCAATGTATATCTCGAGGTTACAGTCGAAACTGAGGTTATGGCTCCTCGCCAGCCAATCGCAACCGTTGCATACGCGCTCAACTCCGAGACTATCCAAGGCATTCCCCTCTCGGCCACCATGTCGGCAATCACCAACACCATAGTCCCCATGAACAAATTTGGCGAGATCGTAATTGGCGAGCAATCACCCAAGATGGTAGGTGTTTCTGGCACTTTCAACATCTCCGCTCCAGCTCTTAGCTTCACAACCGGGGTCGGAACCAATGGCAACATCAGCCTCGCTCCCGATGGCACCGGCCAAATCAATGTTACCGGCAATACTCTTACCACCAATTTCTTCAATATTAGTAACGCCCAGCTTACAACAGGTAGTCTTATGACTGGCACTGTTGGCAATGACAATACTGGCTTCAAATTTCTCGACTTTCAGGGAGGTTCATCACCTATTTCCAAGTTCTCTGTTGCCTCAACCGGTGCAGTTACCAGTAGTGGCACCTCCAATCTCGCCGGGCTTACCATAAACAGCGCTTACACTTTCCCCACAATCGATGGTACCAGTGGTTATGTTCTTGCAACCAACGGCACAGGCACCGTAGGTTGGGCAGCACAAACTGGCGGAGGTGGAGGTGGTGATTCGTATTGGGGTCTCAACAATGGCGCACTCGCCCCAGTCAACGATACTCTCGATGTATTGATCGGTAGTAGTGCCACATCTTCTGCCAAATTTGGCTTCCTCAATCTAAGCTCTGGCACCCCCACCCTCGCTATGGCCAACCAAGCCAGCAACATCACTATCAAAAATAACACAAGTAACGCTCTCCAAATCCTCGAGGCAAGTAACCCATATTTCGACATTACCACAACCACTGGTAGCGAAAAGATGACCTTTGGCAACGGTGTTACCAATCCAGATTATTCATTTATTGGCTCAGGCAGCGTAAATTTTGCAGCTCTTACCGCCAGCCGCGCAATCTTTACAGATCCAAGCAATCTTCTCACCAACTCCGCTCCTTCAACCGTACTACTCAACTCTATTACCGACGAGACGGGTACCGGGACTTTGGTCTTTAACGATGCCCCAACCTTTGCTACCAACGCAACGATCCCTCACCTACTTGGTGGCAGCGCCATTAGTAGCAGCTTGCTTCTTCAGTCCACAAGTGGGATCGGAACTACAGATTATATTTCACTTCTCGTTGGCAACAATGGTGCAACCGAGGCACTGCGCGCAATTAACAATGGCAACATTGGTATCGGCGATACAACTCCAGCTGCCCTCTTTACTGTTGGCAATGGTGATCTTTTCCAGGTAAATAGTACTGGTGCCATAGCCGCTGCAACTGGCATTACCTCTTCGGGCAATATCACTTTTTCTAGTCTCGCCGCCAATCGCTTTGTCGGTACAACCACCGGCGGCCTTCTTACAACCACTCTAGCCTCAAGCGATCTTTCTTCTTCTCTTTCCGACGAGACTGGTACTGGCGTTGCCGTCTTCAATGATTCTCCATCTTTTACGACCAAGATAACTTCACCCATGATGGTTGGCGGGAGTACTGCAAGTAGCAATCTCCTCCTTCGCTCAACAAGTGGGGTCGGAACTAGCGACTACATCGCTATGCAAGTTGGCAACAGTGGTGCAACCGAGGCGTTGCGCGCAATTAGCAATGGCAATGTTGGGATTGGTGGCGTTGCTGCTCCCACCGCCTGGCTCGATCTTGCAGCCGCCACTCTTGGCAAGTCTCAGCTCAACCTCAGTAGTAGCGCCGGGATCAACCCAACCTCTCCTCTTAATGGTGATTTTTGGTGGAACGGCACCAACCTCAATTTTTATGATGGCATCACAACCGATATCTTGGGCCAATCACGGCTCTGGACAGATGGCGGCACTTACCTTTTCCCAAGCGATTTAGAGACTCTTGGCAATAGCGCAAGCGGTACTGCAACTGGCAAGCTTACTGGCCTTTACCTCGCCGACAGCTCTCCTTTAGCGTTTGGCAACAACAACAACATCAGCTTTTCTTTCTCCGGCACCACACTTGGCTCTACTCTTACTAGTGGCACAAAGATTGGGATCGGAACCACCAATGCTCTCGCCACTGTCGACATTCGCGGTAGTCTTGGCACCATCCCCGTTGCTTCCATTTCTGGTACAACCAGCCAATCAGTGCTTGTCATCGATCAGAGTGGTGTAGGTGATATCTTTACAGCCAGCAACTCCGGCGCTACCCGATTTGTTGTCAAGAACAATGGTTTTACCGGCATCAACTCCGCCAATCCAACCAGCTCTCTCGAGATCGGCAATGCAACAGCAACGATAAGTAACGACGCCGGCGACATCACCATCATCCCCGCTTCTGGCCTCCTTAGTCTTTCTGGCAACAACATTGGCAATCTCGGCAACATTACCGTCAGCAACCACGCCTATTTTGCTGGCGGCAGTACCTACTACGTCGACGATCATGGCAATGCCAAATTTTTTGATCTTGTAGCGGCCGATACTACCAATCCTGGTCTTACCGTAGGTAACGGCTCAACTGGCTTTGCCAAAATTGGCTCAGCAACCATTGGCGATAACACTACTCAATATCTTTCTTTCGATACCAATAGCGATGGCATTCAAGAATTTATTATCAACGACTCTGGTAGTATCTCACTCAAACCACTTACCACTAGCCCCACAGGCACCGCAGGTTCGCTCTACTACAACTCAACAACAACCACAGGTGGCGCAACCGGCAATGTTACTGGCGACCTCTTCATGTACGGCCAGGATGCAGCTTGGCACCGGATCGCCCTTGATATGACCCAGTACGCAACTTCTGCCGCAAATGTTGCCAACAAGAGCTACATCGAGATCACTCACAACCAGAATACTAACGACATCTCATTTACCGGTTGGTTCAAGAACACTCTAACTGGACTATGGCAAAGCATTACCGATCTCTTTACCCACACCATCAAAAACGCTCTCGACAACGAGTTCAATCCTGAGTTCTCCCAAAAATCCAAGGTTACTGCCATCTCGCTCAAAGCTCAGGACAATGGCTACGGTACCGGTGCCGATGGAGCTATCACTGTAAGTAGCAATGCTAGTATCAATGCCACCA
>JBAXNV010000005.1:0-47489 GCA_037133595.1 bacterium
TTGGAAACAGGTAGTTTCTGCCGGACAATCAACGCAAAATGCTACTTAAGCTAGAATCTGATTATAAATCTAGGTGTTGATAAGTCGACTACCTATTTTGACTTTATGATCGATGTAGCTAGAGCACTAGAATTAGACTCTAAGCTAATAGAGCGAGGCGGGAATGAGCTAACTTGGCCAGAGAATAGCACTTTATCCATAGGTAGATTGAAGAGCTCAAAATACCCATCAGTTAGTTATAGCGAGTTACTGGACGTGGTAAAACAGGATTATTTAAGTACCAGGTTCTAACATAGTCCGTTACCGCCAACTTTACTAGATCAAAATAGATCATATTTCAATTGGTCAGAACCTGATAAAATACTCGTATGAAAAATATACCAATCAAACCAGTTATTAATTATAAAGATTTTGAAAAAATAGATATTCGTATTGGAACTATAGAAAAAGTTGAGGACATAGAAAATTCGGACAAGCTAGTAAGACTAACAGTAAATTTTGGCGAATTTAATAGGAATATTTTGGTTGGGCTTAAAAAAGAACGAGAAAATCCCAAAGAGATTGAAGGAAAACAGGCACTTTTTGTTGTTAACTTAGCTCCCAAAGAGATGATGGGTGAAATGTCTGAGGGAATGTTATTCGACATAGGCTATTCAAACGACATTATTCCAGTTTTAGCAGTTCCTGAAAAACCAATTCCTAACGGGTCTATTGCTGGTTAAAATAGTAGGTTCTAACATAGTCCGTTACCGCCAACACCTCTGGAGGCGGTTTAGGTCGTAAAAACCTGATAAAATCGCTGTATGGCCGAAACAACACCAATTCCATTAGACGCAGTAATTTATGAACGTTTTAAAGAATTTGGGGCAATGCAAGCATACGAATATCTTGATGGTGATAAAACCGTACGTGAAGCTCAAAAGAAATCTTTTTTGAGTGGTGAGATTGAAAATCCCAAATTAGATTACCCCAAAATTGATATATCTTTACTAGAGAGTAGAGAGAATCAGCTACTAGAACTCAAATCAGATATTTTGAAAGATGAACCGAATGAAACGGTAAAGCAAGTATATCGCTGGAAAATAAACGAAAAGATTGCAGAAATACGCATGCTTCAAGCATCAGAGTCAGGTGACATGAGGAAATTTAAAAAGTATTCCGAATTTGTATACGGGAAACCATCAGAAGATATTTTCGGATATACCGTTAACTCAATTCGTTCGGAGGCAACATTAAATCTCGCAAGTGATGACGAAACAATTCAGGCAGCAGCAAGAGAGTTATTGGAACTACTACCGAGCGAATTACCTCATCATGAAATAAGTTTAATACCAAATGATGAGGCAATAGCCAGCATGAGACAGGCTACGCTTGAATCTGCGGGAGACTTAATAGAGCTTCCCGAAGGCACTACTTTCGATGCTTCGAGTATTAAAACTACTTTTGACAGTGCGCTAGAAACTCTCAAGGCTGATGGATGGCAAGTAGTAATAGATACAAGTAGTAAGTCTGGGATTAGTGTCGACCAAGAAAAACAACACGTTAAAATACCAGAAGGAAGAACGTTGACTCCCAATAAGTTGCAAACACTGATAGTCCATGAAATAGGAACGCACGTAAAACGCAGGGTAACTGGGGAGCGATCCAAGCTTAAACTTTTAGGATTAGGCCTTGATAGGTATGAAAGTGGTGAAGAAGGTGTAGCAACAGCTAGAGAACAAGCTATGTCAGGGAAAGTAGATGACTTTGCGGGATTAGACGGTCACCTAGCAATTGGCCTTGCATACGGTTTAGATGGTAAACCCAGAGATTTTAGAGAAGTGTACGAAGTACTGAAAAAATATTACAAATTAACCAGTCTAGTCGGAAAAGAAGCTAAGGAAACTATTGAAGACAAATCTTCAGATAAAGCATGGAATCGTTGTGTGCGTACGTTTAGAGGAAGTGACTCAAAAACAAAGGGGGCATGTTTTACAAAGGACATTGTCTATAGAGAAGGCAACATTGGTACTTGGAATGTTGTACGAGACAACCCACAAGAAATGGCGAGATTTGATGTAGGTAAGTACGATCCCAGTAACCCTAGACATATTTGGATACTGGAAACTTTAGGCATTGAAGACGCTGAAATTGTATAACCGATTCATATACCAGGGTCTAACATAGTCCGTTACCGCCAACTTTTTAGCTCCACATCTGGAAGCACAAATCTCAGCTCGAACCTGATAAAATAATCAATGTTGCCGAAGTAGTTTACTGAAAAACTACCTGATTGTATCGGGAAGACGTAGGCTCAATACCTACCTTTGGCTCTAATATGACAAATACAGCAAATGCTAATAACTATCTAAAGAAACTTTTAGCTCAAATCGAGGGATATGTTCCAACAGATGAAGATAAAAAATCTTATAGCAGGGATAAGATAGATTACATCTTCAGAAAGATCGACAGGAAAAAATTTCGTCGCAAACAACTTGGTCAGGAATCAAAAGCAAATATCTTAAATAAGATTAAAGGAAGTGTAGATACTAATCAACCCATACACTTAGTAATTCCATTTGGAGGCTATAAGCACTACTGGAATCAATCACACCCAGAACCAGATTGGGCAGAAATATTTAATTTCAGATACATAACAGAGTATGCTCTACCTATCCTCGCACTCTACGAACCTGGAGTGATCGTGGAGTATGTCTCAGAAGACTTGATATTGCCTCGAATGAACAACTACCCAGAGGAATCAATCGAAACGTACATAAAACAATTCAAAACGATACTTAACTGGTATCAGAACTTTGTACCTAATAATCTCAAGTTTAACTTTTTCCGAGTCAGTGATCGGTGCGATAAACAAGCGATTATTAATGATGTTGAGTCAATGATCCCAGAGAGAGTTGCTCAATTTTCCAAATTGTCATCCGAACAAAAAGATGCAGAGATCAAGCGAAGCGTAAGGAATATTTATTGGAATGGAAAGATAGATTTAACAACTCTAACAGAAACAGAAAAATTGGATAGAACTATAGAATCTAGAATTATTGAGCTTGCATTTTACGAAACAGAAGGAAAGCCTGAATATTTTGGTAACTACTATGGAGATGATGGGCATATTTGCATTTGCTTCTCTTTTGGCTTATCTCCTGACAACGCATTCGACGATTTGACGCTAGGTTCGGCTCATGGCTCGCTTGTAGAATTTTGGATAGGAAAAGGTATGTTGGTTAGTAACCAGGGACAGTTACATCCCAAAATAGTTTCGGCAAAACAATATGAGCTCCAAAAAGAAAAAATTGTTGTGAATGAAGTAAATTTAGATATACCAGGAAATAATTACGCAATGATTGAGGTTATTTCAGAATAGTAGGTTCTAACATAGTCCGTTACCGCCAACACTTCGGCAAGCTCAGTGCCTGCGGCCAGCTAATATGGAAAGATACTTTACTTACATTCTTCTTTGCAATCAGAAAACTTACTATGTTGGTGTTACTAATGACCTCGATAAGCGATTAAAAGAACATAAAACAGGACAATCGCAGTTTACCAGTCAGTTTTCTGATATTGAGTTAGTCTATTTTGAAGAATACCCGACTCTCGTCTTATCTGGGAGACGTGAAACGCAGTTAAAAGGTTGGTCTCATGCAAAGAAGGAAAGATATATCTTAGAACGAACTAACGAAAAGAGGCACTGAGTACTTTCCACTGAGCTTACCGAAGTGAAGTATAGACTAGGATGAGAAGTTTACCCTGAGCTTGCCGAAGGGAATCCTAGTCCCGCAACTTTTCTTGACTTAAATATTTGCGAACAAGTAGTAATATTACCGACCCCAAAACATATCCAGCAATGACGTCCACAACGTAATGTGAACCAAGATAAATACGACTAGCGCCAATTAATAATACCCAGAGTATCGTCCAAATCCAGACCAACTTATTCCTTGTGATTATAGCTAGCGAACCATATAGAACGAGATTATTCATAGCATGGCCAGATGGAAAAGAAAAGTCATGAAGATTTTCCATGGGCATGATATTGGGTCGTGGTACTTGAAAAATATTTTTGAGAAGGTAGTTAATAAGGCAGCTGGCAAGCACTGAACAAACAAAAATTAAGCTGATTCTTCTATTTTTTTGCGCCATTGCGATTGCAGCTATTACTACAACAACTGCCCCCCATTGATATTGGGACAACGTGGTAATTGCTAGCATGATTGTGGAAAGTATGGGAGTGCGCAAATTGTAAACGTACGTGAGAAGTGAATATTCCATAATCCAGATTAATTGAAGTAAGTGGAAAGGCGTATGAAATGCCCTGTTTGAATATCAAACCAATATGATGATTCAGCCCCAGTACTAGTTGTAGCATTGAGTAAAAGGAGTGTTGGCGAGGCCCAGCCGGTAACATCTACTAGCGTATCGTCGGGATGCGACTTGACGAATAACTCGCGAATCGCATAAATTGGTTTTTGACTAATACCTAATTTGCTAGAATTGTTGAAAACGTAGTACTCCTTTACCCCTTTGAGAAAGAAATATTTATTGTCGGGAGACCAAGTGTTGAAAGGAATCGAAAACTGATCGGTTAATGCCAAATCTCCTGCCTCAATTGCCTGATCGTTGACATAGATCTGGTAATTTTTGTTCTCAAATTTCAATTGTACAGTTTTGCTACCATCGGGAGATTCTTGCTTAAAGACAGTGGGCGTTGGAGAAGGTATTGGAGAGGGTGCGGATGGCGTAGTGATACTTGAAATTCTGGGAGCGCTGCCTTTGTAGATTGCCAAACCAATAGCTACTGTAAAAATGGCGAAGAGAATATAGTTTTTGTGATTATGTTTGGTCATATATTAATAAATGGTAACCTTGGTACCAGTATTTTCTTTGTCGGCGTAAGTAATTGCGCTCGTGGAAATCGGAGTTGCCCAGCTGTAGAGCTTCTCGGCATCGATTGGGCGCATATTGACGCAACCATGGCTCATAGCGTGACCAAAGTTGTTGTGCCAGTACGCTCCATGAAGGCTAAAGCCAGAAATTTTGGGGACCTTGTCGTTGTAAAAAAACATAACATATGGAACATTGGGGAGATTGTAGTAGTCGCTCCCCTGCCCTCCGGACATGCGAGTAGACCTAAGCTTGATCCAGATGGTGTATTCGCCAGGTGGAGTTTTGTTCCATTTGCCAGATGAGATCGGAGTCTGCATGTAGAGACTATTACCTTCGTATGCGGATAATTTTTGTTTTTTTAGGTCGACATAGATATGTTTCTCACCAACTGAAACATTGTCGCCCAAGATATTTGATAAAGCTTGATTACTAGTTAGATCGATAAAAGGAGTTGCAACTGTTTGATTGTTGTAAATTGCTTCGGAACCGTTGTCGACCTCTAGCTTGGGGAGATTGTTGCAACTGCCAGGATTCCCGCAGGGTACTTTGTTGATAGTCCAAATAGAGAGTCCGGTTGCAACCAATACTGTTGCAACTGCCATGATCTTGAGATTTTTTACAATGCTATACACTCTTCTAGTTTACTATATTTTCTCGACTTGGATATCAAGTGTTTTGTTGGCATAGCTAAACACAAAGGCAATAGTTGAAATTTGATTATTGGTAATGTAAAGATTTTGCATTTGACTGCTGCCAAGAGCGTTTGGATCATAATATATTGAGACACCTTGCTCTTTGGTGACATCTGGGATCTTGGCAAAATCATGCCTTGTTGGGGATTTCACCTCTAAATTGGCTTGACGAGCTACCACGTTAATAAAAGAGGCCAAATGACAGACCCCATCGCCTACAAGATAACCATCGGAGCGAAATCCCTGAGTTGAGTTGAAGTGAGAGTTGGTGGTTTTGATCGTTTGATTTGCGTATTCTGGCAACACTCGATCATGAAATGCAAATGTTTCGCCAGGTTTAAGTACCAAACTATAACTAAAATCCGAACGGACTTGGTCCCAGACGATAGGCTTGCCAGAAGAAACGCTCCCCCGCATATATGCAAGGGTAAGAAGAATGTTATCTGAGAAAACGTCGTTAACAAAAGTATTGTTGTAACGATTGCTCAATGAATAGTCTACCCGACCCAAGTTGACTGCCTCTGGCACAACTGCCATCGAAGGCTTTGTTAGGATAAATAGACTGATAACTGCGGCCATTATGTTGTTCATAAGGCGCGGATTCTATCGTACTATAGGATATATGTCAAGTATGCTATAGGATGATCTGATACAGTGTGATATAATCTCAGAATGGATTTGAATCAAGTTTCTAGATCAATCTCTGTTGTGTCGGATAATTATGCCAAGAAGTTTGGGATCAAACGCGATGGCAACTGGTATGTACTAAAGCTCCAAGAGGAAATGGGCGAATTGATTCAGAGTTATCTGATGATGATTGGCCGGGGTAGGCAAAAAAATAAAACTACTGAAGAAATTACAGAAGATTTTCATAAAGAAATGGCAGATGTCTTTTGTCATGTACTACTTTTGGCTAAAAAATACAATGTTGATCTAGAAAAAGAAGTTAATGAAAAATGGTTAGTGTGGAATAAGCAAAAGTAATCTATTATAGATTTTGTGTGGAAAAAACTTAAGAAAAGCCTCTCTATTTTTGGTCCAGGAGTTGTTACTGGGGCAGCAGATGATGACCCATCGGGGATTGCAACGTACTCTCAGGCAGGAGCGCAGTTTGGAGCATCGGTGCTTTGGCTTAATCTCGCCATGCTCCCCTTCCAGGCAGGAGTGCAAGAAGCTTGTGCGCGTATTGGTGCAGTAACAGGCCGAGGGATTGCAGATGTAATTAAACGTAATTATTCAAAGCGTGTTTTGTATATTGCAGTTGTGTTGGTGCTTCTTGCGAATACGGTTAACATTGGGGCTGACATTGGGGCGATGGCCGAAGCATTAAATATGGTGATTCCCTTACCCATGACTGTGTGGATGCTGCTTTTAACGGCTTTTATCTTGTTTCTAGAGATTTTTGTTTCGTACAAAAATTATGCCAAAATGCTCAAGTGGTTTGCGTTGTCGCTTTTACTTTACCCTTTGACCTTATTGCTAGTGATTAATGGTAACGGAGCAATGCTAATCGATGGGACATTTACTCCTAGAATTGTATGGTCTTTCCCCTTTCTGTTTATTGTGACTGGAGTGATCGGTACAACCATATCTCCATATATGTTTTTTTGGCAAGCTGCAGAAGAAATAGAAGATGAAAAAGCATCGCATCTATGGCGCAGAGTGCTTCGACCAAAAATTGGGATGAAATTTATTAAAAGGCTGCGGATAGATAATATGACTGGGATGTTTATGTCTGGGTTTGCGGCATGGGCGATTATGGCACTTTCAGCAATCGTGCTGTTCCCTAATGGAATCCAAGATATTAAAACTGCCGCCGATGCTGCCAAGGCTTTGGAGCCACTTGTTGCAGCTTTCCCTAATGCTGGATTTTTGGCTAAAGTGCTCTTTGCTAGTGGGATTATTTCTTTGGGATTTTTGTCGATCCCTGTCCTTTCTGGAAGTGCGGCCTATGCATTGTCAGAAGCTTTTGGGTGGCGCGAAGGATTATCTTTGAAATTGAACAAAGCTCGTGGGTTTTATGGTGCAATTACCATCTCGACTCTTGTTGGGCTTTGTATTAACTACATTGGACTCGATCCAATGAAGGCCTTGGTGTATACGGCTGTACTTAACGCTATTGTTGCAGTGCCCCTGCTTTTTTTGATTGCACGAATTGCACAGGATAAAAAGATCATGGGCAAGTACAAGAGTGGCTGGATTTCGCAGAGTTTGCTTTGGCTTACTTTTGGAATAATGCTCTTGGCTGGCCTAGGTACTTTAATCACACTTGTTATTGGGTAGTAAAATAGCCTCTTTTAGCGTATAATTCTTAGGTTCTAGATAAGTATTTGGAGATATTAAAATGCATACCTTTAATTCGATTCGAAATGTAGCTGTTATTGCCCACGTTGATCATGGAAAAACCACACTTGTTGATGCAATGCTTAAACAAACCCACACCTTTCGAGAGAATTCGGGTGAAATGGCACAGACGACTATCTTGGATAGTAATACCCTGGAACGTGAGCGCGGCATTACAATTCTTGCCAAGAACTGCGCAATCTTTTTTGGTGATACCAAAATCAATATTATCGATACTCCGGGACATGCCGACTTCTCTGGAGAGGTAGAGCGCACGCTCTCGATGGCTGATGGAGCTTTGCTTATTGTCGACGCGCAAGAAGGCCCCATGCCACAGACTAGATATGTTCTAAAAAAAGCACTCAAACAAAATCTAAAGATTATTGTCGTTGTTAACAAAATTGACAAACAGTATGCACGCGTACCTCATGTAATATCTAAGATTGAAAATCTATTCCTGGAACTCGCTCACGATGAGAGCCACCTAGACTTCCCAGTACTCTATTCTGTTGGACGTGACGGGAAGGTTTTTGACAAATTGCCAGATGCTTATAACTCCGAGATGCCAGGCAATGTGATACCTTTACTCGATAAGATTATTGAATATTTCCCTGCCCCCAAAGCAGATCCTGGACACACTTTTAAGATGCTTGTGTCCTCAATTGATTACAATCCGCATCTAGGTCGGATCGCCATCGGTAAGATTACACAAGGTTCGCTGAAGCTTGGACAAAGTATTATTTTGACAACTCGACCTGGCAAGCCATTCTCTGTAACTAGAATCCTGTTATCCGAAGGACTAGGAAAGGTTGAAGCTGAAGTAGCTGGAACTGGAGATATTGTAGGAATCCCAGGATTTTCTGAAGTGCAGATAGGTCTGACAATTTCTGATCCATCCGATGCTGTTCCCTACCCTACACAAGAGATTACTGAGCCAACTCTTCATATGACACTTGGCGCCAATACCTCTCCTCTTGCTGGACGTGAAGGCAAGTTTGTCACTAGTCGTCAGATTGAAGAGCGTTTGTTTAAAGAACTTGAAAGTAATTTGTCTCTTAAAATTGAAAAACTTGATAATGGCAAGTATAAGCTTTCGGGACGCGGGGAACTTCATCTATCTATCCTCCTAGAGACGATGCGTCGCGAAGGATACGAAATGGAAGTAGGTAAGCCAGAGGTAATTACGAAAATGATCGATGGAGTGAAGATGGAGCCTGTCGAAGAGGTGGATATCGTTGTGCCAAATGAGTATCAAGGAGTTATTAATCAAGAGATGGGTAAGCGCTACGGAGTACTTGCTTCAATGGAGCCAATTTCTGATACAGAAGTTGAATTTGTATACCGCATCCCAACTCGAAACATCATTGGTCTTCGTACACTTCTTCTTACTTTGACCAAGGGTACAGTTCTTTTCTCTTCACAAATCGACGGGTATGAGCCAATTGGCAAAGAACTGCCCCACCTTCGTAGCGGGGTAATTATCTCGACACATGATGGCGAATCACTTGGTTATGGGCTTGCAGCTGCTCAAGAGCGTGGGATTACTTTTATTGATGCAGCAACATCTGTATATATCGGCATGATTGTTGGCCAAACTCCCAAAGAAGATGATGTAAGAATGAATGTAACAAAGGGCAAACATCTAACCAATATGCGCTCTAAGGCCTCGGATGGTGTCTTACAGCTTACTCCACCGCTCAAGATGTCCTTGGAGCAGTCGATCGACTTTTTGGAGCGTGACGAACTTTTGGAGATTACACCAGTTTCACTCCGTCTTCGCAAGAAGAACCTAAGTGGCATCACTAACAAAAAAGAAGCAGCCCAAAATAATTAAGAGTTATTTGCCGTTACTCAATTCTTTGTCTCTCTGGGTGTTGAGAATGAGTCGACGCAGAACGTCGGTAAAACTAACGCCGTACATATCCAAAATCATGGAGAAAGTGGAATGAGTTTCTTTGGGTGGTCCAAAGAATGGATTGGTGTTGGCATCGATAAAATAATATCTATTAGCCGCATCTATTCTGACATCAAGCCTGCCGTAATCGGACATTTTGAGGATTTCGAAGGCTTTTTTGGCGTATTCGCGAAGCGTTGCATCCTCGTACTTGGTGAGCCCAAGATCAAGATAATCGGTCCATTTCTTCTCGAAGGTAAGTAAGCCATAACCTTCTTTTTCGTGTTCTTGACCAAAATTTCGAAGCGCGGGATAGGCCTTGGTATTGAGCCCATCAAGAATTGGGATGGTGACCTCTTTGCCTGCGATAAATTCATCGATTAGGATTGGTTGCTTGTACTTGCTAAAGAGATCTTTGATCTTGGCACGAAGCTCTTTTTCGTTGTTGCAGATACTATCTTCGGCAATATCAACGCTACCGTGAATATTGTTGAGCTTGGGGAATAGAGGGTAGCGTAGCTCTGGATCGATCATATCCCCTGGATCAGTAATAAGGGCGTGCGACGGCACGGGGATGCCGTTGTTTTGCAAAAGTTCGTACACGACAAATTTGTTGGTATTGAGGGATTGACCCAAAATCCCAGAACCAGTATAGGAGATATGAAGCATTTCTAATAGCCCTGGTACCGAAGCAGATAGAGTCTCGTCGCCTCTTATTGAGTCGACAAGGTTAATGGCAATATCTGGTTTCCAGCTCTGGAGTTTGGCGGCAAGATTTTCATCTGCTGGGAGGAGTAAGGTCTCGATGCCTAATTTGTTGACATATGTTGCAACATCACCAGCGTAGATTTCGGCGCCAACCTCGGTGGCATATAGCGATTCTGTTGCAAAATACTCTCGTCTAACATCACTATGAAGAATTGCAATTTTTTTGGGGAGCGGGAGCTCATCAACTGTGGGAATGTGAATAGGAGCTAAAGTACCGCCAGGTTCGTCGGCTGTGCTTTTGTTGTCGTTTGTAGTCATAGACTGTCATTCTCTTGAATTGTTGCGATAAAGTCAATAGTAATTGAGAAACTAGAGCTTTTTACATATTGTTGCAAAAAATGCTTCCTATGGTTATGTTGGTAGAATATCTTTTGTGCGCTAGGTGGACTGCGGATGGAACCCCTTTTTGCTAGTGTTATCAAAACTTATTATAGCCTGAGACAGCTTGGGTTTATTAAGGTTAATGGTAAAGTAATATATCTAGATACATAGGAGATAAAGCTATGACCCCTACCCTTTGGATGAGGTAAAAGCTTTTCTTAATTATTACACGCTATAAGATTATTGACAGACCTTATATAATCTTATATAATCTTATATATATGAATAATAGATTCGATTCGCGTTTACAAAACATATCTCAAGACATCTGGATTAAGATCACCCAGATTGAGGCAATTAAGGGTAAATGGGAGGGTAGCACCAAGCTAAGTCCTCAAATACTAGGGCGACTTAAAAAATCTGTGTTGGTTACGTCTACTGGTGCTTCAACCCGAATTGAGGGATCAAAATTGTCTGATGAAGATATTGAAAAAATGCTTCGGGGTATTTCTATCCAAAAATTTAGCAATCGAGATGAACAGGAAGCTCAAGGATATTACGAACTTTTGCAAAATGTCTTTAATTCATGGGATGCACTCATCTTTAATGAAAATTTGGTAAAGCATTTTCATAAAGAACTACTCAAGTATGTTGAGAAAGATATTTTTCACCGAGGTGATTATAAGAAAAAAGAAAATGCCGTCGAGATGATTAATGAAGTTGGAAAATCAGTAGGCGTCCTTTTTGAAACGACCAAAGCTTGGTTAACACCCAAAGAAATGCTTGAGCTTATTGACTGGACAAAGACTGCCTTACAAGAATACACCTACCATCCACTCTTGATAATCGCGAACTTTCTTGTAGAGTTTTTAAATATCCATCCATTTGAAGATGGTAACGGCCGATTGTCTAGAATTATATCCAATTTATTACTTCTCAAACAAAGCTACGCCTATATGCCTTACGTTTCACATGAGAAACTTATTGAGGATAATAAACCAGACTACTATTTGGCACTTAGGAAAAGCCAAAAAACATTACGCACAAAGAAGCCTGACATATCGCCGTGGCTTAATTTCTTTTTAGATATCCTACTAAAACAGTCTCAAATGGCTGTACAGCTTCTCACAGTAACGAATATTGAGACGGTTCTATCGCCTCAACAGCTACTCGTGTGGCAATACCTGGAGAAAGTGCCAGAAACAACACCCAAAGAAATTTCAAATGTTACAGGTGTCCCTAGACCAACGATTAATCAAGTGATTAATAAATTAATGGCTTTAAAAATGATCGATCGGATTGGTCAGGGTGCTACCACGAGGTATCGAAAAGTATAATCGACTAATAATCGCCTATTATTTGACTACTATTTTCATCTCGTATCATTATGATATGCAGACTCTGTTTGTGCGCCTAGGAAGAATCGAACTTCCATCAGCGGTTCCGAAGACCGCAGTTTTATCCATTAAACTATAAGCGCAACTGTGACTATTTTACACTAATCTTACGCATTGATTGTTGTTATTATCGGAATACAATGCTTGTTAATATGAGAAACATAGATTATTCGAAGTATAACAATAAAGTTTCTTTCCTGGATAATTTAAAAAAAGATATTCTTTGCAAAAATACCGAATGGATGCCAGATATCACGATTTCGCGTGATCCTGGTAGTGGTGGGAGTATAGTGGCTGCTAAAGTTGCTCGCAAGATGAAGTGGAAACTACTAGATAAAGATATTTTGAAAGACTTGTCGCTTGATCTTGGGATCCCAGAGAGCGAGTTTGCGGCTATCGATGAGCACCCTCGTGGATGGTGGGTGGATATGGTTCAGTCGTTATTTAACCCTGATTATATTTCTGATATCAAATATTTGGCACATCTTAGCAAATTGATCATTCACGTAGCAAGTGAAAGCCAAGTCGTAGTTGTGGGTAGAGGAGCCGGATTTATATTGCCAGCAGAAAAATGCCTGAGGGTGCGAATTATAGCGCATTTGAGCACGCGTATTGCAAGCGTGATGAAGCATGAGCAGATGTCGAAAAAAGAAGCGCGACTTTGGGTAACAGAAGTACAGGAAAAAAGAGAAAAATTTACGCAACAGTATTTTGGGCGTTCGTCCAAACTAATTTCTAATTATGACTTGATGATTAACACCGATCATTTTCAACTGGATGATGTGAGAGATATGGTGATTGTTGCATATTACGCGAAATTCCCCGAAATGAAACACGCTAAGGTATAATTGAGCTTTGTTGCCGAGGTGGCGTAATTGGTAGCCGCGCACGTCTCAGAAGCGTGTCCTTAATCGGATGGAGGTTCAAGTCCTCTCCTCGGCACTTAAGGAGACCACTTCGGTCTCAAAGATACGAATAGATTGATTTAATGGACTAACATTTCATGAATCTAAGCCTTAACCGATTAAGAAATACGATATATATGGCGCTTTGTTGTAGTTGGCTTTTTAGATCTATTGCCGTAATTATCCTTCTCTTTGCAACTTTAACTTTATGTATTCCGACTCCAGCTTTGGCGATTGATGGTAAATACCTTGAATCTAACTTTATTAATCGAATTTATACTGGGACAAATGACATCGTCACTTGTTCTGCGATCCAGCCTGACGGCAAGATATTGATTGGAGGACTATTCTCCACTTATAAGGGAGTCGCAAGAGGTAAGATTGCTAGACTTAATAGCGATGGATCATTAGATACTAGTTTTCTGGCTACTGGAGTTGGGGCAAATGGTAATGTCTACTCCATAGCAATCTTGCCAGATGGCAATATATTAATTGGAGGTGATTTCACTACCTACAATGGGGTGGCAAGGGGTTATATTGCTCGGCTAAACAGTGATGGAACCCTTGACACAAGTTTTCTCTCAACTGGGTCTGGAGCTAATAACTATATCAACTCCTTCGCCATTTTACCTGACGGCAAGATATTGATAGATGGATATTTTCAAACCTACAATGGAGTGGCAAAAGATTATGTTGCCCGACTTAATAGTGATGGGTCGCTCGACGTAGGTTTCTTATCAACTGGCACTGAAGCAAATTACAATGTGTACTCCACAGTTATTTTGCCAGACGGAAAAATATTGGTTGGAGGAAGCTTAGCTACATACAATGGAGTGACAAAAGGTTACGTTGCCCGGCTAAATAGCGATGGATCTCTAGATAATAGCTTTATCTCAACTGGAGCTTCGACAAGTGGTATTGTTTACTCTCTTGTCGTTTTGCCTGATGGCAAAATATTGATCGGCGGCAGCATCAATCTTGGTAATGGGGTAATGAAAGGTTACGTTGCCCGGCTAAATAGCGATGGATCGCTAGATAATAGCTTTATCTCAACTGGAGCTTCGGCATATAGCTATGTTCGCTCCCTCGCGATCTTATCCGACGATAAACTATTGGTTGGTGGTAGCTTTGCCACATCTAATGGTGTGGTGAGAGGTAAAGTCATGCGGCTAAATAGCGATGGGAACCTTGATACAAGTTTCCTAGCGATTGATGTTGGGGCTAGTTACAGTGTCTATTCTCTTGCCGTTTTGCCAGATGGTAAAGTACTAATTGGATTAGATATTACGACCTACAACGGAGTAGTAAGAGGTTATGTTGCTAGGCTAAATAGCGATGGATCTTTCGACTCCAACTTTCTCTCAACTGGTGTTGGGGTTAGTTATAGTGTCTACTCTCTTTCCGTTTTGCCAGATGGTAAGATCTTGATTGGAGGGGATTTTACCACCTACAACGGAGTGTCTAATGGTTATATTTCTCGGCTAAATAGTGATGGGACCCTTGATACAAGTTTCTTATCAACTGGGGCTGGGGCAAGTGGTACTGTCAACTCCCTTGCCATCCAGTCTAATAGCAGGATACTGGTTAGGGAGGCTCTATTAGCTGTAATAACGCGTGAACATCTTATATCGCAAGATTAGCGAGGAATTTTCTTTTCAAGAATGATTCGGTATTGGTTGCCAAAACGATGAGCCTCGTCTCGTAGTGACTGGAGAAGGTTGAATCCATGATCGTTTAGAGGTAGCTCGACATTTTTGTAGGTGATACTTCGACGATTCGAATCATCGAAGTGGGGAATGACGAGGTGATCTGGGTGCTTGGCTAGGCCGATCATCATTGGCGGATTTTCGATTTGATCTAGGGCCATTTGCAACTTGCGAAGCTGGGGAGCCCCTCCATCTATCACAAGTAGATCTGGCCTTGGCCAATCACTACGACGTAAGCGACGGATGAGGGCCTCCTCTAACTGATCGAAGTCACTCTTATTGGTTACTCTCTTGAGGCGAAAACGGCGATACTGTCCTCTATCAAGTTCACCATCTGTTGCTACGACCATCGCAACAACTGCATCTGAAAATGCAGAGTGGCTGGCGTCGTAGCACTCGATCCTCCCTAGAGGTCCGTCCCCTAGGCCAAGATGCAAGCGAAGGCTAGTGAGTGCTGAGTCTGCAGAGTGATAGGACAATATGCGTTTATCGGAAAAGCTATGAGTATTGATATATTGTTCGAATGAATTAATTTTGTTTCTTATTATCAAGGCATTTTCATAATCATTTTTCTTGCTTGCTTTGCTCATTTCTACAGTTAATGCTTTGATTACTGGCTTGATGTTGCCTTCGAGAATTTTGAGAATACGAAAGATATTGTGCCTGTATAACTTTTGTAATCTCCTCTTTTCATCAGCATCAAATAATTGATCAATCATACTAGGACACGGAGAACATAGGCCGAGATGAGAATAGAAGCAAGAGCGTTTTCCTACCGACTTTTGGATACAAAACGGAATGAGCCTGCGAATGCTTTTGAGAACAGACTCGGCAATTTGGGTTGATGGGAAAGGGCCGAATGAGCGTAAACTTGAGTTATAAGTAGTGGATTGTGAATTAAGGTCGGTTGCGCGAAGAAGCTTGGGCTTGGGAAACTTATCTTTGATATTAATCACGATATACAGATAGCTCTTATCATCTTTGAGTACGCGGTTGTAAACTGGTTGGTGCTTTTTGATAAGCTCGGCCTCGAGAAGGAGAGCTTTGAACTCGTTGTCGGTTGTTGTGTAGTCGACGTGGGTGGCACCTGTAACAATGGCTCTTTCTTTGGAGTCAAACCTGGCATTCTGGGCGTGACCATTGAGCCTGGCTTTGAGGGTGACGCTTTTGCCGACATAGATGATCTTGTCACCTGCCCAATATCGATATACGCCGCAAAGGAGCGGTACCTGTGCGAGATTTGTTTTGTTGTTTGCGATTTTGACCCAGACTAGTTGACTCATGTCTTATAATTATCTCACACACATTGACTAATGAGGGAAAAATTATGAATGCAGAACAGCTAATTAGATCATCTGAAATAGCACAACAGGGTATTATTGCCTTACGTACTGCTGGTGATGTTAGAATATTAGCTAGAGATATAGAAGGAAATGTAAATCCAAAAAGCTTTTCTGGTGAAATGCGTGATACTGCTATGGGTTTGGGATTGTCATTTGCTGCTAGAAGGCATCATGTTGATATGCCCAAAGAATTTCTTCATCAACTTCCTGGCAGTGAGTTCCCTCTGACGGCGGATTACATTCATTATTGGAAATATGTAGCACTTGCCTCATGGGCAGAACATAGCGGTGCTGACATTACTGTAGACAGTAACTGGCATGGGAAACGAGCGGCAAAACTGCGAGCGAGAATCCTACCTAGAGAGAAAGTATTCCCAGAAATTGTACATGCACTCGAAATCTTTCACGAAAATGTAACTGGTAGAGTTTTGCTATAAATACTTCTTAAGATATTTGGCGGTGTAGCTTTTGCTTACTTTGAGAATATCCTCTGTTGGACCTTGGAATAGAATATCTCCTCCTTCGGCGCCGCCTTCTGGACCCATGTCGACAAGATATTGACAGTTTTTGATAACATCAAGATTGTGCTCAATAACAATTACTGTGTTCCCCTTTTTCACGAGCTCTCGTAATGTATCCAATAACTTGTTAATGTCTTCAAAGTGCAGGCCTGTAGTTGGCTCGTCGAGAATATATACAGTGTTGCCACCTTCGCGGCGAGAAAGCTCTGAAGCGAGCTTGATCCTCTGAGCTTCGCCACCTGATAGTGTGGGAGAGCCTTGGCCAATCTTTAAATATCCTAGGCCAACGTCGACCAGAACCTTGAGCTTACGACCGATCTTGGGATAACTTTTGAAAAACTCGACCCCCTCCTGAATCGTCATATCGAGAATATCGTAAATAGTTTTGTTTTTGTAGGTGACTTCGAGGGTTTCCCTATTGTATCTTTTACCTTCGCAGACATCGCAGGTAACGTAGACATCGGGCAGAAACTGCATCTCAATCTTGATTACCCCCCCACCCTGACACTTTTCGCACCTGCCACCCTTGGTGTTGAAGCTAAAGCGCCCTTTCTCAAAACCGCGAAGCCTAGCATCCTCGGTATTTGAGAATAACTCGCGAATATCGTCGAAAAAGCCGACATAGGTTGCGGGATTGCTCCTTGGAGTACGCCCAATTGGTGATTGATCGACTAGATAAACCTCTTTGACATATTGATAGCCATCGAGCCTGTCGTACTTGCCCATGTGTTCGCTAAAGTAGCCATCGACATAATACCGAAGTGCTGGATAAAGTGTGTCCGTAATGAGGGTACTTTTACCACCGCCAGAGACGCCAGTGATGCCAATGAGGTTGCCTAGCGGGAGAGATAAGGTGACATTTTTGAGATTGTTTTCTTTGGCACCACTAAGCTTGATAGTGCCGAGACTTTGTTTGAGCTCCGGGCAATTGGTGATAATAGATTTGGAGCCTGATAAATACGCACCGGTAAGCGACTTGTCATCTTTAATCAGCTCATCAATCGTACCTTGTGCCATAACATGGCCGCCAGCTGCACCAGCTTTGGGTCCAATCTCGACAATATAGTCGGCGGCTCGAATTGTTTCTTCGTCGTGTTCGACGACTAGGAGTGTATTGCCCAACTCTACTAAATGCCGAAGTGAGCCGATTAGCGCTGCAACATCCCTAGCATGCAAGCCAATACTTGGCTCATCTAAGACATAAAGTACTCCGGTAAGCCCAGTGCCAATCTGGCTTGCCAGCCTAATGCGTTGCTGTTCGCCGCCCGATAGAGTCTTGGCTTTGCGACCCAAATTGAGATAACCCAGCCCCACATTTTCTAGGAAACTCAGCCGCGAAATTATCTCGCGAAAAATCGAATGACCAACTGTAGTATCGTAGGAGTTGAGTCTGGTAGTCAGATCGTTTTGATAGTAATGAAGAAGCTCTTTGACTGAGAGATCGGTGATGTCGATAATATTAAAATTGTCTAAGGTGACGCCGAGAATCTCTTTCTTAAGTTTTTTGCCCAGACAGCTACTACAAAGTACCTCGACCATGTATTGATGAATCTCACCTCTAGCCCACTCGGATTCGGAACTGTAGTACTTTTCCTCAAGTGTTGGGATAATACCTTTCCAGGTTTCGACAATACTCGTTGGGGTGCCAAAGCGGTTTTTGCCCTCTACCCTATACTCTTTGTCGGTGCCGTAAAGTAGGATGTCGAGATCGCGCTTGCTCATGTCGCCGATTGTGGTGTTGAGAGCAACCTGCTCTTCTTTGGCCACTGTCTCGTATAACCTGGTAAACCATGTTTCGTGAAAGAACATGCGATTCATTGGGAGAATACCACCCTCTTTGATCGTAAGCTTGGGGTTGAGAATGCGACCTATGTCAATCTTTTCGATAACCCCCAAACCTTTGCATGTTTCGCAGGCCCCAAGCGGAGAGTTGAAGGAGAACATGCGAGGTTCTAGCTCTGGGAGCGAGTGGCCGCAAACTGGGCAACTAAAATGCTCGGAATAAAGTTGTTCGATGTCGTTTGACATTAGAATAACCAGCCCAAGCGAAAGGCCTGTTGCCTGGCTGATGGCGGTTGTGAGGCGCGAGCGAAGTGAGATATTGAACTCATCGTTCTTTTGATCTTTGTAGCTAACGCTGAATGTGTCGATGATTGCCGAAATGGTGTGTTTGTTGGTTTTGATAAGCGAAATATCTTGGGTTAATGAGTATTCTTGGCCATCGATTATTGCTTGAGGATAACCCTTGCTAATTAGGTTTTTGAATAGGTCGCGATACTCGCCTTTTTGGGCTCGAACAACGGGAGATAAAAGCTTGAAAATGACAGGAACTGGCTTGTTTGCAGCAGTATGTTCAGAAATTTGTTCCATGACTTTGGCGACGATTTCGTCGAGCGCTAGTTTGGTAATCTCGGTGCCGTCATTGGGGCAGTGAGGGTGGCCTAGGCGGGCGTAAAGGAGGCGAAGGTAGTCGTAGATCTCGGTAATGGTGCCAACGGTACTGCGAGGATTGTGCGAGGTTGTTTTTTGATCGATCGAAATACTCGGCGAGAGACCGTCGATCTGATCAACATCGGGCTTGTCCATTAGCCCCAAAAACTGGCGAGCGTAACTACTGAGGCTTTCGACGTAGCGGCGCTGGCCTTCGGCGTAGATTGTGTCGAAAGCAAGACTACTTTTGCCACTGCCAGAAACCCCCGTCATTACCACAAATTGGTTTTTGGGGATATCGAGATCGATGTTTTTGAGATTGTGCTGTCTGGCACCTTTGATTTTGATGTATTGTTGTGTCATATTTGTTCATTGAGGTCCGTCCCCTAACCCTAGGGGACGGACCTCTAGGCTTCGCCTGCTCCCTTTAATTCTCGCAAGTGATCGCGAAGAGCAATTGCGGTTTCGAATTGTAGGTTGTCGGCTGCGGCCTTCATCTCCCTTTCGAGTTTTTTGATCAAACGTTCCTTGTCTCTTGGAGTAAGACTCGCAAGATCAACTTTCATGAGCTTGGGAGCTTCATATGTATTGAGCTTTTGCCAGGAATTGTCGGTATCGTCGTTCTCGACTACTTTTTCACGAAGTGATTTGATGATTGTACTTGGAGTTATGTTGTGTTTGGCGTTGTATGCTATTTGATATTGCCTGCGGCGGCCAATTTCCTCGATTGCGGCGGCCATGGAGCCAGTTATCCTATCGGCATACATGATAACCTCGCCTTTGATATTTCTTGCGGCACGACCCATTGTTTGAATTAGGGAGACGCGAGAGCGGAGGAACCCCTCTTTGTCGGCGTCGAGTATTGCAACAAGAGTGACCTCGGGGAGATCCAAGCCTTCGCGCAGAAGATTGACACCAATGAGGGCGTCGAACTCATTTTTGCGCAGTGCATCAAGAATATCGGTGCGCTCGAGAGTTTTGATGTCGGAGTGGAGATACTTGGCGCGGACATTTTGCTCGCCAAGATAATTGGCAAGGTCCTCGGCAGTTTTTTTGGTTAATGTTGTTACAAGAGTTCTTTCGCCTTTGGCGGCTCTAATCTTGATCTCTTCTATAACATCCTGAATCTCGTTGCCGACAGGACGGATCTCTATTAGTGGGTCGACAATACCAGTTGGCCTGACAAGCTGCTCGACAATGTGGCCTTTGCTAAGATCTAGCTCCCAGGGATCTGGGGTTGCCGAAACGTAGAGAAGATGAGGTGGTAGAGAGTAGAACTCATCGAACTTGAGTGGCCTATTGTCGATTGCTGCAGCCATACGAAAACCAAAGTCGATTAAAGTTTTTTTGCGAGCCTGATCGCCGTTGTACATACCTCTAATTTGAGGGATAGTCATGTGTGACTCATCGATGATTGTGAGCCAGTCATTTTTGTAGGCAAAGTTGAAGAAGTCGGGCATGGAATATGGTCTTTCACCAGGGAGCCTGCCGTCGAAGTAGCGACTGTAGTTTTCGATGCCGTTGACATAACCTAGCTCTTTGATACTTTCAAAATCGTAGTTGGTGCGCTGAAGTAGCCTTTGGGCCTCAACGAGTTTGCCGCGTGACTTCATTGACTCGTATTCTTGGGCCAGATCTCTTCGCATTTCGTCTTCTACTTCGGCAAAACGAGACTTTTCGAGGAGATAGTGCTTGGCTGGATAAATAACAATACCCTCCCCGCCTATTTTTTCGAGGATGGGTAAGCCAGAGATTGGATCAAAGGCAGAAATATCGGTAACGGAGTCTAGGCCAAAAGTGATGCGATATGCGGTGTCTTGGTAGGCAGGATAAATATCCATGGCATTGCCTCTTAGTCGGAAAGTGCCACGTGAGAACTCAAATTCTGACCTTTGGTACTGCATGGTGATAAGTTTGGTTGCGAGTTGTTGCCAGGTTGACAAAAGAGTACGGAAGATCGGCAACTCGAACTTGCCATATTCGGCTGGATTGCCGATGTTGTAGATGCAGGAAACAGAGGCAACGACAATAACATCTTTTCGACTCATAATATTGGTTGTGGCTTGGAGACGGAGCTTGTCGATTTTGTCGTTGATGTCGGCTGTTTTTTCGATATAAGTATCGCTACTTGGGACGTAGGCCTCTGGTTGATAATAATCGTAGTAACTTACAAAGTAACTAACGGCGTTGTCGGGGAAGAAATCGCGCATCTCTTGATAAAGTTGGGCGGCGAGAGTTTTGTTGTGAGAGATTATGAGAGTTGGTTTTTGAGTAGTCTCAATCACATTGGCCATTGTGTAGGTCTTGCCACTGCCGGTTACACCCAAAAGCGTCTGATCGCGCACTCCTGATTGGATACCAGAAACGAGGGCCTCAATGGCTTGAGGCTGATCACCTGTTGGCTGATACGGACTTTTGAGCTTAAATTGCATGACTGATCAGTATATCAGCTTTCGGGTATAGTTGGTAGAGCGCTGCGTTTGGATCTAGTACCTGTAATGATCTGGTTTGAAAGGACCTTTGGGTGAGATTCCCAGGTAGCTAGATTGGTCTTTGGTCAGTTTGGTGAGGTGACCGCCAAGCGCCTTGACATGCAACTCTGCCACTTTTTCATCCAAATGTTTTGGTAGCATGTAAACACCAACACTATATGGCTTGGTCCAAAGTTCAATTTGTGCCAAAACTTGATTGGTAAAGCTATTGCTCATGACAAAACTTGGATGACCATGGGCACAACCAAGGTTGACTAGGCGACCTTCGGCCAACAAGATTATTTGATGACCATCGGGGAAGGTATAAAGATCAACTTGAGGTTTTACTGTTTTCTTTTTCATGCCTTTTACATCATTTAATGCTGCAACCTGAATCTCTACATCGAAGTGGCCAATGTTGCAGACAATTGCACCATCCTTCATATTTTCCATATGTTTGAGGGTGACGATGTCTTTGTTGCCCGTGGCAGTTACAAAAATATCGGCAATTTTACTTGCTTCGTCCATTGTAATTACCTGGAAACCTTCCATTAATGCCTGTAAAGCGCAGATTGGATCAGTTTCGGTGACGAGAACTCGACAGCCATAACTCTGCAAACTTTGAGCACAACCCTTGCCAACATCGCCAAATCCTGCGACAACGGCTACCTTGCCTGCGAGCATAATATCAGTAGCGCGTTTGATGCCGTCTACTAAGCTTTCGCGACAGCCATATTTGTTGTCGAATTTGCTTTTGGTAACACTGTCGTTGACATTAATCGCTGGAACTTTGAGTTTGTTTTCACCGAGCATTTGATAAAGATGGTGAACGCCAGTTGTTGTCTCCTCAGAAATCCCTTTGATATCTACTAGCATTTTGGGATACTTACTATGGATTAGGCCTGTGAGATCACCACCATCATCGAGAATCATGTTGGGTCCAAGACCATCTTCAAACTTGAGCGTTTGTTCGGTACACCACCAATATTCTTTCTCAGTTTCTCCTTTCCACGCAAAAACTGGAGTGCCAATAGCGGCAATAGCTGCAGCAGCTTCGTTGACTGTGCTAAATATGTTGCAACTGGCCCAACGAACTGAAGCACCTAGCGCTTGAAGCGTTTCGATAAGTACGGCGGTTTGAATAGTCATGTGCAAACTGCCAGCAATACGTGCACCTTTTAACGGCTTTTTCTTGCCATATTCTTCTCTTAGGTACATTAGTCCTGGCATTTCGCGCTCGGCAAGTTTGATCTCATCTCTGCCCCACTTTGCAAGACTTATGTCGGCTACTTTGTAGTCTGTTCCGCCTAAGGCGGATTTCGCGGATTTTAAATTTTTTTCAGTTGTGCGAAGCATAGTTCTCCTTATATGAATCTAAATATCGTTGACTAAACTCTTCCATAGTAAAGTGGTGTGTTTGGGTACCCGCTTTTTCGACAGTGTAAGCAGCTAAGCAGCTACCAAGCTGACAACATATTTTTAATTCCATGTTTCTGACGAAACCATGGAGAAACCCAGCACGATAGGCGTCGCCTGCCCCAGTTGGGTCGAGTGGAATAATGCCTGAGACGGCTTTTATGAGGATAGGTTCTTTGATATCCTTTCCTTCGATAATGGAGCCTTTTTCACCTAGAGTGGTAATAACGATGGGAACTTTGTTTTTGATGTTTGATTCGGATATGCCAGTTTTGACACTGAGTACACCCAATTCATAATCGTTGAGAATAAGGATCTGGGCAGCAGAGATTCCAGCCAGAAGGTCTTCTTTACTGACGTTGCTGACTTGTTGCCCTAGATCATATATCATTCTGAGATTGTGTTGCTTGCAGATGTCGGTAAATCTTCTCATTAATTTGGGGTCATTTGCCGATATTACAATGATGGGATTTTGGGTAAGCCATGGGTCGATACTGAGACTATCGCTATCGCTCATAGCTCCAGAGTAGAACCCACCAATTTGATTGTTACTCTGATCAGTCAGTACCGTAAAGGTTGCAGTTGGAAGATGGCTTTTGTGCACGTAGCTGGTGTCGATGCCTAGCTGTTGCAAGTCTGCTATATAGCTTTGTGTATTGGGCCCTACTGAACCAAGGAGAACTGGATGATCCCCTAGAAGACCAAGGTTGTAGGCAATATTCCCTGCAGTGCCACCGCGACTATCGGTAAGATTATCGATGAGAACCGAAAGGCTAAGAACGTGTATCTTGTCGGGTTGAATAAGATCCTGGTAGCGACCAGCAAAGTTCATTATCCGATCGATGCTTATGCTCCCCGTAAGGATAATTGGCAGCATGTCTTATTTGTTGTACTTGTCTTTGACCTGGAAAAGGAAGTAGCAACCAATTGCCCCGCCGATTACGAGAGCACCAATATTGAAGGTGAGGATGTTTTGGACGGCAGACAATAGGACTGAGTAAAACATAAGCTTCCATGCTTTGGCTTGGCGTTTGAAAAGTCCTGGGATCGCTATCAAATTGATCCCGATAAGAGCTATCGAGAAGACAAGGCCAATGATGCTAGAAACACCCATGGTGAAACCGCCCAAAAAGCTTGCTGGCAGAAGAATGGCTGATAGGCCGAGCGCGCCCAAAATTAGTGGGAGTAAAAAGATCATCGAAACAACTGCAAACCAAGGGCTAATTTTGACGATTATTTCTTTGACATTTTCTGGGAGAGCTGGAACTTTTTTGACAAAAAATTCTTCTAATTGAACTTCGAGCTTGCTTGCTAATTCGGTAACTGTGGGTTGTTTGTCGCTAGCCATGATTAACTCCTAAATGTTTGGAATAATGGTTTGAGTATAACATCAATTGGCGCGGAATATTGAGTTTTTATGGATCGAGGTAGCGGACAATGACGATACCGGAACCACCAGACCCACCACTAGCCCCACCGTTACCACCGCCACCTCCTCCTCCGCCAATAACAGTTGAACTTGCGCCAGGAGTTGTTCCACAAGTACCTCCATTTCCTCCAGACGCATAAGTGACTGATGAACCAGAAATAGAATTTGTAGTTCCAGCACCACCAGGAGAACCAGACAAACCATTTCCTCCAACAGAAGACAAGCCACCCCCACCGCCTCCAGCATAACAACCAGTCCAATCCCAACCATTTCCACCAATATTACCTTGTCCAGCGGGAGTTGCGCTTCCTCCCGTACTATTATATCCACCACCACCCCCTCCGCTTGCTCCAGAACCACCAGCCTCTCCCGGTCCTCCACCAGTTCCACCTCTTCCCCCGCCATACATAGTTATTGAATTATATGAGCTGTTACCTCCAGCACTATGAATTGAACCAGCGGACCCAACGACTATTGAATAAGACGTATTTATAATATTCGTAGTTCCTGTTCCATACCCTCCGGCGCCTCCTCCTCCACCACCACCGCCATTAGCAACGCCATTAGCCCCTCCACCACCACCACCCACCACTAAATATTCTGTACTAATACTATTTGGGCAACTTACCGTTAATGGTCCACTACCAATAAATGTATGTATTTTGTAACCACCTGATGTTGTTATTGATCCACCAGTAATATTTGTTGTTTTAATTGCAGCTGAGGCATCATTGCAATCAGTGTTATTCGATGCAGTATAATTTCCAGTTTGTGGAGCACAAGAGGTAAGTGCGCCTGTTCCATAAGTATCAATATCTGCATCTAAATATTTTGCTGGACTAATAGTTCTAGAAATTGCACTGTCTGCATCATTACAATCCGTGTTACTGGTCACATATCCCGTATAGGTAGTCCCACATCTTTTAGTTGTTACAGAATTATTACCATAAATATCACCATCAGAATCTTGATAGAAAGTTGTACAAGCATTGCCCGATAAACATTCTGTCGACGAGGTGCACACAGAACCATCCAACAAGCCAATGCATGTCTTTTGGGTTCGACTATCTGTTGAATAAAACGTCTTTCCGACTTTGCAATCTGCAACAGTCGCGTCTCCCTCTGGAGTCCAAGTTGCAGCAGAGTATATCCTATTCCACATGGCACCCCAATCTCCCCAAGCACCTGCAGAGGTTGAGCCATGTCCCAATGTAACGAGAGCATCTGAAATTGTTTTGAGACGAGATGTTACTCCAGACTCTGGAGAACTACCTGATTGTTCTGCAAGTACTGTTGTACTGATCCGAAAAACCGCAAAGGAGAATACAACAAATAACGAGACTATAAATAATCTTTTACGCATGGCAGATTAATATTAACAGGAAATTATATTTGCGCATACCCGCCCGCCTGTTAGTAACCTGGGAAGAAATCGGTCTCGATCTGTTTGTGTGGGATCTGAAGCTCTTTTAATATCTGCTCACTAGCTTCGACTAGGCCCTGAGGGCCCGAAATATAGTAAGTAGCTTGGGAATAGTTGGCGACGACTTGCTTGATCATCTCGGCTGTGAGATGCCCAACAAAGCCGTGCCATGGAGTCGGGAGATTTGCCTTGTCTGTTAGGACAAAATGAGTATTTACGCCAAACTTTTTGGCTTGTTGCAAAAGATCAAAATAGGCAACTTCGTCGGCTGTTTTGTTGATGTAGATAAGGTCTATTTGTACAGGCTTTTGCAAGTCAACAATTTCTTTGATCATGGCGCGAAAAGGCGCAATCCCAATCCCGCCAGCAATAAAAACGAGGGGTGAATCTTGGGAGGTGAGAGTAAAGTCCCCTGCGAGATTGTTGGCCGAAAGAGTGGCGCCAACTGGGATTTGGAGTAAGTGTTTTTTGTAGCTACTTGGGGGCTCGTAGTACTTGATGGCAAAAGCTGGTTCTTCTTGAGCTGTGGAAGATAAGCTAAAGTAGCGCCTGTTGCCGCGATTGTCCATTGGATCGTGTGGGAGAGTCCACTCCATATATTGTCCAGAAAGATATTTGAGATCGGGAAGTTTTTCGAAGATAAACTCGTAGGTATCTTTGGCAATCAACTTTTTACTTTTGAGCTTGAGCACAAAGCGATATTGAGGATTGATTACAAAAGAAAAAACATTGGCAAGAGCCAAGGCTATCTCGGGAGTTGCAACGAGGCCAAGGATGTTGAGCTGGGGAGTTGCGTAAAGAGCGGCAGTAAGAAGTGCAAAATATCCCCTCTTCTTATCTGTTCCTGGAGAAGTTGCGGGCTCGGTAAACATGACTACTGCAAAAAATATTAGCGCAGTATGTGAGAAGCTCATCCACCATGCATTAAGAACAGACATGGGCGAACCAGTGCGGACCAAAGCAGCAATGCCAACAATTGCCCAGAAAGTAAGTAAAAATTGAAGTACCATCTTTTGCCTATTTACCTTTTTGATAATGAGATAGCCGCCGATAATTACGAACGGTAATAATGCGGGGGTGCCAACCCACCAAGTGGCATTGGTATCGGTAAGAAGAGCTAAGGCAATAAGCCCTGCGGCAACAGGATTGACAACATGATGATCGAGAATTGTAGCCAGATACTTGGAGCCAATTGCAAAAGCGCCGGCAACGGCTATTGGAACAAAGCTAATTGGGAACTTGGGGGTAATTAGCAGTGAGAGAATTAGGGCAGTAATAATTGTTGATTCGATGTTGCTATTGGCGTGAAAAATATCTGAAAGAATTTGGTTGGCAAGTAGACAGCCCCCTACTACCTCGGCGGTGATAATAAGAATGTCGAGTGGATCATAGGCAAGTACCTTGAAAAAGCTTAGAACTGTTGCAACCAAAATGAGCCCACCTAAGTAGTAGATGGTAAGCCTGTACATGGTGATATGACTTAAGTATTTGTTAAACATAGTGTTTAAAATGATTGGTCATTACTCCTTGGTGATCGAGAGTAATCATGTACCCTGCAAGACTTGGGATCTTGCTTACCCATTCTATCCCCTTTTGTCCCATTGCAAAGGCTGCAGTTGCATAACGATCTGCATCGTAGACATCTCTGGCAATAATGCTAAGGCTAGCTATTTCACTTGTGGCTTTTTTGGTATGTGGATTTATTATGTGATCCTTGTGTATTGAAGTGCCAGATGTGGCAATGCCCTCTCCTGAGAGATGTACAACCTTGATAATCTCGCCTAGTGCAAATGGATTTTCGATCCCAATGGCCCAGGGTTCTTTGGTATCACTTACACCACTTGTTTGTATATCCCCGGCTATTTCGACCAAAAAATCATGATAGCCATTATCGTGCAAGAGCTTGGCAGCCTGACTAATCGCGTAGCCTTTGACTAGGCCTGTCGGATCTTTGACACCACTTGTTTCTATGTCAAAATATCCAGCGGTTTCTTTTTTGGTTCTGTCGCATTCATTGAGGATAAATTTGAGTTCGGGGTAATCAGTAAGCTCGATAAGACCTTGATTGTATTTGTTGATTAAACTATCTGGGCGATACATACTAAAATCTTGATCAATTTTGTTATAGAGCTCGACAATTTGTTTGTAAATCTTAGCTGTATCTCTACCTTTGGCTATCTGAAGTTTGGCTGGCATCGACATCGATTTCCATTGATATTGCATAATTTAGATCGCTTGTTGTAGGGCTGATTTGAGCGATTCTATAAATGCCCCACTTGTTGCAGACGCCCCAGAAATAGTATTGACGTTGGCGCTTTGAGCTTGGATTGCTTCTTGGGTAAGATATGGCATAGCTTGATCATTGATGCGTTGTGAAGTGCGATTGCCGCTTGGGTGCTGAAGGAAAGTGACATCGGTTATTTTGCCTTTTTGGATGGTCGCTTGGACTTGGACAAAACCGTAATACGCGTCGGCAATACTACCTTTGTAGATGCCGTCTTTGAAGCTCGTGCTTTTGGCCACTGTCGGTTTGGGAGTTGTTGTGGCTGCTACGGGAATTGTGGCTGTTACGGGAGATGTTGAAGGAACTAAATTTGCGGCAGGAGCAATTATACGACGATTGCGATTGTCATCTTCTGCGCCTAGATTTAGAGGGGGGTTTGTCGAAAATTTGCTTTTTATAATAACTAGAAAAGCAAAAAATGCGAGAACTAGTGAAATTTGTATATATTTTTTCATAAATTTTATATAGGTAAATCAACTGAATGAATGCTGAATATAGTATAACATTGGTCTTGACATTGCGTGTGAATAGTAATTAACTTGTAGTTGTGCAAAAGAAAATTTTGATTGTTGAGGATGAGGTATTACAGCGTAAGGTGCTAAGCGATTGCTTTGCACAAAATGGACTCACGATACTAGAAGCTAGTGATGGCTATGAAGGCCTAAAGATTGCGCTCGACGAACACCCTGATATTATTGTTACGGATGTGCGAATGCCCAAAATGGATGGAATGGCAATGATACACAAATTGCGCGGAGATACGTGGGGTACGAGCGTGCCGATTATTATTTTGTCCAATTATGATAACAGCGACGCGCAGCTTATGCAGATATTGGTCGATCACCCTTCATATTATTTGATGAAAGCCGATAGCTCACTCGAAAGTATAGTTGAAAAGATTAAGGGGATTTTGGAATTACCTTAGATACGGCATCACAGTATTGAGTAATTCTTCTTTGGTAGTATTGACTTTGACAAGATATTTTTTGGCTCCAATTTGATTGGCTACATTCTTTTCGGAATCTAGGTTTGTAAGAATGATCACGGGGATTGGCTGAGTGGCGGGATCTGCCTCAATTTTTTCTAAGATATCAAAACCATTCATACCCCCCGGGAGCATAATGTCTAGGATAATAAGATCTGGTTTGTCTGTTTTGATTTGTGAAACTGCATCATGTCCATTAGTAGCGTTGATGGTTGTGACATTTTCGCGCTTGAACATTTCCTGATATAGCTGGAAGAGTAATGGGTCGTCTTCGACTATGAGGATTTTTTTGGTCATATCAATTTGAGTATAGAACATTTATTAATTTAGGCAAATTCGCTCATTGCTGGCGTTAAATCCAGCTGAGTGGCAAATTGGCTTTGGAGAGTCTTCTCCCCAAGTTGTGGTAACAACTCGTGGTATGGCTGGGCAACACTATCTTCGTAAAAAACACCTATCGGGAGCTTGTCTTCTTGCTCGGCCAATTCCCAGGCCTCGAGCCGACTATCTGGCTTGTATTCTGTGGGGAGTTGCGTGATCCTTTCCTTAAACCAAGCTTGCGTATTGAGTTTGTTAAATGTTACGCAAGGCTGGAAAATATCGAGGACAGAAAAACCTTGATGCTTGATGGCTTTGATGATCATATCTTTGGTGAAAGGGATATTGGTGGCGTAGCTTCGACCTACCCAGGTGGCTTTGGCGGTTATTGCCATGGCAATGGGATTGATTGGTTCTTCAATAACCCCCTGTGGAGTTGAGCCAGTCTTGACACCTTTACAGGTTGTTGGGGAAGTTTGGCCTTTGGTAAGACCGTATGTTTGATTGTCGTGAACAAGAAGAGTGATGTTGTGGTTGCCTTTGCAAGCTGAGATAAAGTGTCCCATCCCCTCGCCATAGATGCCACCATCGCCACCGATTACAATAATCGTAAGGTCGTGGTTGGCCATAGAAATCCCTTCGGCAATTGGGATTGAGCGACCGTGCAGAGCGTGAAAACCAAAGACTGGAACAAAGTCGGTCATGTTGCCACTGCAACCTACATCAAACACAACAACGAGCTTTTCCTCGGGGATGGCAAGCTCTTTGAGAGCCATTTTGAATGCTCCCCAAATACCAAAGTTGCCACACCCTGGACACCATGTTGGGAAAACGGGAGTGCGGACTAAGGCATCGCTCATTGCTTGGCTCCTTGATTAATGTAATTTACAATATCTTCGGGGTAAAAAGGTCTGCCGTCGTATCTATTTATGCGTTCATTAAAAATAATACCTGTTGCTTCGCGAATAAGGCGCTCTGCCTGCCTGGTGGCATTGCCCTCGACCATTATTAGGCGTGAGCGATTGGCTGCAAGCTTGGTAAAAGCTTCGACTGGGAATGGCGCCATGGTAGTGAGGTGAATAGCATTGGCTTTGTTCTTTTGGATTGCGTTAAGTTGCTTGATTGTTTCCTGGATTGGAAGTTTGGTGGAGCCCCATGTGACAAAGGTAATCTCAGCTTCGGCTGGGCCAATTAATTTGGGCATAGGTAATACTTGGAGCGTACTAGCTAGTTTGTGGAGGCGTTTGTCGGCCATCTGAGTTGCAAGAACCGGATCTTCGGTAGCTATGCCGTATTCGTTGTGCTCGTAGGAATTGGCGATGTGTACCCCATGTTGATCTCCCGGGATTGAACGGATGGAATATCCCTGAGGAGTGATTTGGTATCTTTGAAAAGAGTTGTCGGCGGGGAGTGGCCCAGTTACCATATTGTAGCGATTGTTGGTGTATTGGGTGGCAAACTTGGGCACGCTTTGAGATGATTCCAAGAGATATTTGTCGGCCAAAATATAAACTTGGGTTTGCCATTGTTCGGCGACTAAGAACGCAAGACGAGTCATGACGAATGCTTCTTCGGCGTCGCCTGGCGCTATGACAACTTTGCCAAAATCGCCGTGCCCGGCATTGAGGACAAATTGTAAGTCGGATTGACCAGTCCACGTGGGTTGGCCAGTAGCTGGTCCTGGTCTTTGACCTTCCATAACAACGAGCGGTGTCTCGACCATGGCGGCAAGTGAAGCTGCTTCGGCCATAAGCGCAAAGCCCCCACCTGATGTTGCTACCATTGCGCGTATGCCTGCAAATGAGGCGCCAATTGCTTGATTGATGGCAGAGATTTCGTCTTCGGAATGTTTGACGACAAGAGTATACTTGGATTGCTGAGCCGCCAAAAACTCGAGTAGTGAAGTGGCTGGAGTCATGGGATAAGCGGCATAAAACTGCAACCCACCGGCGATTGCCCCGAGCCCAATTGATTCGTTGCCACTAACATAAACTTGTTGTTCTTGAGTTACGACGATAGGTTGTTGGCGAGTTATTTGCAGAGACTCTAGGTGCTGATAGCCCCTTGTTGCAGCGAGCTTGTTTTTACTTACAACCTCTTCGCCTTTTTTGGTAAATATGTGTGTAATAAGCTCATGGAGTATGGCAATATCGAGGCCGAGTAAATAACAGGTGGCACCCAAGGAAACCATGTTGGAAGCAAGTGGTGAACCCGTAACTTCGACCGCGATACTAAACATGGGTAGGTCGATAATGGTACCTGGAATAACTTGGTTAGCCCAATCGAGTTTGACTTGTTTTTGATCGACCAAAATAATTGTCTCGGCGGTAAGCTCTTCAAGATGCAACAAGATTGCGTCTTGGTTGAGAGCGATAAGAACATCGACATTGTGGGCTTGAGACGTGACAGGCCCTTTGTCGGCGGTAACCTGAATGGTATTGTGCCCTCCCCTAATGAGAGATGGGTATTCGCCGTAAGTAAAAACATGCAAGCCATGGCGCATACATAATTTGGCAAACAATGTACCAGTAACTGCAATGCCCTCACCCGCTAGTCCTGCTATTTTACAATTAAACATATTTCTATCATGCCACACATTGGGCTATTTTTGTTAACTACGTTTGAGATCGGCGGCAATTACCCCTTCGTCGGTGACAAAAAGAGGGTTAATCTCGATCTCTGTTAAATTAGGAATTGCTTTAATATATTCTGCAAGTTTGGTTGCAGCGAGCACTAGTTGATCTATGGCAATAGGATTTAATAGAGTAATAACTTTGGTGCGCTCGAGAGCCTTTTTAATTTCGACTGGCGTGGCTGGCAAAAAAATATAGGCGCGATCATCGAATGTGTCGGACAAGCTCCCACCCATACCAATCGCCATATACCAACCCCAAAAAGGATCTTTACTAATACCTAATAGAACCTCTATGCCAGTAGTAATTTTTTGCTGAAATACTACTTGAGTACCCCATTGCTGCAAGTGGGTAAAGGCAGCTGTTGCTTGTTCGAGATTGAGAATGTCTTGGATGACGGCACCCAACTTGGCTTTGTGTAGTAGTTGTAGATTGGTGGTTTTGCCGATAAGGGGCCACTTGAAGTCTTGCAGCTTTGGCAATTCACTATTGTCTGAAATAAGAAGTTGTTTGGGTGACTGGATGTTGCACTCTTTGAGCAAGTTGGTAACATCGAGAAAATCTTTGGGATAGGGCTTGGATACTACATCTATTACTTTTACCAATTCTATATTTTCGCTCAAATTGGTCTTGGCTTGGAATAGTGCTGAGAGAGTTTCGGCAACTTCGTTGGGGTAGCGACAGACGAGTATGCCTGCCTGTTTAAGCTTATCTCGATATTCTTGCATTTGGTCGCCACCAGCCAAACACGCAAACAGCAAATGTTTGCCAAAAGGCTGTGAAAGAACTATGGTAAGAGCTGGTAGATCGGTAACTGCTTGCTGTGTTACGACTGCAACTAGTTGAGAAATTGCTGGATCATTACCCAAGATGTCGAGAGCTTGCTTGTATTGAGTTGGTGTGGCGTCGCCTAATAAATCTAGTGGATTACTTATTTTGAGGCCAGGCAACTCCGCCGCGAGAGCTTGCATAGTAGTAGCTGAAAGAGTCGCTAGTGGCACCTTACCTTCGGAGATTTCGTCGGTAAGTACTACTGCGGGGCCACCAGCGTTTGTTACAATCATCACGTTTTCTGGAAGAGCTGTTAGCTTGGCGGCTCCTTCGCTAGCGCGTACTAGCTGCTCAAAGTTGTCGACTTGTACTATCCCTGCTTGCTGGCACAACTCGTCGAGTAATACCTGGGAGGTTGCGAGAGCGGCGGTGTGCGAGGCTGCAGCTTTGCGACCAGCATCTGTACTGCCTCCTTTGAGTAGAAAAATCGGCTTGTGAATACTTAGATTTTTGCTGATGTTTAAGAACTCTTGAGGATTACTAATTGATTCGAGATAAACTACCACAAGGCTTGTATTGGGATCGTTTATCGCGTAAGTAAGGGCATCATTCTCGGTGATACCGGTCCTGTTACCTAGAGAAATTGCGAAGGAAACTCCAGTGCCTGCTGAAACATATTCCTGGAATAATGCAGAGAGTATTGCGCCAGACTGTGAGATAAGAGCAATTGGTCCTTTGGAGATTTCGCTTGGGCCAAAGCTTGCGTAAAGTTGTTTGCTTGGAACAACATAACCCATGGTATTGGGGCCTAGTAGCGCAATACCTGCTTGGTCTAACTTCCCAATAATCTCGTTTTGCAAAATTGCTCCAGCACTGCTATCCTCGGCAAACCCAGCTGTAATAAGTACAACTGCACGAGGCTTAACTTGCAAACATTCGTCGATTATAGCTGCTACACCAACGTGTGGAATAGCTATAACTACCACGTCAACAGGAGTTTGAAGCTCTGAAAGACTTGGGATTACGGTAAGGCCGAGGATTTCGCCACCCTTGGGGTTGATAGGATAAACGGTAAAGCTTGGATTGGAGTGTAAATTGCGAAGAATTTGGTGGCCAACTTTGCGCTCGTCTTGTGATGCCCCAACAACTGCAAAGCTTGTAGCTTCGATTAATGTAGCCAAATTCATGACTTAACGATAGCAAGTATTTGCGCTTTATTCAAATGAATGCGTATTGACGAAGTATCTAGTTGTTTGTTATAAAGATTATGTGTAGCTTTTACGCACAATATATTATTTCTATTTTCTTTTTGGAGATTTATGAAAAAACAAGTGTTTTTGGGTATGGTTACAATCGCCTTGGTTGGTATTGGAGCTGGAGCTGTACTAACTGGAGCTCTGTTTAATTCGCAACAAAATACTGGGAGCAACAAGTTGTCGGTTGGTACTTTGGATTTGCAGCTGGGAGAGAATTCGTCTTCACCATTTGTCATCGAAAATATTGGATCTTTGGCTTTGATCAAAGGTGAGAAAACCTGGGAGGTAAAAAATTCGGGTACATTACCTGGCAGATTGCTACTAAGCGTAAAGAACTTGAATAATAAATCATCTGGCTGTATTAACGAACCCAAAAAATTAGCTGATCCCAAGTGTGGTGAGACTGGCCATGAAGGAAATCTTGGCAAGGCCGTAAAAGCTACTATTAGTATCGATGGAGTGGATGTGGTGACGGGGCAGACAATGGCAAATGCGGATCAAGACAAATTTGTGCAACTCTGGGATTCTTTGCCACAGGTAATACTTGAACCTGGGCAAAAGAAGATGATTGGATTTCGTCTAAATGCGGATGAAGCAGATTACGGAAATGAGATCCAAGGTGATAGCCTGCAGTTTGATATCGAATTTAATCTTGTGCAGCAGCCGGCTACGATCTGATGAAATTTTTGGCAAATGCTATCGAGATATTGGTGTGGGCTCTAATGATCGGCTTTTTGGTGCTTCGAGGTATTGGACTAATATCAGATAGTAAGTGGCAAAGTGAGTGGAGAATGTTTGTTGTGCAATCTGGATCGATGGAGCCTTCGATTATGACTGGAGACGTGGTTGTTACCAAAGCTTACACAGATTATACAAAGAATGATGTGATAACTTTTGCAAGTAAAACTCTGGGGATTGTAACTCATAGAGTCGTGAAACATGAAAATAATATTTTCGTAACCAAAGGCGATGCCAATCGAGTTATTGACAACGACCAAACCTCGAATGCGCAAATAATCGGCAAGGTAGTACTTGTTGTCCCCATGCTTGGCAAACTAATTGTGTTTGGGAGAAGCCCCATTGGATTATTCTTTATGATTGGGATCCCGGCCTGTGTGATTATTGCAGAGGAAATCTATTGGTTTGGCAGCAAGAGAAAGCGATATGCGAAATAGACTGAGCTTTGTTGTGCGAGTTATATTTTTTTCAATGGTAATGATGTTGCGTACGGCACAGAACACCTCGGCTGATCTAAAAGTGGTTGGAGTTATAGAGAGCAATGAGCTAAAGGCAACCACACTGGTGCTTGATAACCAGGCTAGCAATAATAATACTATGCAATCACAAATGTTTGCTACGAGTGCTTTAATTGCTGGCGGGTATGATACCAAAGGCATAAGAATCCACAATTCGGGCAACGTTGATTACAAATATAATTTGACCTCCAAGCTACATTTTCAGGACAATTTGCTATGCCAAGAATTGAATGTGAATATTTGGAAGGATGAAAGCCTAGTTTTTCGGGGTAAACTAAAGGATTTGAAAGTGGATTTTTTAAGTAAGGCCGGCGAGATAGATAATTACATGTTTGTTGTTAAACTAGATAGTAACAAGAACGAGGTAAAGAATCAACACTGTGAGTTTGATTTTGTATTCCGTACCGCTAGCGGAGACCACGTGGGATTGTGGGATGAGCGAAGTATAAATAATGTAGTTGATAGTGGGCCATAGAGTGATACAATCACTTTCAGTGATCGACGAAACACCAATTCAAACTCAACCAGAATTATTATCACCCCAAGAAACTCACTTGCCAGAATCAAAGTTGAAACTTAATGTTATCGTTAAAATATTTGCAATTTTGATACTTGTCGGTCTTATTATTTTCAACATACAACAACTTAGTCGGTCTACTACTCAACCAGAACCTAATCACTCTGAGCTTGCAAATTTACTTGCGCCACTGTCTCCATCCCCATCACCATTACCATCCATATCCACAAAACCCTTTTCAATTATCACCCCCACCCCATCGCCCACGCCCACTCCACCCCCGAGTTCAACCCCATCAATCTCATACAGTCCCAAAGTTTTTGTCCTCATCTTTGATCCTACCTATCAGAATTCAAGTATTATCAACTACTTGCATTACAACCAACCCCAAAGTCTGGATTCGGAATATATACGTACGATCAAAGAAGTAAGCAAGCAAACCATTAATTATCAAATTGTTAAAACTCAGGTAGTTAATTCTTTTCCTGTAAAATTGTCTGGCTACACTTTTAATTCGGAAGAATATGTAGCTTGTCTTAATAACCAAAGCTGTAATCGCGAATTAATTGATTATCAGAAACTGATCAACGACTACAATTTGTGTCAACAAGCCAACAATGGCGAGTTCCAGGAAGTATGGTTGTGGGGTGGACCTTGGATGGGTTTCCTTGAAGCAGTTACTGCTGGACCAAACGATATTTATACTAACGGAGAGCCTATCGCAAATTCGAGTTGCGCTAAGACTCTTCACATAATGGGCTTTAGTTACGAGCGGGGTGTGTCCGAAATGATCGAAAATCTAGGCCATCGGATTGAGGGAACCATGCGCTATATCTCGGGTATAACTGGAAACCAAGATTGGTACAAATTTGTTAGTTATGATCAAGCTAACCCCAATCAAGCAGAGTGTGGTTTTGTTCATTATGCCCCCAACTCTACATCAGATTATGATTGGAGCAATTCTCGCACTGTTAACTCAAACTGTGAATCATGGAAAAACTATCCTGATGTAGTTAGTGACCCTCAACCTATTTCATGTTCTAAATGGAGTTGTGATGGATTTGGCTATAAAAAATGGTGGCTTTCTCACCTTCCTGCGAATGCTGGAAGCAACAATAACATCTTTAATAACTGGTGGACGTATATTACATACTAGAGATGCTATTATGATAGTATGCCGTATAAAGTTGTCGGATTTATTTTGTTGTTTCTTTTTTCTTGCACCAGGGTTTTGGCTGGACCCAGTAGCAGCAACTACGAGCTTAAATCTTATGAGTTTGGATCGGGTGGTGTAAATGAAACCGACTCAACCAACTATGGTTTGCGAGCGATAAGTGGGTCCCAAACTGCCGACCGCGGATTTTCGAGTAATTTTATGCTCAACTCGGGCCTACTTTTTGTAAACCAAGCCAACACACCTGCGGTACCTACCCTTACCAACCCTGCTAGCTACTATGACCGCCTCAAATTTGCGATCGCACCTGAGAGCAATGTTAGTAACGCGCAGTTTGCGATTGCGATCTCGACAGACAACTTTGTGACAGCATCTTTTATACAACTCGACCATACAATCGGTGGAAGCGAAAGCTGGCAAACATATGCCGACTGGGGAGGAGTAAGTGGATCTTTTGTACGTACCCTGCACCCAAATACAACTTACCAAATAATGGTCAAAGCCAAAAATGGCGCTTTTAGCGAATCGGCATATAGCCTTGGGGCTGCTGCCGCGACTAGTGTGCCCTCTCTTTCTTTTGGGATAAGCAATTCGACTTTGACATTTAACAATCTCAATGGCGAAAATGCTTTTACCGATAGTAGCAAAAGTACCGCACTAACTACCTCGACTAATGCGTATTATGGCTATACAGTTTATGCGCACACAGATAGCCCACTAACATCGGGTGGCAATACTATCGCCGACTATACTAGCCCCAATTCCTCACCTACCTCGTGGAGCGGTACGGGATTTGGATATACAACAGACGATAGCGAGCTACTAGGAGGAGTGGCGAGCCGATTTGTAACCCCAGCAGCCAAGTATGCGGGATTTGTGAGCTCTAGTATCGGCGATCCTGTTGCAGACCATACAACCAACCTCGTGGATGCAAGCATTCTGAGTGAACAATTTAATATCGGCTACCGCGTGACTGCGCCAGATAATACTCCAGCTGGAGCTTACAAAACCAAGATTATTTATATAGTTGTGCCAACATATTAAGTTTATGAAAAAATTATTTGCTTGTGTTATTGCGTTGTTACTATTTGGAGCTCCAAAATGCGCAAGCGCAAGTGACAGTATCCGAATCTCGCCGGTAATCTTGCGAGTGGAACTTGCTCCTGGAACTAACAGCGAGCAAAAAATAACTGTTTCAAACCTAACTGATTCCCCCCTACCAGTTTCCTTGTCGGTAGATGGATTTGATGCAACTGATGAGGAGATAGGAATAAATATTAATAGTAATACCGAGACTTCGCCACTCTCCAACTGGATAAAGATTGTTGATCCGGAGGCGATTATCCCCGCCAAATTGAGTCGCGAGTTTGTGGCCAAGATAACAGTACCCAACGAGATCAATCTTGGAGGGTATTATGCAATGATTTTTGTAACTCCAATTTTCCCCGACTCTATTGCCAAGAGCTCAAGCGTGATTGGCACCAAAGTGGGGGTGCTTGCGCTAGCCAATATTGGCGTTTCGAGTAAGGATAGTCAAGGCGAGATAGTGGAGCTTGCAACTTCTAGAAAGTTTTACCAAAGTGGATCGATGAATATTAACCTGCGGATCAAAAATACCGGCCTCAACTTTTTTAGTACGCAGCCCGTTGTGACTCTTAAGTCTATTTTTAAAAAAGATAAAAAGATCGAGCTCGAAGAGAAAACAATCTTGCCGGGGAAAATCCGGAAGTGGAGCAACACCCTCGACGTTGGGAGCTATTACCCGCTTTTTTATCGACTTGAGGTTGCTAGCTCGCTCGACGGAGGGGCAACAATCTATGGCAACACATTTGTACTGGGATTTCCATGGGCTCTTGTGGTAGGTGTAATTTTGAGTTTGGCGGGCCTAATTACTGGCGTAGTATTTCGACGACGAATCAAGCGGGCAATTTATATTTTAGTTCGAAAATAAGTTGTTATGAAGAGAATATTGTTGTTATTACTGTTTGGACTCTTTTGGTTTGCTCGCCCAACCTTGGCATTTACAGACAACTTTAATGCTACGATTTCGCAAGAATCGATGACACAAGTTGTAAACCCAGGGCATAGCTACAACCTAGAGATTAGCGCACAAACTAGTAGTGCAACTCTGCCTGCATACCCCGTGGCTCTTGTTCTTGGAGGGTCGAGTAGTTATAGTGAGGGGAATTCTTGGGTGAATTTTGACAAAGAGAGCTATATCCTAACTAACCAAACGCCAACTACAGTAAGCTGGGTGTTGACGATACCAGCGGATACGAAGGTCGGGGAGTACGAGTTGCTGGTTGGGATTGCAGATACCAAATATATTGATGGAATGTCTATTAACCCGCCCACTGTTCTTGCGATACCTTTGATTGTGGATGTTACTGCTGCCCCAATATCATCACCGACCCCCACCCCTACCCCAACTGCGACTGTAACACCGACTGTAGCTACAAGTGCGGTACCAACTAGTACCGAAACCACACCACCCCCAGCCGCCAAGTTTCGGCCTGTTGAGCTGTTTAGCTTTGAGACTGTTCCCCCTACTGATTTGTCCTCCAAAATTGTGCTTGAATCTTTTGCAACAAGCTTTGATGTTTGGAGCCAAATACTCGTGATATCGATGACTATCAAGAACAATGGCAACCTCTCGGCAACACCTGAGGCATTTGTAAATATCGAAAATAGCGGTGGGAAACTTCTAGCTAACGTGCCATTTGATATCAATACCCTTCTTGGCCCTGGAGAAGAACAGTCATATACCTCCTCCTACAGCTCACCGCAGTTTGAGCTTGGCGGATATAATGCCTCGCTAAATCTAGGCTACCGCAATATCAAAGTAATTTTGCAACCTGCACTTGTTGCCACTAACTCTTATTGGTTTGTTTCAAACACGCCGATTCGAATATTTGCGGGAGGACTGATTACCATAATTGTTGTGCTATTACTACGATTTCCCAAACGTAAAAAATATCTTAGGAAAGTATTAGTGATACTTGCTTTAACGGTGACGGTATTGCTACTTTTGCGAGGTTACTTGCAGTGCCAAGCACCTAGTAGTAAAACACTTGGGACTTTTGCAAATATTGATATTACTGGCGACATCGAACGGATTATCGGGATCAAAACTATCGTGAATGAGTCGGGGCAAAAGCTAATTGTTTTTACCAACCTAAACCCTGTGGGAGCCAAACTTTGGTCTTTGCAAAATGGGGTTAGAGTACCGCTTGCCTCACTTGTGCAACATACCGAGGCGGTAACCGAATTTGCACTGACAACCACCCAAGAGCAGTACCCAATACTGATGATGACCAATGGATACTAGAGCTAATGTATATAAACATGCAAGATTGCAGCTGGATTGTCTTGTAGGCTTACCTGAAAATCTCCTAACGTTGACATAAGTACTTGCAGCTTTTCGCCCTGACCAAATGATCTTTCGGTTGCAATCTCCTTGTTGTTGGAGATTAGCCACATGGGCGAACGCGGACTATTGTTGATGATTGCCAGGTAATTGTTTTGCTTGATATCAACTTGTACTCTGTCGAAGCGTTCGCCATCGTAAGTAACAGTTGTAATAAGGGGTGCTTTTAGCTCGATAAAGCGAGGGTAAACAAACTCTCTAGTAAGATAGCCTGCCAAGAAAACTAGAATAATAGTAAATAATTGTTTCATCAATAGGTTGGAGTCGCGACCAGGATAACAGAGCCAGAGTATGAGCCTGGGGCTTGGAGTGAGTTGACCTCTGTTTGCCAGCCGATTCTGGTTACCTCGGAGGTAACACCGATTGCAGAGTATGCAACCTCGCCTGGAGTTGCACTAGTTCCTGCCCATTTGGGCCCCGCAGAGGTAAACCTGGTGGCTGTACCTGTGCCAAGAGTTGTATCGTTTGTGGTGTAGCCAAAGAACCCTGTATTGACAGAGTTGCTTGTACCTGCGGGTGAGCTCCACGTAGCTGGAGCAGCGTTGGTGCCGGTAAACTCGTCGATATTGTCGCTGCCACTTGTGAGCACTGGAGTTGTTGCCCCTTTGACTGTGATGACATACCCTACCCCAGCATTGCTTGTGACAGTGACATCGTGCGCACCAATTTTGGGGCTTGTTGCAACCAAGGTGCCAAAGGGAATGGTGGTTGCGGTTGTTGTGATGTTGGCGGTTGCGCCATTAACTGTTGCGCCCGAGGTGACGGGAGCGATTGAGAATGTAAGCGTTGGATCGATTGTGGCGGTGACGGAGATTGAGGTAGTATCTAATATTGCAAAACCGATTGCATCGGGGCCATCGATTATTGTTGTACCTGCATCTGAGTAGATGGTAACTCTAGCAAAGTAGGTGGTGTTGACGGTTGAGGGGTTGGTGGTGCCAGTAAACGAGAGGGTGACTGCTTGGGTAGCTTGAGCTGCTGGAGTTGTTACCACAATACGCATGGCGTTTGCTGTTGGGGCGGTTGTGGTGCGACCAGCACCTGCTATGTTATTGGAGGCAAGAGTCGGAGTGCCAGCACTATATCCAGATGGTGCGACACAAGACCCAGATGGCGTTGTACAAACAGAGATATCGACTTGTTTGATGGCGGTTGTTGCGCTTGTTGTAAATGCGTAATCTTGGGTAACCCCAGTTGCGCCTGCGCGCGAATCGGAGAGAGTGAGCTTGCGAGGGGTAGCAATGCCGGCCTGTACTTTGGAAAAAAGAATTGGTGAAGCAACGAGGGAGATTAGAAGTAGAAAGAGCGCGAGTTTGAGCTTCATAGTATTATTTGCCCCCCAGTGCCTTGATGGCTTTGGCTATTCTTTTGCGACCTCGATAGATTACAAAGACAAGTAATAGTGCAATAAGAGCTATTCGGATCGGGAAGACAAAAAAGCGCGTGGTGAGCGAGAGAGTTTGGTTTTTGCTGCCGTAGTTGATTAGTGCGTGAGCGGTATATGGGCCGCACAAAAATTTGTTGTCGAGTGTTATGTGCATTTGGCGGGAGGCTTTGGGGAACACGTTTGTTTCACCTTTGACAACAATATCTTTGACTGAGTTGCCAAATACATCGCGCACATTGACTAAGCCATAAGGTTTGAGATGAACATTGCCCATGTTGTTGAACTGGAGCAAAAATGGCACTGGGCCAAACTCTAAGAAAGATGGGACAAAAAAGCCGCCAAGCTGCAGATCTTCGACTACGTCGCCAGATACTTTGATCAAAAAGAGTGAGGCAACCTCCTGCGAGACTGCGGCAGAGCCTGGATCTGTTGCGCCACCTAGTGAAGAGAAGACAAAAGCCCCATATTTGCCACCGGCTGTATTCTTGGGGAGCTTGATTGTGGCGGTAATCTCCTGGGACTCGCCGGGTTGGAGGGAGAAGTTGTCGCGGCTGAGCTTGGTGTAGCTACTAAGAGATTGATCGCCGTTGTTGATGAGAGCTACCTGCCCTTCGGCGCCAGATGCTGTAAAGTCTTCGAGACGCACCTTGATATTGGTTGGTTGCCCACCACTATTTCGGACTTTGGCTTTGATGGTGATTGTTGCGCCTGGATCGGCATTGGCCTCCTGGGATGGAGGGGAGATCTCGAGAGACTGGCTGGGGATTGTGTCTTTGGCGTGGGTAAAGTTGAATACAACAGATAGGCTAAGAGCGAGCGCGACAATTAGCGCTAGATTTACAATGTGAAACCTCTGGCGTATCGAGCGCAAAACAAGCATACCATTACTATGGCAGATTTGTGAGCAAATTGCAACTAGTTATCGCGATGCAAAATCCTGACCGAGAATGATTGCGATATTGGTTGTGGGCTTGGGCTCACCTTCGGGCATGGTGGTGGTTTTGGCGACACCAAGCTTTTGGGCTAGCTGATCGGCTGCCTGAGAGTTTTGGCCCGTAAGGTCGACTACTACGCTTGCGGCATAATCCTTTTTGACAGCCTCGTCTTTGACAGTGACTTGGACACCTTGCTGATCTTTGATGCTCGTTGCAAATGTTGTTGTGAGCCCCACCTTGGTTGTGCCGTTGTAGAGCGCGATTGTTGCTGGGGTTTGTGCTGCATCGGCTTTGATTGCCTCGGGGTTGGTGGTTGCGGCACCTGCGACCTCGGGATTGGCGCCTATTCTACTTACATCGACTATCTTGTTGGTGGTGGGTCGATAAAGAATGGCTTTTTGGGACTTTTCGTAGATAAGCACTTTGTCGCCGTTTTGGGCGAGCTCAAAAAACTTCTCGCCCTGGAGCTTGTCTTTGTCGGCGACTGTTGCCATGGCTGGCTCCTCGCCTGCTGGAAGCTCCATAAGCTGACCGATTTTGGTGACTATTTTTTTGACATCCTCGGCTTTGGCTGGGGAGATCTTGGCTAGTTCGCTGGATGCCTGGCGGTACTTGGAGTAGAAAAAAAGGCTTGGGCCAAGGATAATAACTAGGAGCGGGATCGAGATAATTAGTAACTTTTTGTTGATGATCATAAAGTGTATTTTAATACTTTAACAAATTTTGCATAGACCTTAGTTGAGCTGACCCGAGTTGGTCGCGACTGGAGAGGATGTTGGAGTGGGAGTTGGAGATGGCGTTGGAGATGGTGTCGGTGTTGGCGAAGGTGATGGTAGTGGTATCCCCACCTGGCGTGTAGCATCTTTTACCCCTATTGCGATCCAGCTGTACTCGACATCGTGGGTACTTATACTATTAGTAACAATTGAGAAGCCCTGTACCGTAACATTGCTTACTGCTGCGGTCATGTCATCTTTGATCTGTGCGCTTTGAGTTGCGTCGTTTAGCTTGAGCGAGATATTGACTATGGGTGGGTTCTCGTACTCTTTGGCGAACTTAATGTCTACCTTGTTGGCATCGACTGGGATGACTGCGATACCACCAGTGTCTTTGTTAAAGATTACCTTGCCGTCAAAGTTGATCTCGCCTGTTATCAACACCTTGCTAAGGAACTCGATAAAATTGGAGAATAATGTTGGGCGGTGATTGATAAGAAGCCCGCTGTCTGTTGCGGAGAAGATCATTGTGTCGAGCCCCAAGATACTGCCGACCTTGAGTGTGCCTGAGATTGTGGCTGTGGTTGTGGTTATGTTTTGGGTTGCGACAAGATCTTTGAGCTCGTTGATCTTGGCAGCATCTTGCCCCGCTTTGGGATCGAACCAAGATGCATTGAGAGCTACCATGATCTTGCCCACGTATGTTCCATCGGACAATCTGTAGCAAGGTTTCTGTGTATTTTTGCCGTCGTCTATGGGCCAGTTGATACTGTCGAATGTTGATGTTTGCTGGCATGAGCTTGTATCAATAGATTGCAAAGCTTTGCCTACTATATTGCCGGCAACTACCATTTTGGCACCATAACCTGGGATGTCTGAAATACCTATTGCATCGCCTATGTCGATAGTGCCATTTTGCAAGGAGACTAATGTTGGAGCAGTACCGACGAGGGCGATTGGTGCTTTTTCGTTGGTATATTCGGGCTTTGTTTCTCCGCCGATTGAGTAGCCACCATCGGCATCCATTATCGCCCCAGGAGTTGTGGATACAACCCCAACTAGTGATTTGTAGATACTGTTGGCAGCCACTATTGTCCACGGTGAAGTTGTGCCGACGCTGACAAGACTCCCGCGGAATACCCTGCCGGTGGTCATATAGTTTTCTGCAAGGTCATTGTGTCCGGAATTGAAGGTGGCATAACCAGTAGTAAGGGTGGGACCGGTGAACTGCGCAGCGAAAATAGAGCCCACAGCATAAAGGCCATATTGATTACCAGCACCGTTATTTATAACAGCCCCCCAATCATTAGTTGGACCTATAACATGCAATTTCCATGCAGGTGCAGTCGTCCCGATGCCGACGTTGCCCTGAATTGATATTCCATTACCTGCCCCAAGCCCGGAAATGTTTTCTATTTGTACCTGCTGTTCCTGAATAGCTTTCGCAAGCAAAGGTGTAATCCTGCCATAGTCGACTGACCAGGGATCTTTCGTCGGATCGTCGCCACCAACGTGCACCGCTTCCGGATAATACTTATAGAGGTCTTGTGCGATAAAACCTTGCATTCGATTACTCGGGTCAGAAATAAAGTTAAAATCATTAACTGGAATCTGCATTAAAGTTGCCAAACCAGCAGTTGTCGTCGCAATATTTTCCTTAAGGCGGCGATCAGAAGAGGTATTGTAGGCAACATTAGTAGAGCTAACTCTAGTGATGCTGCCGACAATGTTCCCGTCAGAGGTAAAAGAAGCATAATCAGCACTATTACCAATGGTTTTTAAGTTCATTATATATCCCGTAACCTGACTGGCTCTGACTACGTCTAATTGAGCCCCCGGGTTCGCCGTCCCGATGCCGACGTTGCCACCGTATTGGTTCAAAATCAAATCCCCATTAGTTGCAAAATTAGCACCAGTACGACCTTGAATATCATTGCCAGTATAGCCAAACATTATGCCCTTACTCCCACCTGTATCGCCTACAAATAAAGGAATACTGCCAGTTGTATTAACAGTGGCCTTATAAGTAATATTAGTAGTCATAGCTGTGCCAACGGTGAGCAAAGCATTCGGCCCCGTTGTCCCAATCCCCAGATAGCCACTTTGGGTGAGGGTGGTTCTGGCCACTCCATTGAGGCTCGTGATGAGGCTGCCGGCAGAGTTGATGCCGAGGGCGTAGTCGAGGCCGAGAGATGGGTAGCCGCTATCTGATGATTTGCTTTGAATATGGAGAGATGAAGGCCCCAGATACAGCTCACGGAAGCGAGCAGAGGAGGAAGCGCCAAGATCATAGGAATTGTCTCCTCCGGGGAGGAAATTGCCTGCGAGGGTGAGAGTACCCGTGCTTGCAAGATTAAGCATATCTACTCCTGCTGTCTGAAGCTTGAGGAGGTTCCCCCCCGTCCCCGTCTTATTAATCCAGAGAGAGTTCATTCCTGTTTGAGTGTCTATGTCTGCAGCTGAGGGAGCGAGAGAGAGCGTCCCTAAGTTTCTCCCTAGACCTCCTGTAAGCACGTCGAGTCTTAAGTTTTGCGTTGTACCGGAATAGTTATATAAACGAACAGTATTTGCATCAAGCTGGGTGATTTTGAAGGAATTAACCGTAGTCATGTTATCTATGTAGAAGGTATTGGCGGCATCGGCATTGACGATAGTGACAATTATCTGGTCGATGGCATCTTTATTGACATTATTTACAGAAGATAAATCCCAGAAGACTGTTTGGTAGGCATTAGCAGCAGTGATATTAGGAGTGACCTCAGTGGTAATGCCGCCAGCATCGTGCAAACCTATTTTGATGTTACTTCCTGTTCTTGTTGATCTAATGTCAAACTTAACTTGATTTTGATTAGTTAAGTTAATAGTGGGGGAGACTGTGCGGGTGAGAGTTTTATTCAAACTTGAAGTGATCTGAGCAACTCCTTTGAGAGCGAAGGAACCTTCGGTTTTGAGGGAGGATTCTGTTCCATCTTGAAGAGGATAGAGATACCGAACGATAACAATACCTGATCCTCCCGATGCATAATTGGTTGTAGGAGAATCACTAGCTCCTCCTCCTCCTCCACCTGTATTAGTTGAACCTGCAACTGCAGATACAGCTCTACTTGCTCCTCTTCCTCCTCCTCCATTACCTCCTACTCCTTGGTTTCCTTCAGAAATACTACCTCCTCCACCTCCACCCGCATAATAGGTAGATACTCCGCTCATATTGTTGGAAATTCCTGCTCCACCATTTCCGGGTCCTGCGTTTGAGCCTACAGCACCTGCACCTCCTCCACCTCCACCACGATAATCACCCGTTGCCCCTGATCCTCCACTATTTCCTTGGCCTGCAGTTCCTGCACCACCTCCACCTCCTCGAGACCCTCCTCCTCCGGATCCTCCTGCGGCGCCTGAAACAGGAGATCCTTCTCCAGCTCCTGCTCCTCCTCCAATGGCAGTAAGAGTTGAAAAAACAGAATTACCTCCATTGGAGATAGGTGCTCCAGCACCACCAACAGTCACAGTAACAGGACTTCCTGATAAGGCAAAAGAGCTGTTGTATATATATCCTCCAGCACCACCACCACCTGATGAGGCGCCACCGCCCCCTCCTGCTACTACAAGAGTTTCAAAGTTTCCAGCAGTTGCAGGGGTAAACGTACTTGTGCCGCTTGTAAAAGTGTGTACGACATATCCACCTGGATAAGGAGGAGAGGAGCGTGGATTTAATCCTGATGAATCGGTATAAGTAATAGTTCCGCCTGTTGCATTAGTGGCTCCGTTTGTTACATATGCAGTTTGTGCATTCGCATCTGACGTGTATTCCATCAGATCAATAGTCTGATTACTCTCCCCTGTGCCGTCGAATTGTTTCCATTGGGATGTGGTGGTGTCATAAGACCAACCAG